>NZ_JBTOQI010000021.1:0-53882 GCF_055283875.1 Pseudomonas sp. HP_14 | reverse complement strand
AAACCCCTTCCGAGCCAACTAAACTGTCCAACTCATTGATTACCAAGGAGTTTTTCGTTCCGTCTGCGCCAGAAGAGGTGCGAATTATAGAGAGATTCGAGAGGCCGTCAATAGCTAATTTGTGCTTTTCATGAAAAACCTTAAAAACACGCTTTCTTCTATATATAGAAAGGCTTAGACCACACCAGCCCGACGCAACGCGTCAACCTCAGTAGCCTGTAAGCCCAACACCCGTTCAAGCACTTCATCGGTGTGCTCCCCCAATAAAGGAGGGGCATGCCGATACTCAACCGGTGTATCAGACAGACGAATAGGGCTGGCCACCTGCGGCACACTCCCGCTCAGCGCATGAGGCAATGTCATCGCAAGCCCTCGCGCCTTCACCTGTGGATCGTTGAACACCTGCGCCAAGTCGTTGATAGGCCCACAAGGCACGCCTGCCAACTCCAGCTCACTTACCCATTGCGCAGTCGCCTTGAATACAGTCGCCTGACGAATAAGCGGAATCAGCTCTGCTCGATGAGCCACACGAAGCTTATTAGTCAGAAACCGAGGGTCATCCGCCCATTGAGCCTGCCCGGCCACCTCCGCAAACTTCCTGAACTGGCTATCGTTACCCACCGTCAGAATGAAATCGCCGTCAGCGGTAGGGAAGTCCTGATAGGGGACGATATTCGGATGCGCATTACCCAAGCGTGCAGGAGCTACGCCTGTCGTCAGGTAATTCAGCGCCTGATTCGCCAGGCAGGCCACCTGCACATCCAGCAAAGCCATATCAATGTGCTGCCCAAGCCCGCTCTGATCGCGGTGCGCCAAGGCTGCCAATGTCGCGGTAGTCGAATAGACCCCCGTCATGACGTCAGTCAACGCCACCCCAACCTTCACCGGCCCAGCCCCCTCCTGATCATCCGCACGCCCGGTCAGGCTCATCAACCCGCCCAACCCCTGAATCATGAAGTCGTACCCGGCGCGCCTTGCATAAGGACCAGTTTGCCCAAACCCGGTAATCGAGCAGTAGATCAACTTCGGATTGATCGCTTTAAGCGACGCGTAATCCAGGCCATAAGCAGCAAGACCCCCGACCTTGAAGTTTTCAATCAGGATATCGGACCTGGCAGCAAGCTCCCTGACCAGCGCCTGCCCCTCAGGCAAGGTAAAGTCGATAGTCACTGACTGCTTATTCCGGTTGGCAGACAGATAATAGGCAGCCTCACTGGTGTTCTCGCCTTTAGTGTCCTTCAGAAAGGGAGGCCCCCATGCCCGGGTGTCATCGCCATTGCCCGGCCGCTCAACCTTGATGACTTCGGCCCCTAGGTCAGCAAGGATCTGCCCTGCCCACGGCCCAGCCAGCACCCGGGATAAATCCAATACGCGGATATGCGAAAGCGCACCCATGACACGCCTCCTTAACAGAAGGCCTGAATGCCGGTCTGCGCCCGCCCGAGAATCAGCGCATGCACGTCATGAGTTCCCTCATAGGTGTTCACCACCTCAAGGTTGACCAGGTGCCGGGCAATGCCGAACTCATCGGAGATACCGTTACCGCCCAACATGTCACGGGCCATGCGAGCGATGTCCAGGGACTTGCCGCAGGAGTTGCGCTTCATGATTGAAGTGATTTCAACCGCTGCCGTGCCTTCATCTTTCATCCGCCCCAGCCGCAGACAACCCTGTAGCGCCAAGGTGATGTCGGTCTGCATGTCCGCCAGCTTTTTCTGGATCAACTGATTAGCCGCCAATGGACGCCCGAACTGCTGCCGATCCAGGGTGTATTGCCGCGCCGTATGCCAGCAAAACTCAGCCGCCCCCAAAGCGCCCCACGAGATGCCATAACGGGCCGAGTTAAGGCAGGTAAAAGGGCCTTTAAGACCTCGCACATCAGGGAAGATATTTTCGTCAGGCACAAAGACGTTATCCATGACGATTTCGCCGGTAATGGAGGCGCGCAAACCGACCTTGCCATGAATTGCCGGAGCGCTCAGCCCGGCCCAACCCCTCTCAAGCACAAAGCCGCGAATGTCGCCTTCGTCGTCCTTGCCCCAAACCACGAACACATCAGCGATCGGACTGTTAGTGATCCACATCTTGCTGCCTGAAAGCCTGTAGCCGCCGTCGACTTTCTTTGCCCGAGTAATCATCGCACCAGGGTCAGAACCGTGATTAGGCTCTGTCAGACCAAAGCAGCCAATCCATTCGCCGGAAGCGAGCTTTGGCAGGTACTTCTGCTTTTGCGCTTCAGTACCGAACTCGTTGATCGGCACCATCACCAGAGAAGACTGCACGCTCATCATCGAGCGGTAGCCAGAGTCGATACGCTCAACTTCCCGCGCAATCAGCCCATAGCAGACGTAATTAAGCCCGCTGCCGCCGTACTCTTCCGGGATCGTTGCGCCGAGCAGGCCGACATCACCCATCTCACGAAAGATCGCAGGATCGGTCTGCTCATGACGAAAGGCTTCCAGCACTCTGGGCGCCAGCTTGTCCTGGGCGAATTGCGCCGCGCTTTCGCGCACCATACGCTCCTCCTCCGTGAGCTGTTGATCCAACAGCAGCGGGTCGATCCAGTTGAAGCTTGCCTTGCCAGCCATGAGCCATCCTCAATCATTGAAATAGTTATGAGTTGATCCTAGACCGGGTAACAAGACCTCACAAACGATGAATACGCACTCTATTGTGCTAATTTCTCACTCCGAGATTCATGACAACAACGATATTGGCTGTGATTAGTGAGGGTCGCGTACATGCGCCGTAAAATCCCGAGTACCGCCGCCCTGGTCAGCTTCGAAGCCGCCGCTCGCCATGAAAGCTTTACCAAAGCCGCCGACGAACTTTCACTGACTCAAAGCGCCATCTGCCGACAGATCGGTAGCCTTGAATCGTTTCTTGGCACCGAACTGTTCCGACGCTCTCGCCGGGGAGTGAAGCTGACCGAAGCGGGCTTGTCCTACAGCAGGCGCATCGCCACACAGCTAGACGCGGTGGAGCGCGATACCTTGTCGGTGATGGGTAACCAAGGCGCCAGCTCGATTGAGCTAGCCGTTGTGCCGACATTCGGCACGCAATGGCTATTGCCCCGCCTGAAGGATTTCCAGCGGAGCCAGCCTGAAGTCACGGTGAACCTCACTAACCGCACGCGACCGTTCCTGTTTGCCGATACTGACTTCGACGCCGCTATCTACTTTGGGGATGCCGAATGGCCAGGCACTGAGTCCTACCGGCTGATGGGTGAGAACCCCGTCCCGGTCTGCAGCCCCGCACTGTTAGGTGGACGGAGCCAGCTTGCCCCGGGAGAAATCGCGACTCTACCGCTGCTACAACAAACCACCCGCCCCTACGCCTGGCGACAATGGTTCAGCGGGCTGGAGATGAACGTTGCCCGGGACATGACAGGCCCACGTTACGAGCTGTTTTCGATGCTCGCTCAAGCTGCCAGCCACGAAATGGGCATAGCTCTGATCCCGCCCTTCCTTATACAGCGCGAGCTGAAAGAACAGCGGCTAGTGGTCGCCAACCCGCACGCACTTGCAAGCCCCAAGGCCTACTACCTGATAATCCCGGTGCGTAAAGTTGAATCGGCATCACTACGGGCATTCCGAGACTGGCTCGCCGGGCAAGCCAAGACTTACGAGCACGAGAGCGCTATAAAAAGCCCTGAGTAACCGTGTAGTCATATTCCAATAAAACCTACAGATATACGTTTTTGTCGCATATAGCTCCTCTCATCCCCGCACGAAAAATAAGGCCTCTAAGCCGCTAAATGCCTGAGGCGCAGCCCTATTCGTTCGTTACATCCATGATTCAGGAATTGAATTCATGGTTTTCTGACATTTCGACTACTTTCCCTCTAAGGCCCAGTAAACAAGGGCTTGAGGCGGAGCGCTGCGACATTTGGTCACGGGATGACTTGTAGTTAATTTATCGTCTCGTTACAAAATGAATTGAAGGCACCAAACTTCGCCTGCAAAATGCCGCGCCCCGCCCGTAAATAGCGGGATCATGCTGATCGGCAGCCCCAGTCGTACTTGCTGAAGTGCGCTGGCCTAATTGAAGAAAACAAGAAGATCACGCAGGAGATTACACGTGCACATTGGCGTTCCTCTCGAGACCCAGTCGGGTGAAAAGCGGGTTGCTGCAACCCCTGAAACCATCAAGAAGCTGATCGCCCAAGGCCATCGGGTCACGGTGCAAAGCGGAGCAGGCATTACGGCCAGCGTCCCGGACAGTGCTTACGAAGCAGCAGGAGCCACGATTGGCGCTGCCGCTGAAGCGCTGGCTGCCGAGCTACTGCTCAAGGTCTGCGCACCGAACGACAGCGAACTGGCACAGATCAAGCGCGGCACGGTCGTTGTCGGGATGCTCAACCCCTTCAACAGCGAAACCATCGGCAAGATGGCTGAGCAAGGCATCACCGCCTTTGCTCTGGAAGCTGCGCCACGGACCTCCCGCGCGCAGAGTCTGGACGTGCTGTCTTCCCAAGCCAACATTGCGGGTTACAAGGCAGTCCTGCTGGGCGCTCACCACTATCCTCGTTTCATGCCGATGCTGATGACGGCAGCAGGTACGGTCAAAGCCGCACGCGTTCTGGTGCTCGGCGCGGGAGTCGCGGGCTTGCAGGCCATCGCCACCGCCAAGCGTCTGGGCGCCGTGGTTGAAGCCTCCGATGTGCGTCCTGCCGTCAAGGAGCAAATCGAATCTCTGGGTGCGAAGTTCATTGACGTGCCTTACGAGACCGATGAAGAGCGCGAATGCGCAGTCGGCGTTGGCGGCTATGCCCGCCCGATGCCTGCAAGCTGGATGCAGCGTCAGGCGGTTGCAGTCCACGAGCGCGCCAAGCAGTCGGATATCGTCATCACCACCGCACTGATCCCGGGGCGCAAAGCGCCGGTATTGCTTAGCGCAGAAACCGTGGCCGAGATGAAGCCTGGCTCAGTGGTGATCGACCTGGCTGCAGCACAAGGCGGCAACTGCCCGCTGACCGTAGCCGATCAGGTCGTCGTCGAGCACGGCGTGACTCTCGTGGGTTACACCAACCTGCCCGCGCTGGTCGCTGCTGACGCCTCGGCGCTCTACGCCCGCAACCTGCTGGACTTCATGAAGCTGCTGTTCGACAAGGACGGTCAGCTGCACATCAACCTGGAAGACGACATTGTTGCCGCGTGCCTGATGTGCCGCGACGGCCAAGTCATCCGCAAGAACGGCTGAGGATAAAACAATGGAAGAGCTGATCTCCCCAGGTATCTACAACCTGATCATTTTCGTACTGGCGATCTACGTCGGTTATCACGTGGTCTGGAACGTAACGCCAGCATTGCACACGCCGTTGATGGCCGTGACCAATGCCATTTCGGCGATCGTCATCGTCGGCGCCATGCTTGCTGCCGCGCTGACCGTGACACCACTGGGCAAAACCATGGGCACCCTTGCGGTCGCTCTGGCAGCCGTCAACGTGTTCGGTGGTTTCCTTGTCACCCGGCGCATGCTGGAGATGTTCAAGAAAAAGGCACCTAAAGTGAAAGAAGAGGTGCGCAAGTAATGAGCATGAATCTGGTTACCTTGCTGTACCTCGTTTCAGCAGTCTGCTTCATTCAGGCCCTCAAAGGTCTTTCGCATCCAACGACCTCACGACGTGGCAACCTGTTCGGCATGCTCGGCATGGCGTTGGCGGTGGTTACTACTGTTGGGCTGGTTTACAAACTGGCAGCGCTGTCCGACACCACTGCTGGCATTGGCTACATCGTGATTGGCTTGCTGGTCGGCGGTACCGCTGGCTCGGTCATGGCCAAGCGCGTTGAAATGACCAAGATGCCTGAACTGGTTGCTTTCATGCACAGCATGATCGGCCTCGCAGCAGTATTCATCGCTATTGCAGCAGTGGTTGAGCCGCAATCGCTGAACATTGTGAAGAACCTCGGAGACGCGATCCCGGCAGGCAACCGCCTGGAGCTGTTCCTGGGTGCGGCCATTGGCGCTATCACCTTCTCGGGCTCTGTTATCGCCTTCGGCAAGCTCTCGGGTAAGTACAAGTTCCGCCTGTTTCAAGGCGCACCGGTACAGTTCGCCGGTCAGCACAAGCTGAATCTGGTGCTAGGCCTGGCGACCCTGGCCTTCGGCCTGTTCTTCATGTTCACCGGCAACCTCGCCGCGTTCGCCATCATGCTGGCTCTGGCCTTCGTGATCGGCGTACTGCTGATCATCCCGATTGGCGGGGCAGACATGCCTGTCGTCGTATCGATGCTCAACAGCTATTCGGGCTGGGCAGCGGCCGGTATCGGTTTCTCGCTGAACAACTCGATGTTGATCATCGCTGGCTCCCTGGTGGGTTCTTCCGGCGCGATTCTGTCTTACATCATGTGCAAAGCGATGAACCGCTCGTTCTTCAACGTGATCGGCGGCGGCTTCGGCGGCGTAACCGACGACGCAGGCCCGGCGGGTGCCAAAGAGGCCCGCCCGGTGAAGTCCGGCTCAGCCGACGACGCGACCTTCCTGCTGACCAACGCCGACACCGTGATCATCGTTCCGGGCTATGGCCTGGCCGTTGCGCGGGCGCAGCACGCGCTTAAAGAGCTGACCGAGAAGCTGACTCACCACGGCGTCACCGTGAAGTATGCGATCCACCCGGTTGCCGGGCGCATGCCTGGCCACATGAACGTATTGCTCGCCGAGGCAGAAGTGCCTTACGACCAGGTGTTCGAGATGGAAGACATCAACTCCGAGTTCGGCCAGGCCGACGTGGTATTGGTGCTGGGCGCCAACGACGTGGTCAACCCCGCAGCCAAGAACGATCCTAAATCGCCGATTGCGGGTATGCCGATTCTGGAGGCCTTCAAAGCCAAAACCATCATCGTCAACAAGCGCTCGATGGCCAGCGGTTATGCCGGTCTGGATAACGAACTGTTCTATCTGGACAAAACCATGATGGTTTTCGGAGACGCCAAAAAGGTGATCGAGGACATGGTTAAGGCGGTCGACAACGCGTAGGCTCCTGATGCGTTAAAACCGGGCCCCGGCGCGAAAAACGCCGGGGCTTTTTACATTCTGCGTAACAGTGTTTTGCTTTGAAACCCGCTAATTAGAGCCTCCAAATGCGACCTTGGTAGCGGGACGAACACCGCCCAACTCTCTAGACTTGGGTTTCGCTTCCACCCCCGAGAAAAGAATCCCATGTACCGTGATCGTATCCGCTTGCCTTCGCTCATGAACAAGGTCATGAGCGCGGCTGACGCTGCCGCTTTGATTCAGGACGGCATGACCGTTGGCATGAGCGGCTTCACCCGCGCCGGCGAAGCCAAGGCTGTACCTCATGCACTGGCCGAACGCGCAAAACTGTCGCCGCTCAAGATCAGCCTGATGACCGGCGCAAGCCTGGGCAACGACCTGGACAAACAACTGACCGAAGCTGGCGTGCTGTCGCGTCGCTCGCCGTTTCAGGTCGACAGCACCCTGCGCAAGGCTATCAATGACGGTTCGGTGATGTTCATCGACAGTCACCTTTCCGATACTGTCGAGCAATTGCGCAACCGGCAGATCAAGGCCGTGGATCTGGCCGTCATCGAATGTGTCGCCATCACCGAAGATGGCCATCTGGTACTGAGCACGTCGGTGGGTAACTCTGCCAGCTTTGCGATCCTGGCCAAGGAAGTCATCGTCGAAATCAATCTCGCCCAGCCGTTGGAGCTGGAGGGGCTGCACGACATCTATATCCCCAGTTATCGCCCTACCCGACTGCCAATCCCAGTGCTGCAAGCTGACACGCGCATCGGCAACCCGGCGGTACAGATAGATCCGGCCAAAATCGTTGGCATCGTTATCAGCAATCAGCCTGACTCGCCTTCAACTGTGCTGCCGCCGGATGTGGACACCCAAGCCATCGCCAGCCATCTGGTGGAGTTTTTCAAAAAAGAAGTTCGCGAAGACCGGCTGACCAACAAACTGATGCCGCTGCAGGCCGGGATTGGCACCATCGCCAATGCCGTCATGCATGGCCTGGTGGATTCGCCCTTCCACGACATGACCATGTATTCCGAGGTGCTGCAGGATTCAACCTTCGAACTGTTCGACGCTGGCAAACTGAGTTTCGCGTCAGGGAGCTCGATGACGCTGTCGGCCAGCAAGCACGCTGAAGTGTTCGCCGACTTCGGACGCTACAAGTCGCGCCTGGTGCTGCGTCCGCAAGAGATCTCCAATCACCCCGAAATCATCCGTCGCCTGGGGATCATCGGCATCAATACCGCGCTGGAGTTTGACCTGTACGGCAACGTCAACTCTACCCACGTCTGCGGCACACGCATGATGAATGGTATTGGCGGGTCGGGAGATTTCGCCCGCAATGCCCACTTGGCGATCTTCGTGACCAAATCCATCGCCAAGGGCGGCGCGATTTCCAGTGTTGTGCCCATGGTCAGCCATGTAGACCATACCGAGCATGACGTGGACATCCTCGTGACCGAGCAAGGCCTGGCGGATCTGCGGGGCCTGGCGCCACGTGAACGTGCCCGGGTCATTATCGACAACTGTGTGCATCCGGCTTACCGGGATGCGCTCAATGCTTATTTCGCCGCAGCCTGCCTTAAAGGAGGACACACCCCGCATGTACTGCGCGAAGCACTAAGTTGGCACTCTCGCCTGGATGAAACAGGCAGCATGCTGCCCGTCTGACGTGAACAGTTGCGAGGTAGCAATACAGTTTTCTACCTCGCAATCTCAGCTTAAAAGACAAACTCGAAAAAACTGTACTGCTGTACTGGTCATTTGGAGGGGTAAAAATAGCCTTTTCACCAAATCGGCGCACAAAATGCACTGAAAACGTGCAGACCGATACAGTTGCCCCAAATAGGAACAAAACAGTGCCTTTAAACAGTTAACTGAACTCGCACAATACAGTTGAACTGTGTCTAGAGAGACTGGCCAACTCGGAGGAAGATGGGCACCAGTTAAATCACTCTCTAGCCCGCCACAAGCGGAAGGATGCACACCATGGAACGTACACTCAGTTCCGACCTTTTCAACGAAAACACCGCTACAACCGCAAAAGCTGCATGGCCTCTTCGCGCTTTCGCTAACCTGATGCTTTGGCAACGTCGCCTGTCCAGCCGCCACCAATTGGCCCGCCTGGATGCACGTCTGCTGGCTGACGCAGGTATCAGCGAATCGCAGCGTTACGAAGAGCTGAGCAAGCCGTTCTGGCGCTAACTGGCGCACGCTGGTCCTGACCTTCCAAGGTCACTCACCAGCAACCCGAATTGCTTCATACAAGACCCGTCGCGGGTAACTGCGACGGGTTTTGTCATTTCTGGAATTCGAAATTCTGAGCGCGCATCTTACGAACCCCATCAATGCGCATGGCAATTCGCACTGGACTGTAGGAGTGAGCTTGCTCGCGATTCTGTCTAGTGGTCGACGAATGCATCGCTTGGACTGACGCTATCGCGAGCAAGGTGGAGCGCCACCCCGGTCACTCCTACAGGAAGAATTCCAAATCAGGTGGTTGCATTCTGGTGACGAGAACTGCGATCCAACTCGAGACAATGGATTGAGGTGAGCGCTCACTGACCGAGATCAAAGCTCCGGCATCAGAACAATACAGTTCAATAATTCATAAAATCATCAAGTACAGTTTGTTATAAATCCCCTGATCTTCACTCCACCACTTAATCAACCAACTCCATGCGCGTCAGTGCTAAAAAGCCAGAACCGCCACGCATGGATACGCGCATGACCCATTCTCCAACCAACCAGCCTTCAAGCTTCGGCGCGTTCTGCATCGCCAGTCTCATGCTTTCAGTCTCCTACGGATCGACCTTCCTCCTGACGCTGTTGATCACCTCTTTTGGTGGAGACGAACGTGATGCAGGCCAAGTGATTTCAGTTGCGATGATCAGCACCATCGCTGCCGTAGTGGGTTCAGGACATCTGGCAGATAAATGGGGGCCTGCGCGATGCATCGCATTGGGTGCGGGCTTCCTGGCGGCGGCATCATCAGGGTTCGCCATTGCAGACAGCCTAGGCCCCTGGCTTATGGTCTGCGCACTGATGCTCGGTCTCGGCTGGGGAGTCTTCTACACCCTGGGGCCCATCATGGTGGCAGGCATGGTTGAACCCAATCGTCGCAGCCATAGCTTTGCGCTGCTCTCGGGCAGCATGCTGACCGGTATCGGTACCGGTCCACTGACGGGAAAACTTGCCAGCTACTTTGACCTGCCGATTCAGACTGCTTTTTTCTGCGCGGCGATCATGGCGGTGGGAGGCGGAGTGTATTTCTGGCGAACAGGGCAGCATTTCCACACAAACGCTTCACCCAATGATCGCGCCCAGATCGGCCTCACCTCTGCGATCAAGGTTTTAACCTCAAAAGCCGCCTTCTCCATTCTAATGGTCGGGCTTGGCGGGGCGATCTTCGGCGGGCTAGGCAGCTTCCAGACCAGCTACGCCTCCAGCCTGGGACTTGATTACTCGGTGTTCTTCATCTGCTTCATGGGGGCTGCCATCTGCTGTCGCTTGTTGATCGCGAGCTGGGTGGTCAAACGCAATCCGTTCGCGGCGTCCTGCGTACTGAGTGCCATCATGCTGGTTGCAGTCCTAAGCTTTGGCCAATGGGTGCATGACCTATTCAGCTATGGGCTGGCGGCGGCTTTACTGGGTATCGGTTACGGCCTCAATTACTCCGTTATCAATGGCCTTGCTGCCAATGAAGCCCCTTGCGGGCTTACCGCGCAGTCATTACTGCTATTCAGCCTGGCGTACTTTCTGGGCGTGTTCGGCTTTCCTTTCATTGCAGGCAAACTCATTGTCCACGGCGGGGTCAATGGGATGCTGTTCAGCACGGGATTGATTGCCCTGCTGGTCTGGGTGATCAGCCTCGGCAGATGGCTAAACGACGCGTTGCTGGCGAATGCCCGCAGAGCTTAGGAAGCGCCGTCTACAGCCACGCCATGCTAGGCTTGTGACAGTTCCGTACTATCAGTTCTGTCACGGCCTTCACGAAACAGCCGGGCCAGCCCGCGTTTCTTTTCTATTGCTTTGCGTTCCACTGGAGTCCGACCATGTCCCGTCTTCGCCTGCTAGGTGCCGCCGTCCTGCTGACAGCTGCAACCGGCGCTCACGCCACCAGCTTTGTTGTAACAACAGATGCCATGGTGCGCACCGTTGATTCAACAACCAATGCTACTTCCGATGTCAGCTCCTCGTTCAGGGACGACAAAATCGTTCGTGAAGCGCGTGATGACGCCGCCACTTTCGTCGGCAGCGCAGGCGAGATTCGTGGCGCTCGACTGGAAAACGCCTTCCAGCACATTCGTCAGTTGGCGCCACAACTGCAAGCCTCCGACGCTCAACTGGCCCAGGCAATTCTGGCCATCTGATCACAGCGGCGTACCAGCCCGGGTTGCCTTGCCAGGCTCCCGGGCTAGCTCTAGCCCGGCCATTGCGCTAGCCTTGCGGCTCGTTTTTGCAAGTGTTAGAGAGCCATGCGTTTACTGCCGCTGCTATTCATCACCCCGATAACGTGCCTGCTCTGGACCGCACCGGCCCAGGCGCTGGATACCACCACGCAAACCCTGGTTATGACGGGCTATGTCACCAGCAAAGTGACTACGGCACCTTTCGATAGAAAGTTGATCGTTGCAGCACAGGATGACGCTGCGGCATTTGTCGCCAGTGACGGCCAGCTGCGAGGCGCACGACTGGAGTCGGCGCTAATGGCCCTGCGCCAGGCAGAGCCAAAACTTAATGCCAGCGACCTCGAACTCGCGCAAGCAATCCTCGTCCAATAGCCACTTCACCTCTTCTGTATTACCTGGAGATGTTCCATGCGTACCCCCCTGATTGCCGCCACCCTTGGCCTGTTCTTGCTGGCTGACGTTGCTCAGGCGCAAACCGTCGTGCAGACCAGTAACATCATCGTCCGCGCTTTCGGTCGCACCATCGACTTCACCTCCGATACCACCACTTCGATCCGCGATTCCAAAATCGTGGTTCAGGCCAAAGACGATGCGGCCAGCTACGTGGCCAGCGGTGGCGATATCCACGGCGCGCAACTTGACGCCGCATTCGACATGCTGCGCACGCGCCTGCCAGAAGCCCGCGGTGCCAGTGATCAGGTTCTCGCCGAAGCCATTCTCGCTCTGTGAGGCGCCTTTGCGTCTGGCTGCTGGCAGGCGCATTGTCTCTGCTTGGCACGTCTGCCTTCGCTGATCTGAGCCTGTCGCTGGATACCAGCGGCCTCAGTCCTGCACAGCAAAAAGCCACACAGACGCTACTGGACGAAGCGCTCATTGCCCTGCCGCCGAGCTTCGTCAAAGATCTGGACCGACGCGTTGACGTGCGCTGGTCCGCCGACATGCCTGCCAATGCCTATGGCCAGGCGTCCGGCCCATACCGTCTCGATCTCAATACCAATCTATTGGCGGGACTGACCGACGGCAGCGCCGCGACTAAAAACACCAATCGCCCCCATGGCACCGTGCGCAGAGAAATGCTCGCCACGGTACTGCACGAGCTGACTCATATTTATGACCGCGCCCGCCTGTGGTCACCCGCTCAACGCTCGGTGATCTTCCAGTGCGGACGGCGCAGCAGCTCGTTGGGCAAGGTCGGCCTGCCTGATTACTGCCGTGGCCAGACTGACCGCCGCTTCACGTTGAGCGACGACCCGCGCCTGCTGGACCTGGCAGGCTGGCCACAATATGTGGGCCGCCGCGGTGATCGTGAAGAACACAACGGCCAGGTTGCCCGCAGCCCCGACATTTACGAAACCACCAGCCCGCTGGAATTCGTCGCGGTCAACATGGAGTACTTCCTGCTCGACCCGGCCTACGCTTGCCGTCGTCCTGCGCTCTATGCGTATTACAAAGAGCAGTTTGGCTGGGCACCGGCTGCCAAGGACCAGTGCCCTTCGTTCTATCCGTACCTGAACGCGGGCAACGACTTCGGTCGCGAGCCGCTGGGCAAGCTAGACCCCGAGCGCGTGTACGAAGTGGATTACCTGCTGGCAGAAGCCAACCAGAACATGATGAGCCGCTGGGGCCACAGCATGTTGCGGCTGGTCATCTGCAAACCCGGTCGCCCTCGTGGCCCGGACTGCCGACTCGATCTGGACCAACATCTGGTGCTGTCTTATCGCGCCTTTGTCGGCGACGTTCAGTTGTCCAGCTGGGATGGTTTGATGGGCGCCTACCCGTCGCGCCTGTTCGTGCTGCCACTGGCTCAGGTCATCGATGAATACACCAAGACGGAGCTGCGCAGCCTGGCCTCGGTGCCACTGAAACTGTCCCGCCCGGAAATCGAAGGGTTAGTGCAGCATGCCGCTGAAATGCATTGGAGCTACGACGGCAATTACTTCTTCCTGTCCAATAACTGCGCAGTAGAAAACCTGAAACTGTTACGCAGCGGTACCAACAATCCAAAACTGGTCGATCTGGACAGCATCCTGCCCAACGGCTTGCTTGAGGTGCTGAAGGGACGTGGCCTGGCCGATACCAGTGTGCTGGACGACCCGAAGGAAGCGCTTCGTAGAGGCTACCGTTTCGACTCCTATCGCGACCGTTATCAGGCGATGTTCGACGTGCTGAGGAAGCACTTGCCGATCAAGCAGACCACCGTCGAAGAATGGATGTCGCTGTCTGCCGAAGAGCGTAAGCCGTGGTTACCACAAGCGGACCTGCGCACCAGCGCTGCCATGCTACTGCTCGAACAGGCCAGCCTGCGTCGGCAGTTGCTGCTGGCACAGGATGAGGTCAAACAGCGCTACCTCAGCGCCCGTGAGCAGAAAGACGGCAGCGTCTCCAAGGCAACGGGTACGCTGCAGGAAATCCTCGCCAGCAGTGGCTTCCTTAGTCGCCCGGCCGAACTGCTCGACAGCGGCGGCTACGGCTTGCCGCAGACCGCGGAGTGGAAGCGCCTGGAAGACGAAAGCAGTCAGCGCCAGAAACAACTGCAGCGTTTGACCGGCGACCTGGACAAAGAGGTACGCGCCCTGCTCGAACCCGAACGCGCCAAGGAAATCGCCGCTAACGAGGCCAACCTCAAACAGCTCAGTGAACACTTGCGGGCACTGCACAAAGCGGGTGGTGGCCTGGAGCTGCCTTAAGCTTTCACCGGCTGCTTCTTCTTGCGTGGTTTCAGGTACTTCATCAAGCCCTGGAACCACATCACCAGACCGGCATTGCCCTTGATCTGAATATCTTTGTCCTGAATGCCCTGCATGAACGCCAACTGCTTGTTTTTGGCTTGCAGGGTGGCGAAGCCGTAGGCGGCGTCCTTGAAGATAATCGCAAATCCTGGCTCCGCAATGACACCCGAAGCACTGCTGACTCGCTGCCCGCTTATCACGAAATGCCGAGCCACTTTGCCGTCAGCGGTCTGCAATACAAACGTCAGCTCCTTGCCTGCCAACTGCTGCTGAAACGCCGGGTTATTGCGACTGGCCCGTGCCATTAACAGGCCCAGCATCCAGAGTAGAAAACGAAATTTCATGGGCGTGCTCGAAGGAAGATCGGGCCGCGAGTGTAGCTGCTTGTCAGACGCTGTTCAGCAGCAAATTCGCAGAAGATATAAGACATTTCGTGACTTATTGGTCACATTTATCTGACTGCAAACTGATCACTGAAAGCTCGCGACCTGAAGCTCACGCTAAAGCTGTGGGAGATTCTATGTGTGCCTGCAAGCTTGATCTTGTAGGACCGGCTTTAGCCGGGAGGGCGGTGTTTTGCCAAAAAAATTTAGCGAACATCCCGACGCCCTCCCGGCTAAAGCCGGTCCTACAGGATCGCGCACCGCAGCGGCTCAATCGCCCGCAAGTACTACAGGAAAATCAGTGCTTCTTCGGCCCGCCCCGCCATGGCATGTACTCGACGCTGACACGCCCCATGGCTAAGCCTTTTTCGTCAACCTTAAAGCCCGGCATGGTACTGAGGTTTAGCTCCTCGCACTGCTGAGTCAATTGGCGCAGTAAATGTCGGTCGCGTTTTTTGAAGCTATTCGAACGCCAGCGAGTGGCCGCGAGACTGACGCGGCACTTCTGGACTTCGCCCTGAGCATTCGCCCGATAGTCAAAGGAGGCAATACCAATGTTTTCCGGAGGCTGGTTTGCCATAGTGCGCTCCCAGAAAAACTGGCTTTGGGCAAAGCTTTGTTGCCTTCTCTCAAGACCCGGCAGGTGATAATCGGCCAGGATGGGGAGGATAAGTGGCGCGCGAATTTCCGCAATGCCGTCTTCGTTGAAGTACTGCGCAGGCACCACAGGGAACACTGAATTCCAGCAGGCGTCCTTCGCCAGCGCGCCCAACGCAGAGACTGCCTTGGCATCCGTCGATTGCGGCGTGCCAACTACGTCACAACTGATCAACTCGTTTTTGAGGTTGATGACCAGCGCCAGCTTGACCTCCCCAGTCAATTGCTGACGGTTAGCGTCGAGAATGCTGTCTCGCAAAACCCCTTGCATCCCCTCCACGAAACGCTGCAGCCGATAAGCCTCCATCTCTTCGGGGGTAAACGTGGGCGCTACCGGTTTTGTAGCCGGGGCAGGCGCTGCAGATTTAACCTGGCATCCGGTCATAGACCCGGCGAGGAGCACAAAAATCAAAGCGCCAACATATTTGAGCGCAGAGATTGGGGTGTGGGGAGAAAACATATGATCGTCCTTGAATGACAGCCTTGGAAAAGCGCGAAACCATACCCGCACACTGTGGATCCGTCCATGCTGGCAACGCGCCCTGATTCCGCGAACAAATGTTGCGGAATGCCCTGTAAAACATCCCGGCTTCACCTGTGTAAAACAATAGCTATATATACCGCCATGGCCTCCAGCTGAACCTCTAACCTGCGCGCCGTCGTTGCCAAATCAACGACCGGATTTGACGATCCGCCATGCACATAATCAGCAGAGGCCATGTTATGGCCGCTGTGCGCGGGAGACCTTCGGGTCTGCCGGGTTTATGTGCCTACGGTTCGTCAACCCGCGCACAGCCGCCACCCCTCTAGTCAGCCGTGGCAACATCATCGGTCAGGAGTTTTTCAGCACATGAACCACGATACCGAACACGCCCGCTACATCCCCCTCACCCACCCCGGGCTGGAAAACGCCGTGCTGTTACTCGACAGCCACGCTTCGCTCAAAGACCTGCACGCCTTCGCCGAAACCCGTATCAGCCTCGCCACCCGCTTCCTCGACACCCTCGCCAACATGAACCCGACCAACACCGACGAGTCCGACATCACCACCCTGGCCAGCACCGCGCATTTGCTGATGCTGGAGGCCTGTGATGTGAGCCGTGTGATTGAAAAGCGCCTCTGGCGAGGCAGCGAAACAGAGCTCAGTGCCCTGATCAAATAACCGCCATGCGCCCTACCCTGTTAATCCGCAGCACACTCGCCAACCGCTGCGCGATGGCGTTGATGTCCGGGTTCGGCTCGCACGGTGAGGTTTCGCTGTGATTCTTGTTTCTGGACGTTCAAATCGACATGCCCAATGATCAAAGCCAACGTCGTCAGCAATTGCCCAGAAATTGGACCAGATGGCCGACACGGCCCTTACTCATCGCCTTGAATCAGGTAATGCTCAAGCTTTTTCAGGAAGGCTTCAACCCGGTGCGGCACATGGTGGCGGGTCGGCAATACTGCTGTAACAGACAACTGCTCGGGCAAGACATCCGACAGTTCGACCAGAACAAGGCTACCGTCGTCGAGTTCACTTCTGACGTCCCAATAAGTCAACATTGCCAATCCCAAACCGCTCCTGCTCGCGGTCCGAACGGCTTCAACGCTGTTCGCTGAAAACGGCCCCTCCGCTCGAATCGAGACACTTGAACCCGCCTTCGTGAATGGCCAATAAGGCATGCCGTGCAAAGCGATGCATGAGTGAAGTTTCAACTCGTCCAATGTCTTGGGGGTACCACGAATTGCCAGATAACCCGGACTGGCGCAAACCACTCGTGGATTGCTTGCCAAGGTCCGGGCTACAAGCGTTGAGTCACGCAATGTCGCAATGCGAATGGCAACATCAATGCCCAGGCCGACAATGTCCACAATGCTGTCCGAGAGGGTGAGGTCAACCTGAAGAGCGGGATTCTCCGCCAGTAACTCTGGCAACAGCGGCATGATTACCGTCTGGCCAAAAACCGTGGGCGCAGTGATTTTCAGCAGGCCACTGGCTGTCGTGCACTGGCTGAGTAAAGCCGCCCGAGCACCCTCCTGCGCCTCAAGCATCTTGTTCGCAAAGGGCAGGAATGCTTCGCCTTCAGGAGTGAGAGAAGTAGAGCGGGTGGTGCGCTGAACCAGCCGGGCATCAAGCTCGCGTTCCAGAGACGCCAGTCTTCTGGAAACGGTCATCGGCGACACACTTAAACGCCGGGCGGCGCCCGAAAGACTGCCGCTGGCCGCGATGGCAGAAAACACTTCTATCTCTGGGAGCTGCATGTTTTATATCTCATTCCGTTAAACCGGCTTATCGATCGAGAGCACTACTGAACTGTCGGCACCCGACCTATCCTGTATTCAAGCAAGGCATCTAGCCAAATTCACCTGAACCAGGACCTGAACATGACGATATATGACAGCCGGATTCTATCGCCAACCGATATTAAACAAATCAAATTGAAGAACAGGTTCGCGGTAGCTCCCATGACCCGGGTCAGTGCTACCGAGAACGGTAATGCGACAGCCACTATGGCGCGTTACTACGAACGCTTCGCCAAAGGTGGCTTCGGTCTGGTTATTACCGAAGGGATCTACACCGACCAGAGATTCTCGCAAGGCTACCCTTGCCAGCCCGGCATCAGCGATGAAGAACAAGCACAGGCTTGGCGCGCAGTGACTCGCCCAATACACGAGCACGGCGCAACGGTGTTCGCCCAGTTGATGCACGCGGGTGCCTTGAGTCAGGGGAATCGTTTTACCGGTCGCCCCGTCGCCCCTTCAGCCATCAGGCCCAAGGGCACGCAGATGGCCTTTTACTACGGCGAGGGCCAATACCCGGTGCCCAATGCGATGACTGATGAAGACATCGCCGACGCCATTGAAGGGTTTGCTCAGGCAGCCGCGCGAACCGTAGGTACCGCGGGCTTTGACGGTATCGAAATCCATGGCGCGAACGGCTACCTGCTTGATCAGTTTTTAACCGACTACACCAACGCGCGCACCGATCGCTGGGGCGCAAATGTGCGTGCCCGCCTGGAGTTGACGCTGGGAGTCATTAAGGCGGTCAGGCAGGTTGCCGGTGGGCATCCCGTAGGTGTGCGGATCTCGCAGAGTAAGGTGAACGATTTCGATCACAAATGGCCCGACGGCGAAGCGGACGCGGAGGTCATCTTCGGCACGTTGGCCGACGCTAACGTGGACTTCATTCATGTGACTGAATTCGACGCAGCGCAGCCCGCATTTGCCAACAATGAGGCGAGCCTGGTGAAACTGGCGCGCCGCTTCGCAGCGGCTGTGCCGATCATCGCTAACGGCGGCCTGCACAACATTGCACACGCAAACATCGCGCTTGAAGACGGTGCCGACATCCTCGCCATCGGCAAAGCCGCGCTGGCTAATCCTGACCTGCCTTTACGCCTGGCAGACGGTCAGCCCCTGGCAGATTTCGAGCCATCGATCCTTGGCCCGATTGCGAATATCAAGGACAGTGAACTCACAACCGCCTGAGCCTATTTAGCCGCAGGCGCCTGGCTTTTGGGCGGCATCAGTTACTTCAGACGAATTGAATGAGTGCGCCATAGGGTTTAACGTTCCCCACCACGCCCAAGCGACGACACAGTCGCAGCGCATTGTTATTCAACCCGGCATCAATTCGATCATGACCGCGCAACTGCCCTCTCCACCGCCACGCTCAACATTCACATCGCACCTTCGTGCGCTCTGGCCTGCGCCCCACGCCGTCGATGCGAGGGAAAAATGGCGCGCCTGTTGCGGCGCGGCCCTCGGCATTCTGCTGGTCGCCGTGGCGGCGGCGTTCTGGCTGGAGGGTGCACCGGCGAGCCAATACAACATGCTTGCTCTGGCATTGGTTGCTCCGCTGGGTGCCAGCGCGGTGTTGGTCTTTGCGCTGCCATCCAGCCCGCTGGCCCAACCGTGGTCAGTGTTGGGCGGCAATACGCTTTCGGCTCTGGTAGGCATCGCCTGCGTGAAGTGGGTACCCGATGCGACGCTCGCGGCCGCGCTTGCGGTCAGCCTGGCCATCGCCGTCATGTTTGCGCTGCGCTGCCTTCACCCACCCGGCGGGGCGGCGGCCTTGTTGATGGTGCTGACTGGCTGTGATCGATTCGAGTTCGCTCTAAGCCCGGTGCTCATTGACTCCGCCATGCTGGTGGTCGCAGGTCTGATCTACAACAACCTGACCAGAAGACCGTGGCCGCACGTGCAAAAACCCGCCGCCACAAACACTGCGAGCCGGTTCAGTAACGCAGACCTTGATGCCGCCCTCGCCCACTACAACCAGGTGCTGGATGTCAGCCGTGACGACCTGCAAGCCTTGCTCGAACAGGCCGAAGCCGCAGCCTACCAACGCAAGATGGGCGAACTGCGCTGCGCCGATGTGATGAGTACGCAACCCATCGCTGCCCGCCAGGAGATGCCCCTGCGCGAAGCCTGGGCGTTGATGCGCAAACACAAGATCAAGGCGCTGCCGGTGATCGACCGACAGCGGCATCTGATGGGCATCGTGACCGTCGCGGACTTCATGCAGCAGATCGACCTCGACGCCCACGAAGGCGTCGGCTGGCACTTGCGCGCATTGCTGCGTCACGCCCGCAAAGATCAGCCCGCCAATATCGTCGGGCAGATCATGACCCGCACCGTGCGCGTCGCCAGCAGCGATCGACTGCTGATCGATCTCGTGCCCGTGTTCTCTGAAAACGGCCATCGGCACATTCCGATCATCGACGCTGACCGGCACCTGGTCGGTATCATCACCCAGTCGGATTTGATCAAAGCGCTGTATGCGGCGGTGCGTGCTTAGCTCAGTGCGCGTTACTGGACTGGCCAATATCACTTCATGGCAAGCGCGCTGGCTTGCTGCATCTGAGTGTCTGACAGCTTGCCGCTTTGACCTTGTTTTACCAAGGCATTGTTGGCCGTCGCCAAGCTCGCGGTAAGGGTAGAAATAGCTGTTTGCAGCGCGCCGACCCTGGCTTGCCTGGTTTCAGGATCCATACTCTGATCGGCAATAAGCGCCTGCATCTCCTGTTGTTTTTCTTCAATCTGCTGCTTTAGCTCGCGGATCATCTTGAGAGTTTTCTGCGTCTGATCCGGCAGGCCGCTTGCTTCGATATCGGCATTTGAATTGGATTTCTTGTCATCGGCAGCTTTCTGAATACCAGCACCAGACAATGAAACCTTCACGCCCTCAACAGGCACTGCAACAGGCAAGGTAGCCGCTGACTCGGGTGATTCATCAGCGAGTTTAGTCGGCCCAGCGACGGCAGTAGATGAAGTGCTAAAACTGGAGATCTGCGCAGAGATGTTCAACATACTCGCCTCTTGAAATGCACAGGTTTACAGACTGTGCCGGTATCTTCCGGAATGTATCAATGCATACACAATCGGCCGCTCGAACTAATACTTTAGGTGAGCAAGCAGGGCGCACCTGCTGTAGAAGCCAACGTGTTGGCGCCTACAGACAATCAGCTTTGCGATTCGGAAAAACAGCCACAAAAAAGCCCGCTCTAAAAGCGGGCTTTGTTTTTAGCTCACTACAACTTAATCAACGAGCTGTCAGCGCCGAATAGCTGTTCATCAAGTTGCGGTAGTTCGGGATACGCTGGGACAACAGGTTGCCCAAGCCTTCGATATCGTTGCGCCAGTCGCGTTGCAGCTCACAGGCCACCGAGAACCAGTTCATCATCTGCGCGCCCGCTTGGGTCATACGGTTCCAGGCAGCTTGCTGCACCGCAGTGTTGAAGGTGCCGGACGAGTCAGTCACCACGAACACATCAAACCCTTCAGCCAGTGCCGACAACGTCGGGAAGGCCACGCACACATCCGTCACCACACCGGCAATGATCAGTTGCTTGCGGCCAGTGGCCTTGATCGCTTTGACGAAATCTTCGTTGTCCCAAGCGTTGATCTGACCAGGGCGAGCGATGTACGGCGCGTCCGGGAACATTTCTTTCAGCTCTGGTACCAACGGGCCGTTAGGACCTTGTTCGAAGCTGGTGGTCAGGATGGTTGGCAGTTCGAAGAACTTGGCCACATCAGCCAGCGCCAGCACGTTGTTCTTGAACTCGTTCGGGGTGAAGTCCTGCACCAGCGAGATCAAACCAGTCTGGTGGTCGACCAGCAGAACTACGGCGTCGTCTTTGTTCAGGCGGTTGTAAGTGGCGTTAGTCATGGTGGAATCCTTTATCGAAGTAGGTAAGTAGTAAGTGGCGTCGTTCAACTTGAGGCCAGATTAAAGGTCTTCGAATAAAGGATAAATCGGCTGAAAAGCGTTTTACTGTCAACTCAAACGAGACAATTGCCCGATGCCTAAGCGTTCAATGAAGCAGCGGTCCAGGAGGGATTGCTTACGCGGGCAATAGCCCCGCTGACTTATGGCTTTCGATGAGAGCATCGATCAGCGACTACGCGCCATTAACTGCGCGCCCGACACAGCGGCAAAAATGAGCCGACAGCGGAAGATGTGCAAATCAAAATGACGGTGAATGACACGTAAAAAGCCGCCCTTGAAAGGCGGCGTTTTTACGCGGGGGGCATCAGAAGAATACGTATCAGCGAATGCTGGGGATCAAGTCAGAAATGTGAAACTAGAAACACCTCATACGCTGCACTTCTTCTCAAGTACTGAGTCAACCAGCGTATGTGCCATTTCAGCAAGGTGCACAGCAGCGAGAGCAAGCTTTCTGCGTGAACCGTTCAGATTTTCTGCAGTTTCATAGCTGGTGGCGATCACGCTTTGGAGTAACTCGCAGGCAGTCGTTAGCGCTTCCTCCGCAGATAAATCGGGGCTTACAGTAAATAGGCTTTGCGGCAAATCTACGATTGGTTTCTGCCCATCAGGGGCGTTGGCACCCCAGTACTCTTGCGCGAAATGAGCGGCAGCTTCGTCGCTGATTCTCTCAGGATGCAAAGCATGCGGAGGCGGTGGATCCGGTGTAATTTTGACCATGATTAAAATTCCTAACGTTTAGTGAAACCGCCAGGAGCCGCTGCTAAACGGAAGGTGGCGGCCATGAGCAGGTTAGCAGACCGGTACGTTAGGAAACCGGCGCATCCGAAGATGCCCTGAACACGGCCACCATAAAGTCCCGGAGAAAAAACCCGGTTTATAGAGGCGCAATGCACCTAACGTATTGTGGGCTGCTAAACCCGTTCGCTGTTTTTCAGCGACCCACGGAGGTTAGCTCCGTGACTAGACGGGATCAACCCAAGACAAGGTCAGGTACGGTTAATGCGAGAAATCGAGACGTATCCTACAGATTTCTCTGATGATTTCGATGATCAAAGTTTTTTGAGATCTACGAATGAAATAATTTAGAAAGCTGGTGAGCTAGCGATTTCCGAAATTAATCTCAAGCCTCACCGTCAGAGAAACGCTCCAACGATGTCAAATTGACATCCAATAAGCCTAAGATCAGTATCAACCTCGATCTACAGGGAGCGAAGACGTGGCCTTGGATCGTAAAAATAATGTCAGGGATGCATTATGGCGAAGCAGAAAGCAATTCCGGTGGAAGCGGCATTCTTAGCGAATGAACACTCCCCAAGACCTCGCTTGCATAAACTTATAATCAAAAATTTCCGATCTATCGGTTCACTCCCTGTTGAGATTGAACTTGATGACATCGTCGTACTCGTGGGAGCAAATAATGCTGGAAAGAGTAGCATCCTACGTGCATACGAAACAGTTATGTCACATGGATCTAACGAGGGGAAGCTAACTATCCATGACTTCCCCAACGGACAAGTAGTAATTGGTCAACTACCGAATATCGAGCTGCAAACGGTTGTGTACGACAAAGCTCCCGGAGATCGTTGGCTGGAAGCTCTGCCAAACAATGAGTTTTTAGTAAGAGAACAATGGACTTGGGAAAACCCTGGAAAAGATCCTATAAGGCAGGGATGGGATGTCCAAAAAGGTGACTGGGACAAACAAGTGCCTTGGGGAGCACCCAATATAGCGAACTCTAAACGACCTCGACCTCATAGAATTGACGCATTTGCTTCGCCTGACGAGCAGGCCACTGAAATATCGAAACTGATTACAGCTTTACTCAAAGACAAACTCACTCAAATAAAAACTGATCCAAACCAAGAAAAATCTGACTATCAATTGGTAATAGAAAAAATAAAAGATTTACAGACAAAAGCAGTAGTCGCAACGGACAAAGAAGTAAAAACAATTGAAGCTGAAATATCGCGCTATCTAGATAAGCTTTTCCCTAACCATCACGTCAAGTTTGATGCAAAGCCTGAGATGGACATAGAAAAAGCTTATACTCCTTTTAAAACCACTGCGGACCTACTCATGGGGCCGAGAGATGGATATCTTTCGGGAATTGCTAACCAAGGGAGCGGTGCTAGACGTACATTACTTTGGGCGGCATTGAAATACCTTTCAGAAGTGAATGATGGCGAAGGTACTCGCCCTCATGTATTGCTCATGGACGAGCCAGAAATATGCCTACATCCGTCTGCAATAAGGGAAGCACGGGCAGTCCTTTACGACCTACCACAGGGTGGTAATTGGCAGGTAATGATAACCTCGCACTCCCCTATCTTCATCGACCTATCTAGAGACAACACCACGATAATTCGCGTTTACCGGAGCGGTGCTAACAGCGTAGAAAGTACAACCTTATATCGCCCAGAGCGGGCGAGACTTGATGATGACGACAAGAAGAACTTGAAAATGCTCAACATCTGCGACCCGTACTTGAATGAATTTTTCTTCGGAGGACGGCAGATAATAGTTGAGGGAGATACCGAGTACACCGCTTTTTCAATCATCAGAGATATGTTCATCGACGAATACAAAGACGTACAAATAATTAGGGCACGAGGCAAAGGAATAATTCCCTCAGTAGCCAAGGTGTTACTTCAGTTCTCCAAGAATTTTACGATACTACACGACACAGACTCGCCCCAAACCTTAAAAGGTACAGCGAATCCAGCGTGGGGCATGAATAAAACTATTCAATCGGTTTTCGACTTGCCAGATGCTCAAGGAAAAATTCGACTGGTGGCATGTAAAACATGTTTTGAAACGGCTTTATTTGGAAAGGAGGAGAAAGACGAAAAACCATATAGAGCATTTATCAAAATTCAAAATGACGCTGAGTCAGCCTCAAAGGTCAAAGCGCTTCTAGACTTCCTACTTGATGCAACGAATCCAAAACCAGAAAATTGCATTGAGTGGAATAAAATCGAAGACTTAAATTAATAGTCTATTGTGTAATAGAGCAAGCGGGGCCCTGCCCCGTTTGCTACCACCATCACTTAACCTTACTACTCAAACTGCTCACCTGACTCTCCAGCCGCCCCACGCTACTGCGCAGATTGCTGATGTCCTGCCGCAGGCTGCTGATGTCGCTGGAGCTAGAGTTGTTGTTCGAGCCTGAGCTGCGCTGGACGTCACTCAGTTTGCTCTCCAGTTTGCTGATGCTGCGATTCTGGTCTTCGATTTTGCTCTTCAAGCTCGATACGTCACTGGAGCTTGAGTTGCTGCTTGAGCTTGAGCCAGCGCTGCGCTTGAGGTCGTTGAGCTGGCTTTCCAGTTTGCTGATGGTGCGGCTTTGCTCGTCCATCTTGCTTTTGAGGCCAGACACATCGGCGTTGCTGGTTTGGGCGGTGGTGCCGTTGTTGCGTTTGAGTTCTTCGATCAAACGGGTCTGGGCTTTGACGGTTTCTTTGAGGGCGGCCAGCTCACTGGCGTTCTGGCGGGACTCTTTCTGCAATTGCTGCAAGCCGCCCAGGGTGACGTCGGTTTTACGGATCGAGTAAACGCCCGTTGGCTCGTAATGGCTGGCAACGATGCTGTCTTGGGAAGTGGCGTCGTAGGAGCTTAAATCGACTGCGGCCTGGGCCTGTGACAGCGCAAGGCTGCCCATCAAAAATGCTGCGAATCGGATTTTGGAACTCAGGAAAGCGGACTTACTAGTCATCACTAGGTTTTCCATATGAAGTGCCGATGTGGCACAACGCTATGACCCGTTTTTTTGCCGGAAGTTCGCAGCCTAGGCGCTTCAGGCGACAAACCTCGTAACGTATTAATCGCCTGTATCGCAAACGCGCTATGCCATCCGGCAGACGTTCACACTGAGTCACTTCCCGATACTCGGACCTCCTTGACGCAGCCCATGCGTGGCTGGTCGTCGTTCGAATAGTGGAGTGAGTTATGCGTAGATTGACCCTTCTCGGCATCCCGGTGCTGATGTTGACCATGGCAGCGTCTACGGCCCAGGCCTATGAGGCCGGGGATATTATTGTTCGGGCTGGTGCCGTTACTGTTGACCCACGAGAAAGCAGCTCCAGTGTGCGAGTTGATCGCGGCGGGCTGGCGGGTACGGATCTGGGTGGCAAGGCAGGCATGAACAGCGATACCCAGCTGGGTCTGAACTTCGCTTATATGATCACCAATCATTTGGGTATCGAACTGCTGGCGGCTACGCCATTTGAACATGACGTGACTATCAAAGGCACTTCCGGCGGCATTGCGGACGGCAAGCTTGGCTCACTCAAGCATCTGCCGCCGACGTTGAGCCTGATTTACTACCCGCTGGACAATAAGTCAGCCTTTCAACCCTATGTGGGCGCCGGGATCAACTACACCTGGATCTACGACGAGAGCGTAGGCAGCAGCGCGAGTGCTGCCGGGTTCGATAACTTTCACGCCAGCAACTCATGGGGTTGGGCAGCGCAGGTGGGCGCGGACTATATGCTCACTGACCGCCTGATGATCAATGCGCAGATGCGTTACATCGATATTGAAACCGACGCGTATGTCAGCAACACCAACCTTGGGGTCCGGGCGAAGGTGAATGTCGACGTGGATCCGTTCGTGTACATGGTGGGGCTTGGCTATAAGTTCTGAGGACGCACGCAGCGGCGTGTCCTCAATGACGACGCAACAAAAAACGGGCACCCAACATTGGTTGGTGTGCCCGTTTTTTCACTGCTCGCCTCCCGCCGAGGCGTACAGCCGGTAACTAGGGGTTAACGCTGTCTTTCAGGGATTTACCTGGCTTGAAGGCGACGGTGTTGCTGGCCTTGATCTTCACTGGCTCACCAGTTTGTGGGTTTTTACCAGTGCGTGCGCCGCGATGGCGTTGCAGGAAGGTGCCGAAGCCGACCAGGGTGACGCTGTCCTTGCGGTGCAATGCACCGGTGATTTCTTCGAGGACGGCATTGAGGACGCGATTGGCTTGTTCTTTGGTCAGGTCCGCCTTTTCAGCAATGGCGGCCGCTAGTTCTGGTTTACGCATATGAAGCCTCTTATACGGATTTTTGTTTTTATGTCCCGCGCCGCTCAAGCAGAACGGCAGTCAGGCGCCGCAACGGCTCTACGTTGCGGCAGACGGGAATGAGGATGGCATGCTGTTCTGGTCGGCGCCAGTGGACCATCGACGTTTATGCAGCCAAAAATGTGGCTTATCCGACAGAACGGCCAGTATTTATGCCAACAGCGCGGGAAGTGTCTTATTCAGGGCGAGTTTTTCCATGACAGCCGCTCCGGTCAGGGCATAACCCAACAGGTTTCCGGCCGGGTCGTGGCACAGCGCTTTTATGTCAGCGCCCTGCCCTTCGACACTCCAGGTCCCTGCACTGCCACGTGGCGGAGGCGATACCACGAGCGGGCAAACCGGAGTTTTTACGGTAATGGGCATAGGCCCGTATTTGACGGCTGTCGGCGTGCCCGCGAGGGTCTGTGCCAAGGCGCGGGCACAGCTCATCAGCGGCATGACATAGAGCAGGTTCAAGCCGTCGACTTCAGCGCAGTCGCCCAGTGCGTAAATGTTGGCGTGGGTGGTTTTGAGTTCACGATCAACGATGATGCCGCGACCGACTTGCAGACCCGCTGCGGCCGCCAGATCAACCCGGGGGCGCAGGCCAATGGCCGAGACCACCACATCGCACTGAATGACCTGACCATCGGACAAGTGGGCTTCAAGGCCATCGGCGGTGCGCTGCAAGCGAGTCATCAGCGGACCCAGGTGAAAGCGCGCGCCCAGGCTTTCCAGCCCGGCCCGCACGGCAGTTGCCGCAGCGGGAGGCAACAATGTCGGCATCACTTGTTCACAAGGCGCGACCAGGTCGACTTCATAACCACCGAGAATAAGATCATTGGCGAACTCGCAGCCGATCAGGCCGACACCCAGGATCAACACCCGCCGCTTGCCCGCTGCCGCAGCACGGAAACGGGCGTAATCCTCCAGATCATTGATCGGGAAAATGGCATCGCTGGCGTCGCCCTCGACGGGTACGCGGATGGTTTCTGCTCCCCAAGCGAGGATCAGATCACGGTAGTACACCGCTTCTTCACCAATCCATAGGCGCTTATGCCCAGGATCGATGCCACTGATGCGGGTGTGAGTACGCACTTCTGCCTTGAGCTGGTCGGCCATTGCACCCGGCTCAGCCATGCTCAGGCCGTCGGCTTCCTTGTTTTTGCCAAAGCCGGTGGAGAGCATCGGTTTGGAGTATGAACGCCCGTCATCGGCAGTGATCAGCAGCAGCGGCGTTTCGCCATCGAGCTTGCGAAATTCCCGGGCCAGGTTGTAGCCCGCCAGGCCGGTGCCAACAATCACAACAGGTGCGTTCATACTTACTTCCAAACCAGAGGGTAAAAAGCTGTATCAGCCGATTTCGATCATTTCGAAATCCATTTTGCCTACGCCGCAGTCCGGGCATAGCCAGTCTTCGGGAACATCCTGCCAGAGGGTACCCGGCGCAATACCGTCATCGGGCCAGCCGTCGGCTTCGTTGTAAATCAGGCCACAGACAATGCATTGCCACTTTTTCATCGTTTATCTCTCATGTTTTCAGGCTATTTGGGCGGTACGCGGTCGTCAGGTGCCACGCTTGTGCCGAACTCAGCGCGTTTTGTACTGATCACGGCGCCGACATGCAAGCCCGGTGATCACCACAAGCCGTTGCCGGTCGTCGGCTGGCAGAGGCAATCATGCTAAGCTCGCGCCCTCGATCAGCCTCAATAAATGCTTACCGTGACTGAGCAAAATCCCCCTTCCCTCCCTGTGCACTGGCTTGAACGCGGGCTACTCGCCGACGTCGCCGAACCCTTGGTTCTGGACTGGCTGTTTCATCAGGACTCCTTGACCCGCCGCCTGACTGCTTTGTCTTCTGACCAGTTCAGTGTCACGCCGCTGTTCGAGGGCTGGCAAGCGCTGCGCGACGATGAGTGCGCGGCGCTTGGCTTGCCTGAGCAAAACATTGGCTGGGTGCGGGAGGTCTATTTACGCGGTCACGGCGACAAATGGGTGTTCGCCCGCAGTGTCGCTGCCCGCAGCACCCTGCAGGAAAGCGGTTTGCACATGGAGGCGCTCGGCACGCGGTCGCTGGGCGAGTTGCTGTTTTGTGATCCGGCGTTCGACAGGGGTACGCTGCAAGTCTGTCGTTATCCCGCGGCTTGGCTGCCCGCAACAGACGCCGCTGATGATTTGTGGGGACGCCGCTCATGCTTTAGCCGCGGCCCTCTGAAAATACTGGTAGCCGAAGTCTTCCTGCCTCCGCTGTGGCAGGCGATTCGCACCGTGGAGCATGACTGATGTACCTGACGCTACTCAAATCCCTCAATCGCCTGAATCCTCGCATCTGGGATTTCATCCAACTGATGCGGGTCGATAAGCCGATTGGTATTTACCTGCTCTTGTGGCCGACGCTCTGGGCATTATGGATTGCCGGTAAAGGTTCGCCATCACTGCTCAATATTGGGATTTTTGTGGTTGGCGTATTTTTGATGCGTGCGGCGGGTTGCGTGATTAATGACTTCGCCGACCGCAAGGTCGATGGCCACGTCAAACGCACTGAACAGCGTCCACTGGTGAGTGGCAAAGTCAGCAGTAAAGAAGCCCTGGTCTTGTTCGCCGCGCTAGTGCTGGTTAGTTTCCTGCTGGTGCTGCTGACAAATCCGACGACCATCTGGCTGTCTTTCGGCGGTCTGGCGCTGGCTGCGTGTTATCCATTCATGAAGCGTTATACCTATTACCCGCAGGTGGTACTGGGTGCAGCGTTTTCATGGGGAATGCCAATGGCGTTCACCGCGGAAACGGGCAACCTGCCGGCCGCTGCCTGGCTGCTGTATATCGCCAATCTGTTATGGACGGTGGCGTACGACACTTATTACGCGATGGTGGATCGTGAAGACGATCTGAAGATTGGCGTGAAATCCACCGCCGTGCTGTTTGGCGATGCTGACCGGATCATCATCCTGACGCTGCAAGGCCTGGCGTTGGGCTGTCTGCTGTTGGCCGGTGCGCGTTTTGAACTGGGCGGGTATTTCTATCTGGGCCTGTTAGTGGCGGCGGGATGTTTCGTCTGGGAGTTCTGGTCAACCCGCAATCGCGACCGCGATGCCTGCTTCAAGGCGTTCTTGCATAACCACTGGGCAGGGTTGGCGATCTTTGTCGGGATTGTCGCGGATTACGCGCTGAATTAACGCCAGGCCTGTAGGAGCTGCCGGAGGCTGCGAAGCAATGTTTCAATAACCCCGCAGTTCGCAGCCTTCGGCAGCTCCTACAGAAGATGCCGTCAGGTTAAGGTTTGACGGTGTGCCAAACGCCGCCTTTGCCTTCGCCCGTTACATCGCCGGCTTTCTTGTCATCCTTGTAGAAGTACAACGGCTTGCCGTCGTAAGCCCATTGCAACGTGCCATCATCGCGCTTGACCTGAGTCCACTTGCCAGACGCTTTGGTATTGGCTTCAGCGGTCAGGGGCGGCCAGTTGATTGCGCAGGTATCGTTACAAGCAGACTTGCCCGTGCTGTCCTTATCGAAGGTGTACAGCGTTTTACCGCTGTGGTCAGTGAGCAGGCCTGTGCTGCCGGTCATACCGGGTTCAGCAGCCATCACCAGGCTGGAAGACGCCAGGGCCGCAGCAGCTACCAGCCCCATGAATGTTGATGAAATCTTGTACATAGGTAGATCCTCTTCTTCTTATGGAAATGGTCGTGGGCAAGTCAACACACTAGTCCTTTAGGAACGTGGCATGCTAGCCCCTACCCCAACTGTCACACGACTGCAATAATTCCGTTATCTAATGCGCCCCAAGACAGTTAAATGACAAGAGGTTCAAGCATGGTTGGCAGGAGCATTCTGATCGTTGACGACGAAGCGCCTATTCGCGAAATGATCGCCGTTGCATTGGAAATGGCCGGCTATGACTGCATGGAAGCAGAGAACTCTCAGCAAGCCCATGCAATCATCGTAGACCGTAAACCGGACCTGATCCTGCTCGACTGGATGCTGCCCGGCACATCCGGTATCGAACTGGCCCGGCGGCTGAAACGCGATGAGCTGACCGGTGACATTCCGATCATCATGCTCACTGCCAAGGGCGAAGAGGACAACAAGATTCAGGGGCTGGAAGTCGGCGCTGACGATTACATCACCAAGCCGTTTTCCCCTCGCGAACTGGTCGCACGCCTCAAGGCTGTATTGCGCCGCGCAGGCCCAACCGATGGCGAGGCGCCTATTGAAGTCGGCGGTCTGCTGCTAGACCCGATCAGCCATCGCGTAACCATCGATGGCAAGCCGGCAGAGATGGGCCCAACCGAATACCGTTTGCTGCAATTCTTCATGACCCACCAAGAGCGCGCCTACACCCGCGGTCAATTGCTGGATCAAGTCTGGGGAGGCAATGTCTATGTCGAAGAACGTACCGTTGATGTTCACATCCGGCGCCTGCGCAAAGCCCTCGGCGACGCTTATGAAAATCTGGTACAAACCGTGCGCGGCACAGGCTATCGCTTTTCTACAAAGAGCTGATGACCTGTTCGTAAACCGACAGCTTGAACAGATAGCCGCAAACAGGCAGCGCAACCGCCCGGTATGCGCTCGACATGGATGTACGTTTAATTGAATCAAAATTGGCATGGCACCCTGATCCGCCACATGCTGCTGTTGGTGACGGCCTGTCTCGTGGTCGGGCTGATCAGCGGTGAATATGGCTGGAGCCTGGCCATCGGTCTGGGGCTATATCTGGCCTGGACCCTCAAACAGCTCTTGCGCCTGCACGAGTGGCTTAGCAACCACCAGACCGACGAACCGCCGCCTGATGGCTACGGCTTGTGGGGCGAAGTCTTCGACAGCATTTACCATCTGCAACGCCGCGATCAGCGTGTGCGTGGTCGTCTGCAAGCGGTGATCGACCGCGTGCAGGAATCCACAGCCGCCCTCAAGGACGCGGTGATCATGCTCGACAGCGAAGGCAACCTGGAATGGTGGAACCGTGCTGCGGAAACCCTGATGGGCCTCAAGACTCCGCAAGACAGCGGCCAGCCGGTCACCAACCTGGTTCGTCACCCGCGCTTCAAGGAATACTTCGAGCAAGACAGTTTTGCCGAGCCGCTGGAAATCCCGTCGCCCACCAATGACCGGGTGCGCATCCAGATGCTGATCACCCGCTACGGCAACAACGAACATCTGATGCTGGTGCGCGATGTCACTCGCATTCATCAACTGGAGCAGATGCGCAAGGATTTCGTCGCCAACGTTTCTCACGAACTGCGCACACCGTTGACCGTGATTTTCGGTTATCTGGAAACCCTGCTGGATAACGTCGAAGAAGTGAACCCGCGCTGGGTTCGCGCGTTGCAGCAGATGCATCAGCAAGGCGGGCGTATGCAAACGCTGCTTAACGACCTGTTGTTGCTGGCCAAGCTCGAAGCCACAGACTATCCGTCAGATAATCATCCGATTGTTGTCAGCACGTTGCTCAAGACCATCACCAGTGATGCGCAGGCGTTGTCTGGCAACAAGCATCAGCAGATAGACCTGAATATCGAAACCGATACGCTGCTCAAGGGCAGCGATACCGAACTGCGCAGCGCGTTTTCCAACCTGATTTTCAACGCTGTGAAGTACACCCCCGCCGAAGGAAAAATCCAGATTCGTTGGTGGGCCGATGATCGTGGTGCTCACCTGAGCGTGCAGGATTCGGGGATCGGTATCGAAACCAAGCATTTGCCGCGTCTGACTGAGCGCTTCTATCGCGTGGACTCCAGCCGCGCCTCCAATACCGGCGGGACGGGGCTCGGCCTGGCCATCGTCAAACACGTGCTGTTGCGCCACCGCGGAACGCTGGAAATCAACAGCGTACCGGGCAAGGGCAGCGTGTTTACCTGCCATTTTCCGCCTATCCAGCTGGCACAAGCCTGAGGCGCGACACCTGGGCCACTAGGCAAGCGGGCATTGAGCCGCTACATTGCGGCACTTATGCCCCCGATTTCGGTAAGGCAATAACTTCTCTCGCTAAAACGGAACCCGTAAAACTCCATCATGGACCCTTCCCCTGGTTTTAACCTCGCGTCACTGTTCGCCGACTTCGGCATGATTCTCTTCGCAATGCTTCTGGTCCTGCTCAACGGCTTTTTCGTTGCGGCAGAGTTCGCCATGGTCAAGCTGCGCTCGACCAAAGTTGAAGCTATTGCGGAAAAAAACGGCTGGCGCGGGCATATCCTGCGCACCGTTCACAGCCAGCTTGATGCCTATCTCTCGGCCTGCCAGCTGGGTATTACCCTGGCGTCGCTGGGCTTGGGCTGGGTCGGTGAGCCTGCGTTCGCGCACTTGCTGGAGCCTTTGCTGGCCGCCTTGGGTGTAGACACACCGGAAGTGATCAAGGGCGTTTCGTTCTTCACGGCCTTCTTCATCATCTCCTACCTGCACATCGTGATCGGCGAACTGGCCCCCAAGTCCTGGGCTATCCGCAAGCCGGAGCTGCTGTCGCTATGGACGGCGGTGCCGCTGTACCTGTTTTACTGGGCGATGTACCCAGCCATTTACCTGCTCAATGCCAGCGCCAACGCGATTCTGCGCATTGCAGGCCAAGGTGAGCCTGGTCCGCATCATGAGCACAGCTACAGCCGCGAAGAACTGAAGCTGATTCTGCACTCCAGCCGTGGCCAGGATCCTAGCGATCAGGGTATGCGGGTGCTGGCATCCGCCGTTGAAATGGGCGAACTGGAAGTGGTCGACTGGGCCAACTCCCGCGAAGACCTTGTGACGCTGGACTTCAATGCGCCGCTCAAAGAAATCCTCGCCCTGTTCCGCCGCCACAAGTTCAGCCGTTACCCGGTATACGACGCCGATCGTGGCGAGTTTGTCGGCCTGCTGCACATCAAGGACCTGCTGCTGGAACTGGCGGCACTGGATCACATCCCCGAATCCTTCAACCTGGCCGAGCTGACGCGTCCGCTTGAGCGAGTGTCCAAGCACATGCCTCTGTCGCGCCTGCTTGAGCAGTTCCGTCAGGGCGGCGCGCACTTTGCGCTCGTGGAAGAAGCCGACGGCAAGATCATCGGCTACCTGACCATGGAAGACGTGCTGGAAGTGCTGGTCGGCGACATTCAGGACGAACACCGCAAGGTCGAGCGCGGCATCCTCGCCTACCAGCCCGGCAAACTGCTGGTGCGTGGCGACACACCGCTGTTCAAGGTCGAACGCTTGCTGGGCATTGATCTGGACCACGTGGAAGCCGAAACCCTGGCAGGCCTGATCTACGAAACCCTCAAACGGGTGCCGGAGGTCGAAGAAGTCATGGAGTTCGAAGGGCTGCGGATCATCATCAAAAAGATGAAAGGTCCGAAAATTGTGTTGGCCAAGGTGGTTAAGATTGATTGAGGCGTCACCAACGTGGTGCGCTCGGTGCAACCGAACTTAAACAGCCAAAATACTTGCACCCATCCGTAAAAAACTCAAAAAGTGCTAGTATTCTTTCATTAGCTTCGACGAAGTGAAGGAATACTTGCATGGCAATGAAGACCTCTCCACTTTTCCCCGCAACCGAACGGCTGCTTGCCGACCTCGGCGAACGGCTCAAACTAGCCCGCTTGCGACGCAAAATCACCTCTAAACAGGCAGCAGAAAGAGCCGGTATGTCGCAGATGACGCTACGGGCTCTCGAACGCGGATCCTCCGGCAGCACTATCGGCGCCTACCTCGCAGTCATGCAGATCCTGGGGCTTGAAAAGGACTTCAGCAAACTGGCTGCCGAGGATGAGCTTGGGCGGCATTTGCAGGACTCAGATCTTCTTCCATCCCAAAAGAAGACGTCGCGGGTAAAGAAAAACGGAGCGCAAGTGTCGATCAAGCGCACCGGGGTTCCCAATCCCAAAGCAGCCGAAACGCCGACGTCATATCCAGTTGCAGACCAGAACGACGATGGATCAATCAGTAGTGATTCACTTGCAGCCCTTATACCGCCTCGGCGAAGGGCTGATTAAAAATGAGCACAATAATTGGGATTTATGCCGACTGGGTGGGCTTATCTGGGCCCAAACGCCTTGGCTGGCTGCATGTTCGAAAGACACGGCAAAGCGAAAAGTTCGAGTACGAAAACGACCCTGCAGCGTTGAAAGATCGCGCCTTGAGCAACGTCTGGATCGATCCCGAGATTGGCCCCTTTATGGGTGCACAATACCCAGCCAATGGTCGAGACATGTTTGGAGCATTCGGCGACTCTAGCCCTGATCGCTGGGGGCGAATGCTTATGAAGCGTCGTCTGGAGCGCGATAAACGTGAAGGCTTTGCGTCACCTGAGGAACGTCTTGACGAATCAGGTTACTTATTGGGTGTGCACGACCTTTACCGGGTCGGAGCTCTTCGATACCGGCTCAATGACGAAGGCAATTTCCTCGACGATCAGAATGATGTAGCAGCTCCGCCCTTTGTTGAGCTGCGAGCACTCGAACGCGCCAGCCGTGAACTCGAGAACGACCCAGACAACCTTGCAGCAGACGGCCGTGAATGGCTCCGTATGCTGATCGCACCTGGCGGCTCACTCGGTGGTGCTCGGCCAAAAGCCAGCGTTGCCGACAATGATGGGCACTTATGGATTGCCAAATTCCCCTCCACTCGCGACACCTACGATGTGGGCGGCTGGGAGCTGGTGACCAATGCACTTGCGAAAGCCTGCGGGCTGAGAGTTGCCGTAGCGTCGGCTAAGCGCTATGCGAGCAAGGACCACTGCTTCATGGTCAAGCGCTTCGACCGTACAGCCAACAATGGCCGCCTCCATTTTGCATCCGCCATGACACTGACCGGTCACGTTGACGGTGACGACGCTGGAAGTGGTGTCAGCTACATGGAGTTGGGCGAAGTTTTGATGCGTCACGGCAGCAATCCAGACCGGGATCTGGAAGAGCTGTGGACGCGCATAGTGTTCAATATTCTGGTATCAAACACTGACGATCACCTTCGCAACCACGGATTTATCCTTGAGCCCGGTAATGGCTGGAGTCTTTCCGATGCTTACGACTTGAACCCGGTGCCACATGGCGACGGCCTGAAGCTCAATATTACCCAGCACGATAATGCGCTGGATCTTGAACTCGCCCGAGAAGTGGCTGGTTATTTTCGTGTTGGCCGGAGCCGGGCTGAAGAAATCATCGAAACTTGCATCTACGCAGTAAGCCATTGGAGAACTGTTGCTCAAGCCTTGGGGCTTTCAAAGCGCGATCAGGACTATATGGCACCGGCTTTCCCGAGGACGTGAAAGGTCTGAAAATCGTTTTGGCAAGGTCAAGATTGATTGATGAACCGAGACTCTCGCAGGACCGGCTTCAGCCGGGAGAGCATTATCCGCGACGTAGATATGCGGTGAATGTGAAGGCCCCCTCCCGGCTAAAGCCGGCCCTACGCGTAGTACTCTCAATTCCCCCCCACCGCAAAATTAGGCAGGCTCTGCACCGGCTGTGCAAACTCGTAGGGTATGGACTCCAGCGCAAGGCCCACGTTGCGCTGGACCACGAAGTGCAAGTGCGGGCCGCTGCTGTTGCCGGTATTGCCGGAGCGCGCCAGGGCGCTGCCTACGATGACATGCTGTCCTTCCTTGACGCTGACCGAGCCGCGCATCAGGTGCAGATAAACGCCCATGGTGCCGTCGTCGTGCAGGATTCGCACGAAGTTGCCGGAAGGGTTTGAGCCTTTGCCGGTCTGGTCGTTTTCGATCTTCACCACTACACCACCACGCGCAGCGATGATTGGCGTGCCTTCGGGCATGGCGATGTCCATGGCGTAGCGGCCTTTGGGGCCGTAATGGCTGTATTTACCGTTAGGCCCCTGACTCAAACGAAACGGCCCGCCTACCCATGGCAAGGGATACCGATACGCCAGACTCGTGCGCTGCGGATCACCCACAATGGAACGCAGGCTGGTTTTGTAGCTCATGGGCTTGCCGACGACTTTGGGGCTCAGGACCGTGACTCGCTCATTGCCACGCGCCGGTATCGTGCGACGAATGGTCTGGTCAGCGACGCCAAGCACGTTCTTCCCGGCAGAGATTTTCAGCTCAACCTCGACAGGCGCATACAGGTCGTTGCGCACGTACAAGCTGTCCACGCCTTTATCCCGCCTGGTGCTCAGGTGCACCTGACGCTCGATGTGCTCAACCATCCGATCCTTGAACACCACCACTGCAGCACCCGGCGTCGGGCGATCGGTAAACGAGACCACGCCGTTGGCATCAGTGAATTTGTAGATCGTCACCGCCCCGGCTGTTTGCGCAGCCAGCAACAGAGCACACAGGATCAGTAAGCGCTCAAGCATGGGATTGGTCAGCGTTGTAAAAAAGATGAGGCAAGCCTAACAGTGATTGGAGCGAATGAGGATTTGGCTGTATCAATAGCCGACAGACCGGGCGTCAAGGAAACCGCGCCAGATGTCTGATTCTGGTCATATTCCACATGGCATATTAGAAACATCAACTAAAACAACAACTGCGGGCAAACTTCCCACATGGCGAAGTAATCTTTCATACAAACACCCATCTTTTAAAAATAAAAATGACATAAAAACATATACATCGCCCAGCTGGAAAACTTGTGCGCCGCGCCTGTTATTTCTAACCTCCACTCAATACTCGCCAACTCTCTAATCATTAGCACATCCCCGCCGCGCAGTACGCAACAGGAAATTACAACTAAAACGCCTACCACTCATAAAGGTATTAACTCTTGTCTATCTTCAAAACAAAACGTGGACACTCGCTTGTCTTGTTAGCTGTCTCTGCATTATTTTCATTACCCGCCCTAGCCTTTACTGAACTCAGGATCGGGGTTGAAGCTGACGTCCCTCCCTTTGAAAGCCGCAATGCAAATGGCAAACTTGTTGGTCTGAATATTGATTTGGGAAACGCGCTTTGCAAGCGGATAGGAGTGCGTTGCGTCTGGGTTGAACAGCCCTACGCCACCAATATCGCCGCACTGCAAGCAGACAAATTCGATGTAATCATGCCCATGACACCGACGGAAATACGCAGACAGCACGTCGACTTCACCGACGTGATGTACCCCCTATCCAGCCAGTTGGTCGCTCCCAAGGAGTCGCGACTGGAGCCCACTGCAGCCAGCCTGAAAGGCAAGCGCGTCGGTGTGCTCAAGGGCACCAGCCGGGAGGCCTTCGCTCAGGCTGTATGGGCAAGCGCAGGGGTCAATGTCATAAGTTTTAACCTGAACACCGAGCTGATCCAGCAGCTTCTGGTCGGCAACCTCGACGCGACGTTACAAGACTCCATCGAAATTTCAGAAGCCCTGCTGAGCAAACCCGCAGGAAGCCAATTCGTTTTTGCCGGGCCGCCAATAGTCGATCCGATGCTGGGCAGCGGTGTTGCCATGGCAGTGCGTAAAGATGATCAAGCGCTCAAACACACACTCAATGAAGCACTTGGCGCGCTCAAAGCAGATGGCACGCAACAGGCCATCGTTGCACGTTACCTTCCGGAAAAAACTGCAGGCACACAGCCTTCCTCGTCGCTGCAATTCATCGCTGCGGGTCCGGGCAGACCGTTTTCGCAAGCAGTACAGGCCGGTGACTTTCTGTATCTATCAGGCTTGCTTGGGGATGATGCCGATGGCAAATTCCCGACCGGTACATCTGCCCAGACCGCCGCGATCATGGACAGCATGCGCGCAATCCTGAAGGACAACGGATCGTCCCTGGACAATGTTGTGAAGTGCACAGTCATCTTGGCCAATATCAAAGACTTTGCTGACATGAACAAGGTTTACGCTAGCTACTTCGCCGCTGAACGGTTCCCCGCACGCACGACTTTTGAAGCCGCCAGGCTGGTGGCGAACGCAAAGGTGGAAATAGAGTGCATGGCTTACTCCCCCTTAAAGCAGGGGAAAGCGTAAAGAACTGTGCATGGCGGCATGAAGCTTATGGGGCAATCGCGAACAAACTTGCCCCATATGTCATCTTGTCCCAGGCAATCAAGCGCCCGGTGAGAAGTGCTTCTGTACCGTGCCACGGGCGATCAGTCGGGAAATGTAATCCATTTTCTGAGCGTCTTGATCGGTGAAGCGGAAGGTCACTTGCAGCCACTCGCTGTCAGGCTTCTGTTCGAAGGCAACGATAGCGTGCAAGTAGCCGTTGAGGCGCGCCACTTCATTACTCTCACCCTGCTCCAGATCAAGCACGGCCTGCTCAAGAATCTGCGGCAGAGTATCGCTGCGGCGCACGACCAACAGCGCTTCCTTGAGGGTCAGCGCCTTGATCACACAGCTCTGAGTGCCGCTAGGCAGGCGCAGTTGGCCCTGACCACGACCTGCAGGTTCTTTCGCTGCTGTCTTCGCCGGTACCGGCGGAGCAGCGGCAATGCCGCCAAAACCCGGAGCAGCAGTAACCACAGGGCTGGCCGTCGGACGAACCACCTCAGCCTTGCCACCGGTCAGCGCACTCAGCGAGTCATTGAGCGGCGAGTTCATGCGCGACGGAGCCGTGGACATCACGGCATCGAGCTTGCCGACTTTGGCCAGGGCTTTCTTGACCTTGGTCAGCAGTTGTTCGTTGGTGAACGGCTTGCCGACAAAATCAGTCACGCCAGCCTGAATCGCCTGTACCACGTTCTCCTTGTCGCCACGGCTGGTCACCATGATGAAGGGAACGGTTTTCAGGTAATTGTCCTGCTCACGGCACCAGGTCAGCAGCTCCAAGCCAGACATTTCCGGCATTTCCCAGTCGCACAGGATCAAGTCGAACTGCTCGCGGTTCAGGGTGACCTGAGCTTTGCGACCGTTGACGGCGTCCTCGGTGTGAATACCGGGAAAATAATTGCGCAGACCTTTCTTAACCAAATCGCGAATGAACGTCGCGTCATCCACAATCAAAACACTGATCTTACTCATCGACGCTCCTGCGGGTGTGTCGCCATTGCTGGCGAACCGCGTTGATGCTGAACACACCCTATATTTCGGCAAGCATAGCGCTGGCTGATGGCCAAAGGCCAACCTGTTTGACGGCGCCAGGACATTTAATTCGCGGGCGGCTGGAATTCTCACGCCCGAGAACAAAAACGCCCAGCTGCGAGCTGGGCGTTTTTTTCGCAGGCAATCTTACTTATCGTCAGCTTTGCCCGGAACATTAGCGCTTTCGCTTGATATACCCTGGACCTCTTCTTTCATGCGTTTGAGGCCCATGTGCCGTACGTCGGTTCCGCGCACCAGATAAATGACCAGCTCGGAAATGTTACGGGCGTGATCACCAATACGCTCCAGCGAACGCAGTACCCAAATCACGTTGAGCACACGGGAGATCGAGCGCGGATCTTCCATCATGTAGGTCGCCAGCTCACGCAGGGCGGTCTTGTATTCGCGGTCGATGACTTTGTCGTACTGAGCCACGGAAAGCGCCAGCTCGGCGTCGAAGCGAGCAAACGAATCCAGAGCATCGCGCACCATGTTGCGTACCTGATCGCCAATGTGGCGAACTTCGACGTAACCACGAGGCGACTCGCCTTCTTCGCACAACTGGATGGCGCGACGAGCAATCTTGGTCGACTCATCACCGATGCGCTCCAGATCGATTACCGACTTGGAAATGCTGATGATCAGACGCAGGTCTGAAGCCGCCGGCTGGCGACGCGCCAGGATGCGCAGGCATTCTTCATCGATGTTGCGTTCCATCTGATTAATGCGATCGTCGACTTCACGAACGCGTTGGGCCAGACCGGAATCCGCTTCGATCAAGGCAGTCACAGCATCGTTGACCTGCTTCTCGACCAAACCGCCCATTTCGAGCAGATGGCTGCGTACTTCTTCAAGCTCAGCGTTGAACTGTTGCGAGATGTGATGCGTGAGGCTGTCTTTATGAATCATGCTTGGTGTCCTTGGAACGTCCGGTTAAGTGCGAAAACGCAGCGGTGCTTCAGGGTTTGAGCAGGACCTAGCCGTAACGACCGGTGATGTAATCTTCAGTCTGTTTTTTAGCCGGGTTGGTGAACATCGTGTCCGTGTCACCGAACTCGACCAGTTTGCCCATGTACATAAACGCGGTGTAATCCGAAACCCGTGCCGCCTGCTGCATGTTGTGGGTAACGATCACAATGGTGTATTTGGATTTCAGTTCGTAGATCAGCTCTTCAACTTTCAACGTCGAAATAGGGTCGAGCGCTGAACAGGGTTCGTCGAGCAGCAGGACTTCCGGCTCCACGGCGATGGTCCGGGCGATCACCAGACGTTGCTGCTGACCGCCGGAAAGGCCTAGCGCTGACTCATGCAGACGATCTTTGACTTCGTCCCACAGCGCTGCAGCCTTGAGTGCCCACTCGACAGCTTCATCGAGTACGCGCTTTTTGTTGATGCCCTGGATCCGCAAGCCATACACCACGTTTTCGTAGATGGTCTTGGGGAACGGGTTGGGCTTCTGGAACACCATGCCCACACGACGGCGCAACTCGGCGACGTCCTCACCTTTGGTGTAGATGTCGTGTCCATACAGATTGATTGCGCCCTTAACGCTGCAGCCGTCGACCAGATCGTTCATACGGTTGAACGTACGCAATAACGTCGACTTGCCGCAGCCGGACGGGCCGATGAAGGCCGTCACGCGCTGTTTCGGAATGTTCAGGCTGACATCGAACAAGGCCTGTTTGTCACCATAAAACAGGTTCAGACCCGGCACTTCGATGGCCACGGTTTCGTCGGCCAGGTGCAGGCCGGACTTGTTGCGCCCCAAGGCCGACATATTGATGCCTCGTGCCGGGTTTTCATGCTGCATGGAATTGCTCCCTACGCTAACCAAATTCATTTGAACGTCGGTAGGAGCGAACTTGTTCGCGAGGCGTCTAACCTGACACACCGCCTCGCGAGCAAGTTCGCTCCTACCAGCTCCTGGTTTGCCGCACGACAGCACGGCCACAGACCATCAACTGTCCAGCGCTTTGTATTTCTCGCGCAGGTGGTTACGAATAGCCACCGCCGACAGGTTGAGCAAGGCAATCACTAGCACCAGCAACAGCGCCGTGGCGTACACCAGGGGGCGTGCAGCTTCAACGTTAGGGCTCTGAAAGCCCACATCGTAAATATGGAACCCCAGGTGCATGATCTTCTGATCCAGATGCAGGTAAGGGTAATTGCCATTCACCGGCAGCGACGGAGCCAGTTTGACCACGCCCACCAACATCAGCGGCGCAACCTCACCGGCTGCACGCGCCACCGCCAGAATGAGGCCGGTCATCATGGCCGGGCTGGCCATGGGCAGAACGATCTTCCACAGCGTTTCGGCCTTGGTCGCACCCAGCGCCAGCGAGCCTTCGCGAATGGTGCGCGGGATACGCGCCAGCCCTTCTTCAGTCGCGACGATCACCACCGGCACCGCCAGCAATGCCAGGGTCAGCGACGCCCAGAGCAGACCCGGCGTACCAAAAGTCGGCGCGGGCAAGGCTTCGGGGAAGAACAGCTGATCAAGGGATCCGCCCAGCACATAAACGAAGAATCCCAACCCGAACACGCCATACACGATGGCAGGGACGCCCGCGAGGTTGTTGACTGCAATGCGGATCAAGCGGGTCACCGGACCTTGCCTGGCGTACTCGCGCAGATAAACCGCTGCCAGCACGCCAAACGGCGTGACGATGACGGCCATGATCAGGGTCATCATCACCGTGCCGAAAATCGCCGGGAAAATCCCGCCTTCGGTGTTGGCTTCCCGCGGGTCTTCGCTGAGGAATTCCCAGAGTTTCTTGAAATAGAAACCGACTTTGGTGATCGTGCCCATGCCGTTGGGCTGGTAAGCGTGGACGACTTTGCCCAGGCTGATTTCGACTTCTTTGCCGTTGGCGTCGCGCGCCGTCAGGCTGTCGCGATCGAACGCTTCGTGCAATGAGGTCAGACGCTCTTCGATAACCTTGTAGCGGCTGTCCAGCTCCGCGCGTTCGCTGGCCATGTCAGCCTGGGCCTGCGCATCAAGCCTGCCATCCAGCTCCAGCTTGCGGGCCTGCAAGCGCAGACGCTCGATGCCGTGGTTGATTGCACCGACATCTTTCTTTTCCAGTTGATAGAGCTCACGGGCCAGACCTTCGACACGCTTGATGCGCTCTTGCAGCGTCGGCCAGGCGGCTTCGCCTTCAGCAACGACCTTGCCGCCTTCTTTGACGTTGACCAGGTAACCATAGAAGTTGCCCCACTCGCGGCGCTCAATCGTCATCAGTTCGGGCGGCAGGCTCTGGTTGGTTATCCACTCGCCCACAACCCAAGTGAAATCACTTGGGTTGACGTCACGATTGCCCACTTTGACCAGCTCACGGGTCATGAACTCCGGGCCATCTTCCGGCACGGGCAAACCTGCGCCCTTGAGGCGGGCGCGAGGGACTTGCTCTTGCTCGACCACTTCGCCGATCAGAACATGTTTCTCCTGATTGGGTACGTCGTACTGCGCATACATCAGATCAGCCGGCCAGAAATGGCCAAGGCCGCGCACGGCGATCACTGACAACAGGCCCAGGGTCATGATGACCGCAATCGATACCGCACCCGCACTCATCCAGACGCCGGGAGCGCCTGTTTTGAACCAACTCTTGAGGGAGTTCTGTTTCACGAACTTCTACCTTCCTTAGAGAGACGAGTATTTCTTGCGCAGGCGCTGACGGATCAGCTCTGCGAGGGTGTTCATCACAAAGGTGAACATCAGCAGCACCAGTGCTGCGAGGAACAACACCCGATAGTGACTACCACCCACTTCCGACTCAGGCATCTCAACGGCCACGTTGGCCGCCAGCGTGCGCATCCCCTCAAACAGGTTCATGTCCATGATCGGCGTATTGCCGGTGGCCATGAGCACGATCATTGTTTCGCCCACCGCACGGCCCATGCCGATCATCAGTGCAGAGAAAATTCCGGGGCTCGCGGTCAGAATCACGACGCGGGTCAGGGTCTGCCAAGGCGTTGCGCCCAACGCCAGCGAGCCCAGCGTCAGGCCGCGAGGCACACTGAACACCGCATCTTCGGCAATCGAGTAAATATTCGGGATAACGGCAAAACCCATGGCAATGCCGACCACCAACGCATTGCGCTGATCGTAGGTGATGCCCAGATCGTGGGAGATCCACATGCGCATGTCACCGCCGAAGAACCAGTTTTCCAGATGCGGGCTCATGCTCAGCGAGAACCACCCAACCAGCAGGACCACAGGCAACAGGATCGCGCTTTCCCAGCCATCGGGAACCCGCAAGCGAATCGAGTCAGGCAAACGACTCCAGGTGAAACCGGCGAGCAGAATGCCGATTGGCGTCAGCAGCATCAGGCTGAACACACCCGGCAGATGCCCTTCCAGATACGGTGCCAGAAACAGCCCTGCGAAGAAGCCGAGGATCACCGTCGGCATGGCTTCCATCAGCTCGATGACCGGTTTGACCTTGCGGCGCATACCGGGTGCCATAAAGTAAGCCGTGTAGATCGCAGCCGCGACCGCCAGCGGTGCCGCCAGCAACATGGCGTAGAACGCAGCTTTTAGCGTGCCGTAAGTCAGCGGTGCCAGGCTCAGCTTGGGCTCGAAGTCACTGTTGGACGCAGTGGACTGCCAGACATACTTGGGCGCGTCGTAATTCTCGTACCAGACCTTGCCCCACAATGCACTCCACGAAACCTCCGGGTGCGGATTCTTCAGGCTCATCGGCCGCAGCACGCCGCCCTGCTCCACCATGATCTGATCAGCACGCGGTGACAGGGCAAAAATGCCCGAACCGTCAGCGACTTTTTCGACCAACAACGTGCGATGCGCAGTGCTATGGAAAACGCCGAGCTGACCCGAAGCGTCCAAAGCGATAAAACCCTTACGGCGTTGTTCAGCGGTGATTTGTGCAATGGGCGCATTGCCCATCTTGAAGTCGCGAATGTGCATGAAGCGCTGTTCGCCATCGACATCACGGGCCATGAACCACTGCGCCATGCCGCCCTTTGAGTTACCGATGATCAGCGAAATACCACCGACCAATTGCGTGCTGGCAGTGATCTCCGCGTTACCGTCTTCAAGCAGTTTGTAACGGCCATTGAGCGTGCGATCACGCAGGCTGAACACGTCGGCCTGCGCACGACCGTTGATCACATACAGCCATTGCTGACGTGGATCGATATAAATGGCTTTCACAGCCTCGGACATCTGCGGCAACTCGATGCGACTTTGCTCGCTGGTGACCTCGCCGGTCATCATGTTTTCTTCTTTCGCCAGCGACAAAACGTGCAGCTGTGTGCCGGTCGTGCCCGCAACCAACAGCTTCTCGCCGTTGGCATTGATGCTGACATGCTCAACCGCCCGCCCTTCTTCATCCAGCACCAGCGGCGCTTCGCCGTAGGGCCAGGTAATGGTCGGCGTGATGGTCTTCTGGTTGTTCGGGTAAGTGATCAGGTAGCCGTGTCTGAACGCCAGCACCTGACCATTGGACAAGCCAAGCGCAATGAGCGGCGTGCCGGGCTGGTCCTGACCGATTGACGCTACGCTCACGCCTGCGGGCAATGGCAGGCCAACCCGCTTGAGCTCTGCGCCGTCTGCGATGCTGAAAAACACAGCCTCACCCTTGTCGGAAATACGCATGCCCACCTGGTTCTGCTCTTCAACAGACAGCATCAGCGGCTTGCCAGCATCATTCAGCCAGGCAGGTTTCAGCGCGTCTTGCGTGGTCAGGCTCGCGCCTTGGAACAAAGGCGCAACGACATAGGCCAGGTAAAAGAAGATCAAGGTGATAGCCGCAAGCACGGCAAGGCCGCCAATGGCGACATACCAACGGGTCAGGCGGTCCTTGAAAGCGCGTATGCGGCGCCTGCGTTGCAGCTCAGGCGTATTGAAATCAATGCGCTTGGCAGGTGAATTCTGATTCATCGATGAATTGGCCAGATCATTCATGCGCACACCCTAGCCGCCCTGTATGACAAAAACATTACAGCGGGGTGACGCAAAAAAGCCCGCCACCTACGATCATGGCAGCGAACTGTTCAGTTAACGGTGGGCCTGATTAGAACAGATCCCACCGCAACCCGGATTATTTTGCGGTTGCTTCCAGCAGGCCCAAATCCGTCAGCGCCTTGGTCACAACTCTTGGCGGCAGCGGAATGTAACCGTCTTTCATGACCACTTCCTGACCCTGCTTCGACAGGACCAACTTGATAAACTCAGCCTCAAGAGGCGCCAGTGGTTTGTTCGGAGCCTTGTTGACGTAGACATAGAGGAAGCGTGACAGCGGATAAGTGCCGTTCAACGCGTTGGCTTCATTGTCTTCAACAAACTCGCCACCCTCTTTCTTCGCCAGCGGCACGGTGCGGACGCTGGACGTTTTGTAACCAATGCCCGAATAACCAATGCCGTTGAGCGAGCTGCTGATCGAGCTGACAACCGAAGCCGAGCCCGGCTGTTCATTCACGTTAGCCTTGAAGTCGCCTTTGCACAGTGCTTCTTCCTTGAAGTAGCCGTAAGTGCCGGACACCGAATTACGACCAAACAGCTGAATCGGCTTATTTGCCAGATCGCCGGTAATGCCGACATCGCCCCAGGTCTTGGCGTCTGCTTTGGCGCCGCACAGACGGGTAACCGAGAAGATCGCATCCACTTGCGCCATGGTCAGCCCCTTGATCGGGTTGTCCTTGTGCACAAACACCGCCAAGGCGTCGACTGCAACTGGAATGGCCGTGGGCTTGTAGCCGTATTTCTGCTCGAACGCCGACAACTCGCCGTCTTTCATCTTGCGGCTCATTGGCCCCAGGTTCGCGGTGCCTTCAGTCAATGCCGGGGGTGCAGTAGATGAGCCAGCAGCCTGAATCTGAATGTTCACGCTCGGATATTCTTTCTTATACGCCTCGGCCCACAGCGTCATAAGATTCGCCAAGGTATCGGAGCCCACACTGGACAGGTTGCCAGACACACCCGATGTCTTGACGTATGGCTTGATCGCCGGATCAACGACAGCGACCGCATGGGCAGTCGCAACGCCAGCGGCAACGAAGGTCAGTGCGGTGATCAAACGCTTTAAAGTCATACCTTGCTCCGAGCGAGGTGAAGAAATAGGTCCGTTGGCCCGAGTATCGGCCGGACGCGTGACGACTCTATGACTTAATTGTGACAATTAAATGAAAGACCGCCACCCTTTTCAGGAATGGCGGTCTTGAGTAGAGCGCGGCGTGAAGCGGAGGACTTCAGCTCAGAATGATCAGCGCTTTTTGGCGATCAGGTAGCAGCCGATCAGCATGCCCAGCACACACAGAATCGCCACATACCAGGCGGGTGCCATAGGGCTGGATTTGAGCATGAGCGTCACGACCATCGGCGTCAGGCCGCCAAAAATCGCGTAAGCCAAGTTGTAAGAGAACGACAACCCCGAGAAACGCACCACTGCCGGGAATGCCTTGACCATCACGTACGGCACTGCGCCGATGACACCAACGAACAGGCCAGTCACTGCGTACAGCGGGAACAGCCAGTCCGGATTGGCCGCCAGCGAGTGGTACATGGTCCATGAGCTGATCAGCAAACCCAGGCTGCCAAACAGGAACACACGGCCAGCGCCAATGCGGTCGGCCAGTGCACCCGAACCGATGCAGCCCAGACTCAGGAAAACGATCGCCAGGCTATTGGCCTTCAGGGCCACAGCAGCCGGGAAGCCGAAGGTCGCGCCTTGCAGGATGGTCGGAGTCATCAGAATGACCACGATGATCCCCGCCGACAGCAACCAGGTCAGCAGCATCGAGATAGCAACTGCACCGCGGTGATCACGCAACACCGACTTGAGCGGTACTTCTTCGGCCAGCGCTTTGCGCAACTGCAACTCGGCGAACACTGGAGTTTCGTGCAACCAGCGGCGCAGATAAACCGACAACAGGCCGAACACACCGCCTACCAGAAACGGGATACGCCATGCGTAGTCGGACACTTCAATAGGGGTGTAGATACTGTTGATGAGGGTCGCCATCAGGGAGCCGAGCAGAATGCCGGCCGTCAGACCACAGGTCAGTGTGCCGCAGGCATAGCCGATATGACGCGCAGGAACGTGCTCGGAGACAAACACCCAGGCGCCCGGCACTTCACCGCCGATAGCTGCACCCTGAATGACGCGCATCAGCAGCAGCAGGATCGGTGCCCACATGCCGATCTGTGCGTAGGTTGGCAGCAGACCCATGATCAGCGTCGGCACCGCCATCATGAAAATGCTCAGGGTGAACATTTTCTTGCGCCCCAGCAGGTCGCCGAAGTGCGCCATGATGATGCCGCCCAGAGGTCTGGCCAGATAACCCGCCGCGAAAATCCCGAAGGTCTGCATCATGCGCAGCCATTCAGGCATATCTGCCGGGAAAAACAGTTTGCCGACCACCGCCGCGAAGAACACGAAAATGATGAAGTCGTAGAACTCAAGCGCGCCGCCCAACGCGGACAGCGACAAGGTCTTGTAGTCGTTGCGGGTCAGCGGGCGCGAAGGCTGCGCGGTACTCGAAGGCACAGTGGACATGAACAATACTTCTCTAAGAAGGCTTCTCTTGAATAGGGTTAGCGACAGTAAAGCAGGTTACGGCGGGGTGGCCTGTAACTGCGATTGTCCGGGGCAACTGTGCGGATAGGCACCAAAATTGCGTGACACAGGCAGTCATGTCGCCTTGTCGGGTTCGGCACGATAGCAAATTGTTTCAAAAAGCACACAGCCTGATGCGTATATCGGCGAAATCAGTACTCGACGGTCGTTTCATGACGCGTCGACCGATATACTCGCAGACCGTCGGGTTACTGTCGTTGTGTGTCGGAATGTAGCGCACTAGCCTCAGTCAGTCGGGGGTGCTGTGCGAAATCAGCTGCCATTCAGCCGCTTTCGCAGAGTTTCCCCTTCAGGTGTTCCGCCTTCGCTGAACGTCTTACGTTCACGCAAATGGTTTTGAATGGCGCCTGCCAACCGCGGCAAAAATATTAAGAGTCATGGGTCAGAGGCACCCTAGGCATGATCGAGTTCGAACAAGAAGATCCAATTCCGCAAGGCGATCTCGCTTTGCAAATCACAGCACTACCCCGCGAAACCAACGGCTTCGGCGATATCTTTGGCGGCTGGCTGGTTTCCCAGATGGACCTGGCTGGTACGGCAATGGCCAGCAAGATCGCTGGCGGGCGCGTTGCCACGGTGGCTATTGATCGCATGGCGTTTCTGGTGCCGGTGGCAGTGGGCGCACAGCTGTCCTTTTATACCCAGGCACTGGAAATCGGCCGCAGCTCCATCCAGATGATGGTTGAAGTCTGGAGCGATGACCCGCTGTCCAGCGAATGGCGCAAGGTGACCGAGGCGGTGTTTGTGTTTGTGGCTATAGATGGCAGCGGGCGCACCCGGTCGGTGCCTGCTCGGCGCTGAGGCTGTGTAATTTGTATTGTAGGAGCTGCCGAAGGCTGCGAAAGGCCTACTCCTGAAACACCGCGATTCGCAGCCTTCGGCAGCTCCTACAGTGAATCACACTCCAAAGAAGGTAAGGCTGGCTGGAGAAAGGTAAACTCCCCGACCTGGACACGGTCCATTTTGTCTTAGTCTTTGTTTGAGAGTTTCTATATGCCAACGCCCCAGGTCGAATCCGTCACCATCGATGAGCTCAACTGCTGGCGCATCAGCCACGGCGATGCCGAACTGGTTGTCGCCCAGCAAGGTGCGCATATCGTCAGTTATAAGCTCGCCGGGCAGCAGCCGCTGATCTGGTCCAACCCGGACGCCTCCTTCAAAAAGGGCAAGGCGATACGCGGCGGTATGCCGATTTGCTGGCCCTGGTTTGGCAATCTTCAGCGCAACCCCGAAAGCGTGCAGGCCATGCGTCAAAGCGATGCGCCCGCCAACGCCCACGGCGAAGTACGTACCATTGACTGGGAGTTGATGGGCATGGCCGAGGATGACGACGCGCTGATCGTTGATTTCATCCAGCCCAAAACGGAAGGCAAGCTGCCAGGCTGGCCGCATAACGTAGGCCTGAAACTGAGCATTCGTCTGGACGAAGCGTTGAACGTCAGCCTCGTCAGTTACAACTCCGGCACTGAAACCGTGAGCTTCAGTCAGGCGCTGCACACCTATTTCGCCGTCAGCGACGTTCGCGAGATCAGCATCAAAGGCCTCGATGGCGTGAAATACATCGAGACGCTGGAAAACTGGGAAGAGCGCAAGCAGTCCGGCGAGCTGCAATTTACAGGTGAAACTGACCGCATTTACCTCAACACTCCGGACATGCTGAGCATCATCGACCCGCAATGGCAGCGCAAAATCCATATCTGCACCAACGGCTCCAAGTCGTCGGTGGTATGGAACCCGTGGACCGAGAAAACCAAAAGCTTCAACGATATGGCCGCTGATGGGTGGCAGGGCATGGTCTGCGTCGAAACAGCCAACGTGCTGGACGATATCGTGACCCTGGAGCCAGAGCAGATGCATGTGCTGGATGTGAGTGTCTGGGCTGAGTCTTTGTCGGAAGACTGACCCGTCTAGAGGCGAGCGCTTTGTGGAAGCCGAGCTTGCTCGCGATAAGGTTGGACTCGGTTTGGGATCGTGTGCAGCCTTATCGCGAGCAAGCTCGGCTCCCACAGCAAGCGTGAAAGCTACAAATCCGACTCAACCACTACCCGCGCTTTCTCTGCATCCATTGCATAAGCCGCATCAGCCAGATCGTTGCTAACCTTTTCAACCTTCAATTTGCCGACCACCCATAGCGGCGTGTAGATGTCTTCGATCTTCAGGCCTCTGGGGTAACGCACCAACACCAGTTGATTAGGCGGCGGTGGCGGCACGTGAATACATGCGCCCGGATACGGCACCAGGAAAAACAGGGTGCTGTGGCCCTTGGCATCCGTTTCAAGCGGTACTGGATAACCTCCAAGACGCACTTCCTTGCCGTTCATGGCCGGTACGGTCTTGGCTGAGTACATGACAGCGGGCAAACCCTTGCTTTGTTTCAAGCCACCTTTGCTGTCAAACGTCCCTTGGGCTTCCGGGGAGTTGTGATCAATTTCGGGCATGGCTTCGAGGGCTTTCTGATCGGACTTGGGCATTAGGTCCAGCCAGTCGGTTTCAGGAATTTCAGCGCGGGCCAGGCCGCAGATCAGAAGCAGGGGAATAACTAAAAGACGGCGCATCGAAAGGCTCGGCAAGAGTGGGGAGTTGAATAACTGCCCGGCATTCTAGCCCTCTGCGTGCCGGAACGCAGAGGGCCGTTGAACATCAGTCTTTCTTTTTGATCAGGCCAAAGATCACCAACAGTACGATTGCGCCAACCAATGCACCCAGGAAGCCGGCGCCTTCGCCTGCCTGATAGATGCCCAGCGCCTGACCGCCATAAGTAGCCGCCAGCGAACCGCCGATGCCCAACAGAATGGTCATGATCCAACCCATGCTGTCATCGCCGGGCTTGAGGAAGCGCGCCAGCAGGCCAACGATCAAGCCGATGAAGATGGTTCCGATAATACCCATGCCGTTTTCCCTCTCAAATAAGTGATATGCCGAAGCTTAGTCAGGCATCGGCATCACGCTATCAGAGAGGTGCGGGATTGGAATGGTTCAATCAGCAACCTTGTTGGAGCGAGGCTTGCCCGCGAATCGATCAACGCGGCGTGTCAGATGTACCGGGTTATCGCTCTTCGCGGGCAAGCCTCGCTCCAACGGCTGTTTATTTTTTGATCAATGCCTCAACCAGCTTCACCTGACGATCCAGCGTCGCGCGATCGGCGCTGCGCACGGTGGCGTGGCCCACTTTACGGCCTGCTTTGAACGCTTTGCCGTAGTGATGCAGATGGCAGTCATCAATAGCGGTCACTTTATCCACAGCTGGCACTTCACCGATGAAGTTGAGCATTGCACTCTCGCCGACCTTGGCCGTTGACCCCAGCGGCAAGCCCGCAACCGCCCGCAGGTGGTTTTCGAACTGGCTGCATTCAGCACCTTCGGTGGTCCAGTGCCCGGAGTTGTGCACGCGAGGCGCGATTTCGTTGGCTTTCAGGCCACCATCGACTTCGAAGAACTCGAAGGCCAGCACGCCGACGTAGTCGAGTTGCTTGAGCACACGACCGGCGTAATCTTCAGCCAGCGCCTGCAGTGGGTGATCGGTGCTGGCAATGGAGATACGCAGGATGCCGTTGTCGTGGGTGTTGTGCACCAACGGGTAGAAACGGGTTTCACCGTCGCGAGCACGCACGGCGATGAGCGAGACCTCACCGGTAAACGGCACGAAGCCTTCCAGCAAACAGGCCACGCTGCCCAGCTCCGCGAAAGTACCTTCGACGTCAGCTGCGGTGCGCAGGACTTTCTGCCCCTTGCCGTCGTAACCCAGGGTACGTGTCTTGAGCACTGCAGGCAGGCCGATAGCGGCGACTGCAGCATCCAGATCGGCCTGGGACTGAATGTCGGCGAACTCGGGCGTCGGAATGCCCAGGTCCTTGAACATGCTTTTTTCGAACCAGCGATCACGGGCAATGCGCAAGGCTTCGGCGCTCGGATAAACCGGCACGAACTGCGACAAGAACGCCACGGTTTCAGCAGGCACGCTTTCGAACTCGAAGGTCACCAGATCCACTTCATCAGCCAGCTGACGCAGGTGATCCTGATCGCCGTAATCGGCACGCAGATGTTCGCCCAATGCGGCTGCGCACGCGTCTGGCGCGGGGTCCAGAAAGGCGAAGTTCATCCCCAGCGGGGTTCCTGCCAGGGCCAACATGCGGCCCAGTTGGCCGCCACCGATTACACCGATCTTCATTGCAAAACCTCAGGCGTCGCGCGGGTCTGGATTGTCCAGAACGCTGTCTGTCTGCTCAGTGCGGAATTTTTTCAACACTGCGTGGAATTGTGGATGCTTGGCGCCCAGGATGCTGGCCGAAAGCAGCGCTGCGTTGATCGCACCGGCCTTGCCGATGGCGAGGGTCGCAACCGGAATACCGGCAGGCATCTGCACGATGGACAGCAACGAGTCGACGCCCGACAGCATGGAGGACTGGACCGGAACGCCCAGTACCGGCAGGTGGGTCTTGGCCGCACACATGCCCGGCAAGTGAGCAGCACCGCCAGCACCGGCGATGATCACTTCAATACCGCGTGCTTCAGCCTGTTCGGCATACTGGAACAGCAAATCCGGAGTGCGGTGCGCAGACACCACTTTCACTTCATACGGAATGCCGAGCTTTTCCAGCATATCGGCGGTGTGGCTAAGGGTGGACCAATCGGACTTGGAGCCCATGATCACGCCAACCAGTGCGCTCATCGTCGTGCCTCTCATCGGGCGCCCGCAGGCGCATCAAAAAACAAACAAGCCACGCGGGAGGACCGGCGTGGCTTGCTGTACGAATAATGACCGGTCGAGCCGGCCAAAGGCCGCGCAGTATACCCCAAAGAGAAGCGTTTAAAGCACCCCCCACGACCATCTGTCTTACAGGCTACTTGTGAGCTGTGAAGCACGTATTTGCTGACTTGCGGGTCAAGCGCCATCGGGCGTGGCAGCGCTCTCAAGCTTGCGCCACAACAACCGCACGTTGGCCTTGCGCACCAGCGCGCAGCGATACAGGCGGATCTCCAGCGGGATATGCCATTGTGAACCGCCGCATTCGACCAGTTCGCCACGGGCCAACTCGGCACGCACACTTAGCCGGGGTACCCAGGCGATGCCCAGACCTTCCAATGCCATGCTCTTCAAGCTGTCGGCCATGGCCGTTTCATAGACCGTGGTGAAACGCAGGTTTCGCTGGCGCAGCAACAAGTTCACCGAACGGCCCAGAAAGGCACCCGCGCTGTAGGCCAGAAGCGGCACGCTGCTGCCATCCTCCAGACTAAACAACGGCTGGCCGCTCTCGTCAGCCGCACAGACCGGTAGCATTTCGGTGTGGGCCAAATGCAGCGACGGGAAGATTTCCGGGTCCATTTGCAGCGCAGCGTCGGGATCGTAGAAGGCCAGCATCAGATCGCAGCCGCCTTCGCGCAATGCATGCACCGCGTCGCCAACGTTAGTGGCAACCAACCGAGTGGCGATGTTCAGGCCTTCGTTGCGCAACTGGGCAATCCAGCGTGGGAAGAAGCCCAGTGCCAGGGAGTGAGCCGCTGCAACCTGCATGACCTCGCCCTGCCCGCCTTCCAGATGATGCAAGTGACGCAGCACTTCACCCAGTTGCTCGACAACCGTTCGCGCCGTGACCAGAAACAGCTGGCCAGCCGCCGTCAGTTCGATGGGCGTGCGCGAACGATTGACCAGTGTCAGCCCCAGCGCCGCTTCAAGGCTGCGAATACGCCGACTGAAAGCCGGTTGCGTCACAAAACGCTTCTCTGCCGCCTGGGAAAAACTACGCGTAGAGGCCAGCGCACTGAAGTCTTCCAGCCATTTGCTTTCCAGATTCATGTTGTCCTCTTGTCTGCGACCCTATTTATCTGAATTGGAGTGAATTCTGTAGGAACTGCCCAGTCGCGAAGCTGACATTGGATCTGTAGGAGCGCACGAGCACCGCGAGGCCGCGATGGCGATGTATCAGACAGGACGCCAT
>NZ_JBTOQI010000020.1:0-65931 GCF_055283875.1 Pseudomonas sp. HP_14 | reverse complement strand
CGCGATAGCGTTCTGTCAGGCAATGAATGCTTTGAATGACAGAACGCTATCGCGAGCAAGCTCACTCCTACAGAAAATCGGGTGTCGCGCAAACACAAACCCCGGCGCAAGGCCGGGGTTTGTGTGTGGCACAAAACCTTAGTTCAGCGAAGCAATCGCTGCGTTCAGGGTTGCGCTTGGGCGCATGACTTTGCTGGTCAGCTCAGGGTTTGGGTAGTAGTAGCCGCCGATTTCCGCTGGCTTGCCTTGTACGGCGTTCAGTTCTGCAACGATTTTTGCTTCGTTGTCAGCCAGGTTTTTCGCCAGTGGGCTGAACTGAGCCTTGAGGGCCGCGTCGTCGTTCTGTGCAGCCAGGGCCTGAGCCCAGAACAGCGCCAGATAGAAGTGGCTGCCGCGGTTGTCGATGTTGCCGACTTTACGCGAAGGCGACTTGTTGCGGTCCAGGAACTCACCGGTCGCCTGGTCCAGTGTTTTGGACAGAACCAGTGCTTTCGGGTTGTTGTAGGTGTTGCCCAGATGCTCCAGAGAGGCGGCCAGCGCCAGGAACTCACCCAGGGAATCCCAGCGCAGGAAGTTTTCTTCAACCAGTTGCTGAACGTGCTTCGGAGCGGAGCCACCGGCGCCGGTTTCAAACAGACCACCACCGTTCATCAATGGCACGATGGACAGCATCTTGGCGCTGGTGCCCAGCTCCATGATCGGGAACAGGTCAGTCAGGTAGTCGCGCAGTACGTTGCCGGTGACCGAAATGGTGTCCTTGCCAGCGCGAGTGCGCTCCAGGGTGAACGCCATGGCTTCTACTGGCGACAGAACACGAATGTCCAGGCCGGTAGTGTCGTGATCGGCCAGGTACTTGTTAACCTTCTTGATCATCTCGGCGTCATGGGCGCGAGCCGGGTCCAGCCAGAACACGGCAGGGGTATCGCTGGCGCGAGCGCGGTTGACGGCCAGTTTGACCCAGTCCTGGATCGGCGCATCCTTGGCCTGGCACATGCGCCAGATATCGCCTTCTTCGACGTTCTGCTCCATCAGCACTTTGCCGTCGCTGTCGGCTACGCGGACAACGCCAGGTGTCGTGATCTGGAAGGTCTTGTCGTGAGAACCGTATTCTTCGGCTTTTTGCGCCATCAGGCCGACGTTCGGTACGCTGCCCATGGTGGTTGGATCGAAGGCGCCGTGTTTCTTGCAGTCTTCGATCACAGCTTGATAGATGGTTGCGTAGCAACGATCCGGGATCACCGCCTTGGTGTCCTGCAGTTCGCCAGCAGCGTTCCACATTTTGCCCGAGTCACGAATCATGGCCGGCATCGATGCGTCGACGATGACGTCGCTTGGCACGTGCAGGTTGGTGATGCCTTTGTCCGAGTTGACCATCGCCAGCGGGGCGCGCTCGGCGTACACGGCCTGGATGTCAGCCTTGATTTCAGCTTGCTTTTCAGCAGGCAGGGCGCTGATGCGGTCGTACAGGTCGCCGATACCGTTGTTCAGGTTGAAGCCAACTTGCTTGAGTGCATCGGCGTGCTTGGTCAGCGCGTCCTTGTAGTACTCAGCGACGATCTGGCCGAACATGATCGGGTCCGATACCTTCATCATGGTGGCTTTCAGGTGAACCGAAAGCAGCACGCCTTGAGCCTTGGCATCTTCGATAGCCGATGCGATGAAGCTGCGCAGGGCTTTGGTGCTCATGACCGACGAGTCAATGATCTCGCCTTCTTTGACGGCGGTCTTTTCTTTCAGGACGGTCGCAGTACCGTCCTTGGCGATCAATTCAATTTTTACATTGCCAGCTGCGCCGATCAGTGCGGCTTTTTCGCTGCCGTAGAAGTCGCCATTGCTCATGTGGGCAATGTGGGATTTGGAGTCAGCAGCCCAGGCGCCCATCTTGTGCGGGTGCTTGCGGGCGTAGTTCTTGACCGACAAAGGCGCGCGGCGGTCGGAGTTGCCTTCACGCAGAACCGGGTTCACGGCGCTGCCTTTGGTCCTGTCGTAGCGTGCGCGGACGTCTTTTTCCGCGTCTGTGCTCGGCGACTCAGGGTAGTCGGGAATCTTGAAACCCAGTTCTTGCAGTTCTTTGATGGTCGCCTTGAGTTGAGGGACCGAGGCGCTGATGTTTGGCAGCTTGATGATGTTGGCTTCTGGCGTGGTAGCCAGCTTGCCCAGTTCGGCGAGGTGGTCGCCAATTTGCTGATCAGCGCTCAGGGATTCAGGGAAGCTGGAAAGAATGCGGCCCGCCAGAGAGATGTCTCGCGTTTCAACGTCGATATCAGAGGAGGCAGTGAAGGCTTCGATGATAGGAAGAAGCGAGTAGGTGGCGAGGGCTGGAGCTTCGTCGGTAAAGGTGTAGATGATCTTCGAACGGTTGGACATTTCGTATGAACTCTCTGTTTTGCTGAGCATGCACAAAATCTCGATGCGCGCAGGGTATGCACTTTGCTCGCAGTCTCTTTCATGAGCCTGAGTCGAGGTTTATTCGCGATGATGATGGTAGGTGCATCAGTCGAGCGTCAAGCGGTCGGGCGGCAGTTGCTGCACAACACATACAAGGGCGCAAAGTCTCTTTCCAGACTGGTCGGCCCCTATGACCCGTTAGTCACGGCGGGAGTATATCAAACCCTTGGCGCTAAGCATTAATGCTAAGCGTTCTAAGTAATCTCGAGTATTGGCCGTTGGTCGAGGTTGGCGGGTAGCGGTGTTTCAGGCGCGATGGCTTGCCGAATGAGCGTCAGTTGCAGCTGGTGCAATGGATCGAGCCATTGTTCGGTCTCGGTCTCAAAACAAAACTGGCCTGCTCAGATCCCTGAGCAGGCCAGTTTTTTCAAGCTTGGCGCATTGCGGTGGGGCAATCCGGGTCAGGCCGTAACCTTGTCAGACACGTCCGCAGAGTTTCGGGCGGTGGTGGGCGACGCAGTTGCATCAACCGAGGTTGCCGCCTTGATTTTCACAGCATGCAGCCCTTTAGGGCCCTGGATAATTTCGAAGGTGACCGGCTGGCCTGCCTTGAGGGTCTTGTAACCATCCATTTCGATAGCAGAAAAATGGGCGAACAGGTCCTCGGTTTTCCCATCTTCCAGGATAAAGCCATAACCTTTTGCATTATTGAACCACTTGACCTTACCACTGAGCATAGTCACATCCCTCTGCAAAGGACTCCGTTGGGAGTATCATCCACCTCATCCGCCGGACCGAAAAAAATTTTGGTTGACTGCGCGGACCCTTTTTACCCAATGTGGGTTCTATTGTTTGTAACACCGTTTAGCCGATAGTCAAGGTCACGCGGCGGTCCATTTGAAAACCGGTCAGACTGCGACTCATTATTCAATCCGCCCTTTTACGAACTTTTCTTTCCATGCATGCAATCAGCAAGATTCGACTAACATCAAGTCAGGACAATCCGGATTCCCATGAGGATGACGCGGCGGGCATCGCGGTTCAGGATGCCCAGCCGACGTTGCAGGCGCCACCGATGTATAAGGTGGTTTTATTTAATGATGATTACACACCGATGGATTTCGTCGTCGAAGTGCTCGAGGTGTTCTTTAACCTGAATCGTGAGCTGGCGACCAAGGTCATGCTGGCCGTCCATACAGAGGGACGTGCAGTATGTGGATTGTTTACCCGCGACATCGCCGAGACCAAGGCAATGCAGGTCAACCAATACGCCAGGGAAAGCCAGCATCCGCTACTCTGTGAGATCGAGAAGGACGGTTAAACGCCGACCACTTGGGTATGAGGTGAAGCTATGTTAAACCGTGAGCTCGAAGTCACCCTCAATCTGGCCTTCAAGGAGGCTCGCTCGAAACGTCATGAGTTCATGACTGTCGAGCACCTCCTGCTGGCCTTATTGGACAATGAGGCTGCCGCCACTGTTCTGCGTGCCTGCGGCGCAAACCTCGATAAGCTCAAGCATGATCTGCAGGAGTTCATCGACTCCACCACGCCGTTGATCCCCGTTCATGACGAGGATCGCGAGACCCAGCCAACGCTGGGCTTCCAGCGCGTTCTGCAACGTGCAGTTTTCCATGTACAGAGCTCGGGCAAACGTGAAGTGACCGGCGCCAACGTGCTGGTTGCTATTTTCAGTGAGCAGGAAAGCCAGGCAGTGTTTCTGCTGAAACAGCAGAGCGTGGCCCGCATAGATGTCGTCAACTACATTGCTCATGGCATATCCAAGGTGCCTGGGCACGGCGATCACTCTGAAGGTGAGCAAGATATGCAGGACGACGAGGGTGGTGAGTCTTCTGCTTCAGGTAATCCTCTGGATGCCTATGCCAGCAACCTTAACGAACTGGCACGCCAGGGGCGCATAGACCCGCTTGTCGGGCGTGAGCAGGAAGTTGAGCGGGTTGCTCAGATTCTGGCCCGTCGTCGCAAGAACAACCCGCTTCTGGTGGGCGAGGCAGGGGTGGGCAAGACCGCCATTGCCGAAGGTCTGGCCAAGCGAATCGTCGATAATCAGGTGCCTGATCTGTTGGCCAGCAGCGTTGTTTACTCTCTCGATCTGGGAGCATTGCTGGCAGGTACCAAATACCGTGGCGATTTCGAAAAGCGCTTCAAGGCCCTGCTCAATGAGCTGAAAAAGCGTCCGCATGCGATCCTGTTTATCGACGAAATCCACACCATTATCGGTGCCGGTGCGGCTTCCGGTGGCGTGATGGATGCTTCGAATCTGCTCAAGCCGCTGCTGTCCTCGGGCGATATTCGTTGCATCGGTTCGACAACTTTCCAGGAATTCCGCGGCATCTTCGAGAAAGACCGTGCTCTCGCACGTCGCTTCCAGAAGGTTGATGTGTCAGAGCCGTCCGTTGAAGACACCATTGGTATCCTCAGAGGCCTGAAAGGCCGCTTTGAGCAGCATCACAGCATTGAATACAGTGATGAGGCCCTGCGCGCTGCTGCCGAGCTGGCATCGCGTTACATAAACGACCGTCACATGCCGGACAAAGCCATTGACGTCATCGACGAGGCGGGCGCATACCAGCGTTTGCAGCCGGTCGAGAAGCGCGTCAAACGCATTGAGGTGGCGCAGGTTGAAGACATCGTGGCGAAAATTGCGCGGATTCCACCTAAGCACGTGAACAGTTCCGACAAGGAGTTGCTGAGGAATCTGGAGCGTGACCTGAAACTGACGGTATTTGGTCAGGATGCAGCGATCGATTCGCTGTCCACTGCGATCAAATTGTCCCGAGCCGGCTTGAAGTCGCCTGACAAACCTGTGGGTTCCTTCTTGTTCGCCGGTCCTACCGGCGTCGGCAAGACCGAAGCCGCTCGTCAGTTGGCCAAGGCTCTCGGGATCGAGCTGGTGCGCTTCGACATGTCTGAGTACATGGAGCGGCATACCGTTTCACGTTTGATTGGTGCGCCGCCAGGTTATGTAGGCTTTGATCAGGGTGGTCTGCTGACCGAGGCAATTACCAAGCAGCCACATTGCGTGTTGTTGCTCGATGAAATCGAGAAAGCGCATCCGGAAGTCTTCAACCTGCTGTTGCAGGTAATGGATCACGGTACCCTGACCGATAACAACGGGCGTAAAGCGGACTTCCGCAACGTGATCGTGATCATGACCACTAACGCGGGCGCTGAGTCGGCGGCTCGGGCTTCGATCGGCTTCACTCATCAGGACCACTCGTCTGATGCGATGGAAGTCATCAAGAAGAGCTTCACGCCTGAGTTCCGTAACCGTCTGGATACCATCATTCAATTTGGTCGCCTCAGCCATGAGGTTATCAAAAGCGTGGTGGACAAGTTCCTCACCGAGCTTCAGGCGCAGTTGGAAGACAAGCGCGTGCTGCTGGAGGTGACCGACGCGGCCAGAGGTTATCTGGCGGAAAGTGGTTACGATGCCGCGATGGGCGCTCGTCCAATGGCGCGCTTGATTCAGGACAAGATCAAGCGTCCGCTGGCGGAAGAGATTCTCTTCGGCGAACTCTCCGAGCATGGTGGCGTGGTACATATCGACTTCAAGGATGGTGAAATCACCTTTGACTTCGAAACCACCGCAGAAATGGCTTAAGTCTTACGCTTCATGAAAAAAACCCGCATCTCGAAAGAGGTGCGGGTTTTTTTTGTTTGGCCAGTTGATCAGGGTTCTAGAAGGTGCTCGCTGCTCTGTCCATCGCGCTGCGCTTTTTTGCGACAAGGGCAGGGCCTGTAGGAGTGAGCTTGCTCGCGATTCGGTCTCCGGTTCGATAAATTCATCATCTAAACAAACGCTATCGCGAGCAATGTGGGTCGCCAATCCGGTCACTCCTACAGGTTCGCTCTCGGGTTTTCCTGTACAAAACCCGGGCACACAAAAACGCCCGGCAGGTGCCGGGCGTTTTTGTTAAGACCTGCTTAACGGGCGCGGTAAGTAATGCGCCCTTTGCTCAAGTCGTAGGGCGTCAGTTCAACACGCACCTTGTCACCGGTAAGAATACGAATGTAGTTCTTGCGCATCTTGCCGGAGATATGCGCGGTTACGACGTGCCCGTTTTCCAACTCCACACGGAACATGGTGTTGGGCAGGGTGTCGACGACAGTGCCTTCCATTTCGAAGCTGTCTTCTTTCGACATGCAGTAAAGCCCTCGGTATCTAATGAGTGGCCCGGTGCAAGTGGCGCCAGGCAAAAGCGGCGTGCATTGTGCCCGAAAAATGCCGGTTAAGCCAAGGTCTTCAATAAAGAGTGATCCATCTTTGGTTTGTCAGCAGCTCAATGGGCCGATATTGGGTCTTGTAATTCATCTTTTGGCAGTTCTTGATCCAGTAGCCCAGATACACCGCGTGCAGTTGCAGGCGTGCCGCTTCGGCGATCTGCCACAAAATGGCGTAGCGCCCCAGACTGCGGCGCTCTTCGGCGGGTTCGTAGAACGTATAAACGGCCGAAAGTCCGTTAGGCAGCATGTCGGTAACTGCTACCGCCAGCAGGCGTTTATCCACGCGGAACTCATAGAATCTGCAGAAGGGAAGATCGCGTACCAAAAAAGTCGAAAATTGATCGCGACTGGGGGGGAACATGTCGCCATCGGCATGCCTTTGTTCGATATAGCGCTGGTAAAGGTCAAAATATTCTTCAGTGAAGCGCGGCTTGGCGCTGCGCACTTCGATGTCCGCATTGCGTTTGAAAATGCGTTTCTGCTGCCGGTTTGGTGTAAAAAGATCGACAGGGATACGCGCGGGTACGCAGGCGCTGCAATTCTGGCAGTGCGGCCGGTAAAGGTGATCACCGCTACGGCGGAATCCCATGTCCGAAAGATCCGCGTAAACCTGCACATCCATCGGCTGGCTGGGATCCAGAAAAAGCGTCGTAGCCTGCTCTTCCGGCAGGTAGCTGCACGAGTGGGGTTGAGTGGCATAAAACTTCAGCCGTGCCAGCTCTGTCATGATTGCCCCCCCTCTAGCCAAAAAATAAACCCTTAGTAAGAGTGTATGTCAGCCTGCTGAACTCGCCTAGGCAGCCAGTCGGCGTCATTAGGCTGGTCCAGATGCTGGCGCAGGTAGTCGGAGAATTCCTTGCGCGGAATAGGGCGGGCACCAAAGCTCTGTAAGTGGCTGGTATGCATCTGGCAGTCAATCAAAACAAAGCCCCAGGCTTTCAAGCGTTCGACCAGTGTGGCGAAGCCGACTTTGGAAGCGTTGTCGGCCCGACTGAACATTGATTCACCGAAAAAAAGTTTGCCCATTGCCAGTCCGTAAAGCCCGCCCGCCAATACGTCGTTCTCCCAGACTTCAACGCTGTGAGCATAGCCACGCTGATGCAACTCCATATACGCGGCCTGTATCGAGCCGGTAATCCAGGTTCCGTCTGCATAGGCACGTGGTCCGGCGCAGGCGCGAATCACTGCTGCGAAGTCCTGATCGAAGGTCACGCGAAAACGTTCCTGGCGCATCACCTTGGCCAGGCTGCGCGAAACGTGTAGCTCATCGGGGAAGATCACGGTTCTAGGGTCTGGCGACCACCAGAGAATGGGCTGTTCATCCTGAAACCACGGGAAGCAGCCATGGCGATAGGCTTGAACCAGCCGCTCGGGAGAAAGGTCGCCGCCCGCAGCAAGCAGGCCGTCGGGTTCGCGCAAGGCTTTTTCCAATGGCGGGAAGGTCAGGTTTTCACGGTTTAGCCAAGTCAGCATAAGGTCGGTACTTTGCAGAAGGGGAGGGCGGGGGTGTCGCGCTACTGCAACTCCCTGCGGCACTCGTGGTCATAAACGGTCGTCCGTCACAGGCAAATGTCCCCCAGGGTTTGAACAGGTGGCACGTCATGCAGCGGTTCTGTGCCGGGGCAGTGCCTGAGGTTGCTTTCGAAAACTGATCGTTCGGTTAAAAATGCGGCATAAGTCTTTGTCACGAAAGAAAATGCATGCTCAAATTGAACGTTTGCGACGGTGCTTGAAGAAGGGCTTCGCCCACGCCAGACTAGTGTTTTGTCGCTTGTACCGGTTTGCTCAATGGCCACGGGTGAGTTCAGTCCTGCGATTCAGGCTGAAACTACCCGGCTAGCCAGTGGTTTACAAGGCAGGACGCTATCGTGGCATCAGGCGTACAAACCCGTACAATGCCCGCTTCGCAGTCGGCCGTTCAAGCTATATGGCTTGGCAAATGGCTTTACAACTGCAGTCGTTGGTAGTCAATCACCAGATGTTCGCGCTCTAGCGCAGGAATAAAAGCGTTTTGAAGAAATCCACCGCAGTATCCAGCACCGTTCCGCTCTGGCGGCAGCAATTGCACTACCGGCTCAAGGAAGGTGCGTTGATCGCCTTTGGCGCGCTGTGCCTGTATTTGATGATGGCGTTGCTGACTTACGATCAGAACGATCCCGGCTGGAGTCATACCAGCAGTTCGGTCGAGGTTCAGAACGCTGCGGGTCGTGCTGGCGCCTTCTGTGCCGACATTCTGTTCATGGTGCTGGGTTACTTTGCCTATATTTTTCCACTGTTGCTGGCGGTCAAGGCGTATCAGGTGTTCCGCCATCGCCATGAGCCGTGGCAGTGGAGCGGCTGGCTGTTCTCGTGGCGGTTGATCGGCCTGGTGTTTCTGGTACTCGCCGGTGCTGCACTGGCGCATATCCATTTCCATTTTGCGGCAGGCTTCCCGGGGTCAGCAGGTGGTGTGCTGGGGGAAGTTCTCGGTGATATGGCCAAGAAAGCCCTGAACATCCAGGGCAGTACGCTGCTATTCATCGCCTTGTTCCTGTTTGGCCTCACCGTGTTTACCGATCTGTCCTGGTTCAAGGTCATGGACGTGACGGGCAAGATCACGCTCGACTTGTTCGAGTTGTTCTACGACGCCGTCAACAATTGGTGGGCGGCGCGTAACGAGCGTAAGCAGATGGTTGCGCAACTGCGCGAAGTGGATGAGCGGGTCAACGAAGTGGTTGCACCAGCCACCACTGATCGTCGCGAGCAAGCCAAAGCCAAAGAGCGATTGATTGAGCGCGAGCAGGCGCTGAGCAAACACATGACGGCGCGTGAAACGCATATTCCTGCGGTTATCGCCCCTGTACCGGCCAAGGCGCCCGAGCCCAGCAAGCGCGTCATGAAGGAAAAACAGGCGCCGTTGTTCGTGGATAGCGCCGTAGAAGGAACGCTGCCGCCGATATCGATCCTCGACCCGGCAGAAAAAAAACAGCTCAACTATTCACCCGAATCACTGGCCGCAGTTGGCCATTTGCTGGAAATCAAGCTCAAGGAGTTTGGTGTTGAGGTGTCGGTGGATTCGATTCACCCAGGCCCTGTGATTACCCGTTACGAAATTCAGCCCGCTGCTGGCGTCAAGGTCAGCCGTATTGCCAACCTGGCCAAAGACCTTGCACGTTCTCTGGCGGTGACGAGCGTTCGTGTGGTTGAGGTCATCCCGGGCAAGACCACGGTGGGTATCGAGATTCCGAACGAAGACCGGCAGATCGTACGTTTCTCTGAAGTACTGTCGACGCCCGAGTACGACAACGCCAAGTCGCCCGTCACGTTGGCTCTGGGGCACGACATCGGCGGCAAGCCGGTGATTACCGATCTGGCAAAAATGCCGCACTTGCTGGTGGCCGGTACAACCGGTTCCGGTAAGTCCGTGGGCGTTAACGCGATGATTCTGTCGATCCTGTTCAAATCCGGCCCGGAAGACGCCAAGCTGATCATGATCGACCCGAAGATGCTTGAACTGTCGATCTACGAAGGCATCCCGCATCTGCTTTGCCCGGTGGTTACCGACATGAAAGACGCTGCTAACGCATTGCGCTGGAGCGTTGCCGAGATGGAGCGTCGTTACAAGCTGATGGCGAAGATGGGCGTGCGTAACCTTTCCGGCTTCAACCAGAAGGTCAAGGAAGCTCAGGACGCAGGTACGCCGCTGGCAGACCCGCTCTACAAGCGTGAAAGTATTCATGACGAAGCACCGCTGTTGACCAAGCTGCCGACCATCGTCGTGGTTGTGGATGAGTTTGCCGACATGATGATGATCGTCGGCAAGAAGGTCGAAGAGTTGATTGCGCGTATTGCCCAGAAGGCACGTGCGGCAGGTATCCACCTGATTCTTGCCACCCAGCGTCCTTCGGTCGATGTGATCACGGGCCTGATCAAGGCGAACATCCCGACGCGTATGGCGTTCCAGGTGTCGAGCAAGATCGACTCGCGGACCATCATCGATCAGGGTGGCGCGGAACAACTGTTGGGGCACGGTGACATGCTGTACATGCCGCCGGGCACCAGCTTGCCGATTCGTGTTCATGGCGCCTTTGTTTCCGATGATGAAGTACACCGAGTGGTGGAAGCCTGGAAGCTGCGTGGCACTCCTGATTACAACGACGATATTCTTGCAGGTGTCGAGGAGGCCGGTAGCGGCTTCGACGGCGGTAGCGGTGAAGGGGGCGAAGACAGCGAAAGTGATGCGCTCTATGACGAGGCGGTCAAGTTCGTACTGGAAAGCCGCCGCGCATCGATTTCTGCCGTGCAGCGTAAACTGAAGATCGGTTACAACCGTGCCGCCCGGATGATCGAGGCGATGGAAATGGCTGGCGTCGTAACCTCCATGAACACCAACGGCTCGCGTGAAGTGATCGCGCCGGGCCCGATGCGCGACTGATCGCGCACTTCCATAAATGCCCCGCCAGCGTTTCAAGGCTGGCGGGACTCCACCGAACTCTATGAGGGCTCCCATGCGTCTAATCCGCATGTTGTTGGTAACAGCACTGACTTTCTCCGCGATTCCGGCACATGCCGACAGCAAGGACGTCGCACGTCTGACCCAGTTGCTGGAAACGTCCAAAACCCTGACCGCGCGTTTCTCCCAGCTGACCCTGGACGGTGGCGGTACTCAGTTGCAGGAAACGTCGGGTGAGATGGCTTTGCAGCGTCCGGGTTTGTTCAACTGGCACACCGATGCTCCTCAGGAGCAATTGATGGTCTCCGACGGCAAGAAGGTTTCCCTGTGGGACCCGGACCTGGAACAGGTCACGATCAAGACCCTCGACCAGCGTTTGACCCAGACCCCGGCATTGCTGCTGTCCGGTGATGTCTCCAAAATCAGTGAAAGTTTTGATATCACTGCCAAGGAAGCGGGCGGAGTGATTGATTTCACCCTCAAGCCCAAAACCAAGGACACGTTGTTCGATAGCCTGCGCCTGTCGTTCCGCAACGGCGTCATCAATGACATGCAGTTGATCGACAGCGTCGGCCAGCGCACCAATATCCTGTTCACCGGCGTGAAAGCCAATGAGGCGATCCCGGCGAGCAAATTCCAGTTCCAGATTCCGAAAGGCGCTGACGTCATTCAGGAATAAGAGGTTTTAACGGTTGTCCATGGACCTGTTTCGAAGTGAACCGATTGCTCAGCCGCTGGCCGCACGTTTGCGTGCGACCAATCTGGATGAGTACGTCGGTCAGGAGCACCTGCTGGCTCACGGCAAACCTCTGCGTGAGGCGCTGGAGCAGGGGGCCCTGCACTCGATGATTTTCTGGGGGCCTCCCGGTGTGGGTAAGACCACACTGGCACGGCTCCTGGCGAAAGTCTCGGATGCGCACTTTGAAACGGTCTCTGCGGTACTGGCCGGGGTCAAAGAGATTCGTCAGGCGGTAGAAGTTGCCAAGCAACAGGCCGGGCAATACGGCCGCCGGACCATTTTGTTTGTCGACGAAGTGCACCGTTTCAACAAGTCCCAGCAGGATGCATTCCTGCCTTATGTCGAAGACGGCACGCTGATCTTCATTGGCGCCACTACTGAAAACCCGTCGTTCGAGCTCAACAACGCTTTGCTGTCGCGGGCCCGGGTCTATGTCCTCAAGAGCCTTGATGAGGCTGCGCTGCGCAAGCTGGTGAATCGGGCGCTGACCGAGGAGCGCGGTCTGGGCAAGCATCAGTTGAGCCTGAGCGATGAAGGTTTTGCCATGCTGATGGCCGCTGCCGACGGTGACGGTCGGCGCATGCTGAATTTGCTGGAGAACGCGTCGGACCTGGCCGAAGACGGCTCCGAAATCAGTCTGGAGCTGCTGAAAAGTCTGATGGGGGACAGCCGTCGTCGGTTTGATAAGGGCGGCGAAGCGTTTTACGACCAGATATCCGCCTTGCATAAATCCATTCGCGGCTCCAACCCTGATGCAGCCCTGTACTGGTTTGCCCGGATGATCGATGGCGGTTGCGACCCTTTGTACCTGGCCCGGCGCGTAGTGCGCATGGCCAGTGAAGATATTGGCAATGCTGATCCGCGCGCGCTGCCGCTGTGTATGTCTGCCTGGGATGTTCAGGAGCGACTGGGCAGTCCGGAAGGTGAGTTGGCCGTGGCTCAGGCGATTGTTTATCTGGCCTGTGCGCCGAAAAGCAACGCGGTTTACATGGGATTCAAGGCTGCGATGCGCGAAGCGACCGAGCATGGTTCGCTGGAAGTCCCGCTGCATTTGCGCAACGCGCCGACCAAGCTGATGAAGCAACTGGGCTATGGCGAAGAGTACCGCTACGCTCACGACGAGCCGGACGCCTATGCGGCAGGGGAAGATTACTTCCCTGAAGACCTGGATCCGCGTCAGTATTATCAGCCGGTGCCCCGTGGCCTGGAGCTGAAAATTGGTGAAAAGCTCAAGCATCTGGCTGCGCTGGACGCTGCCAGCCCTCGTCAGCGGAGAAAGTAGTGCTCAAAACCATTCTTGCGGTGTCGATTGCCGGTATCGCTGGTACATTATTGCGCTTCGCTGCTGGCACTTGGGTCAGCGCGAACTGGCCAAAACATTTTTACGCGGCGACCCTGGCGGTGAACATCGTTGGTTGCCTGATTATCGGTGTGCTTTACGGCCTTTTTCTATTGCGCCCGGAAGTACCGATAGAGATTCGGGCCGGCTTGATTGTCGGCTTTGTTGGTGGTCTTACGACCTTTTCATCCTTTTCACTGGATACGCTGCGCCTGCTTGAAAGCGGGCAAATGCCGTTAGCCCTTGGCTATGCCGGTATCAGCGTGTTCGGCGGGCTGCTCGCTACGTGGGTTGGCCTGTCCCTGACCAGACTTTGATAAACGAGAGAACGATATGCTCGATTCCAAACTGTTACGTACCCAACTTCAGGACGTAGCGGATCGCCTGGCTTCCCGTGGCTTTACACTGGACGTTGCCCGCATCGAAGCGCTGGAGGCCCAGCGCAAGACCGTTCAGACCCGCACTGAACAGCTTCAGGCCGAGCGTAATGCCCGTTCCAAATCCATCGGTCAGGCCAAGCAGCGCGGTGAAGACATCGCACCGCTGATGGCCGACATCGATCGCATGGCTGAAGAGCTGAATACCGGCAAGAAAGAGCTGGACGGTATTCAGGCCGAACTGGATTCGATGCTCCTGAGCATGCCGAATATCCCTCACGAATCCGTACCGGTGGGCGCTGACGAAGACGGTAACGTTGAAGTCCGCACCTGGGGCACTCCAGCCTCGTTCGACTTCCAGGTTCAGGACCACGTTGCGCTGGGCGAGAAATACGGCTGGCTGGATTTTGAAACCGCCGCCAAGCTGTCCGGCGCCCGTTTCGCGTTGCTGCGTGGCCCTATCGCACGTCTGCACCGTGCGCTGGCGCAGTTCATGATCAACCTGCACATCAACGAGCATGGCTACGAAGAGGCCTACACGCCTTATCTGGTTCAGGCGCCTGCACTGCAGGGCACTGGTCAGTTGCCGAAGTTCGAAGAAGACTTGTTCAAGATTTCCCGTGAAGGCGAGGCAGACCTGTATCTGATCCCGACCGCGGAAGTGTCGCTGACCAACATCGTCTCCGGTGAAATCATCGACGCCAAACAGATGCCGATGAAGTTCGTGGCTCACACGCCATGCTTCCGCAGCGAAGCGGGCGCGTCGGGCCGTGATACCCGCGGCATGATCCGCCAGCACCAGTTCGACAAAGTCGAGATGGTGCAGATCGTCGAGCCGGAAAAATCCATGGAAGCCCTGGAAGGCCTGACCGCCAACGCTGAGCGCGTTCTGCAGTTGCTGGAGTTGCCTTATCGCGTATTGGCTCTGTGCACCGGTGACATGGGCTTCAGCGCGGTCAAGACCTACGACCTGGAAGTGTGGATTCCGAGCCAGGACAAATTCCGCGAAATTTCGTCGTGCTCCAACTGTGGTGATTTCCAGGCGCGCCGCATGCAGGCTCGCTGGCGTAACCCGGAAACCGGCAAACCTGAGCTGGTGCATACCCTGAACGGCTCGGGCCTGGCCGTTGGCCGGACGCTGGTTGCAGTGCTGGAAAACTACCAGCAGGCCGACGGTTCCATCCGTGTTCCAGAAGTGCTCAAGCCTTACATGGGCGGGCTTGAGGTCATCGGCTAAATGGAATTTCTGCCGCTGTTCCATAACCTGCGTGGCAGCCAAGTGTTGGTTGTGGGCGGTGGCGAGATTGCATTGCGCAAATCCCGCCTCATTGCCGAAGCCGGTGCTGTATTGCGCGTTGTTGCGCCAGAGATCGAGCCGCAACTGCGTGAACTGGTTGAGAAAAGTGGCGGGCATCTGATTTTGCGTGGCTACAACGTCAGTGATCTGGACGGCTGCGTGCTGATCATTGCTGCCACAGACGACGAGCCGCTCAACGCTCAGGTCTCTCAGGATGCCAAGCAGCGTTGTGTGCCGGTCAATGTGGTGGATGCGCCTGCTCTATGCAGCGTGATCTTCCCGGCGATCGTCGACCGCTCTCCGCTGGTCATTGCCGTGTCCAGTGGTGGCGATGCTCCAGTGCTGGCGCGCTTGATTCGCGCCAAGCTGGAAACCTGGATTCCTTCCACTTACGGCCAACTGGCCGGTCTGGCTGCACGTTTCCGGACTCAGGTTAAAAAACTGTTCCCGGACGTCACGCAGCGCCGTGCCTTCTGGGAAGAGGTTTTCCAGGGGCCGATTGCTGACCGGCAATTGGCTGGGCAGGGCGCTGAAGCCGAGCGTCTGCTGATCGCAAAGATCGAAGGCGATGCACCGCATGCTCCCGGTGAAGTGTATCTGGTGGGCGCAGGACCGGGTGATCCGGATTTGCTGACGTTCCGTGCTCTGCGCCTGATGCAGCAAGCCGACGTGGTGCTCTACGACCGTCTGGTGGCACCAGCGATTCTTGATCTATGTCGGCGGGATGCCGAACGGATTTATGTGGGCAAGCGTCGCGCTGATCATGCGGTTCCGCAAGACCAGATCAACCAGCAACTGGTTGATCTGGCCAAGCAGGGCAAGCGCGTTCTGCGATTGAAGGGCGGTGATCCGTTCATCTTCGGGCGGGGCGGTGAAGAGATTGAAGAACTGGCTGCTCATGGCATTCCATTCCAGGTCGTACCCGGTATCACTGCGGCCAGTGGTTGCGCGGCCTATGCGGGTATTCCTCTGACTCACCGCGATCATGCGCAATCAGTACGCTTCATCACCGGGCACTTGAAAAACGGTACCAGTGATCTTCCGTGGCGCGATCTTGTAGCGCCCGCACAGACTCTAGTTTTCTACATGGGCCTGATCGGTCTACCGATCATCTGTGAGCAACTGATCAAGCACGGTCGATCCGCTGATACCCCGGCGGCGTTGATTCAACAGGGCACCACTTCCAGCCAGCGAGTCTTTACCGGCACCTTGGCCGATTTGCCGCGAATGGTAGCGGAGCATGAGGTCCATGCGCCGACGCTGGTGATCGTGGGTGAAGTCGTCCAGTTGCGCGAAAAACTCGCGTGGTTTGAAGGTGCTCAGGCGACGGTCTGATGCATCTAAACACGGCGCTAATGGGTAGGAGCGAACTTGTTCGCGAGGCGTGAGGCCTGATTCACCGCGCAAACCCCTCGCCAACAAGTTGCCTCCTACCTGTCTAGCGTTGAGACAGCGCTAGGGTTAAACGCCTGTCTTGTTCCAGATCCCACGTCCCGTCAATCGCTCACGATCATGCGCTCTGCTCAGGTCCTGCAACGGGCCCTTTGGCACGACAGCTGTCGGGTTGATGGTGCCGTGGCTCTCGTAGTAGTGATGTTTGATGTGCTCAAAGTCCACCGTTTCGGTAATGCCCGGCCACTGATACAACTCCAGCATCCAGTTGCTCAGGTTTGGATAGTCCGAAATCCGCCGCAGGTTGCACTTGAAATGGCCGTGATACACCGGGTCGAAGCGCACGATAGTGGTGAAAAGGCGTACGTCTGCTTCCGTCAGGTATTCGCCAGTCAGATAGCGCTTCTCGCCCAGCAACTTCTCCAGCACATCGAGTTCGGCAAATACATCATCAAACGCTTCTTCGTACGCCGCTTGAGAGGTCGCAAAGCCTGCGCGGTAAACGCCATTGTTGACCGCCGGATAAATTCGCTCATTCAGCTGATTTATCGGCGACTGCAAAGCGTCCGGGTAGAGGTCCAGGCGATTGCCGGTCAGTTCGTCAAACGCGCTGTTGAACATGCGGATGATTTCCGCGGACTCGTTGCTGACGATGCGTTGCAGCTTTTTGTCCCACAGCAGAGGCACGGTGACCCGGCCGGTATAGTCCGGTGTGTCGGCGAGGTAACGCTGATAGAGAAACTCATGGCCGTCGAGCGGGTCACCCGTTGAGCCTTTTTCGGTATCGAAGGTCCAGCCATGCTCGCGCATCAGCCAGCTGACCACGGAAACGTCGATCAGGCTTTCCAGCCCTTTGAGTTTGCGATAAATCAGCGTGCGGTGAGCCCAGGGGCAGGCCAGCGATACGTACAGATGATAGCGTCCGGCTTCGGCCTGAAAGCCGCCTTCGCCTGAGGGGCCTGGTCGACCGTCTGCGGTAATCCAGTTACGGCGTTGAGCCTGTTCGCGTTGAAACGCCCCATCTTTGCTGCTTTCGTACCACTGGTCTTGCCAGCGTCCTTCGACAAGAAGGCCCATATCAAAACTCCAAGATGATGTACTTACATGCTTTGGAGAAGAGTCTAGGCCGATTCGTTCGAACAAATAGCGCAAAGGTTGGGCATTAATGATCGGTTACATCGATGTTTTGCGGTTTTTCCAGAATAACTCAGCCTGAGCGAAGGCTTCTGAACGAGGCAATCCCAAACCGCGGAGGGCCAGCGCCATGGTCGAAATCAATGCCAGTTGCGGATAACTGTCTTCGATTTCGCCTTTCCAAAGCGCCACGAGCTGCTGCGGATCCAGAGTCGCCGGTTTTACGTGGCGGCGATCAGAAAGTGCAGGCCATTCCTCATCCCATGGCTCACCTGCGGTAGTGCCGTAGAGGTGGCTGATCGTGTCCGGGTTGATCTCCACCTCGCCGCCATCGCCTTTGACCACGATCGTGTGATTGCCCAGCAAGCCACTGGCATCGCGATGAACGCTCTGATAACCGGGGTGGAAGATGCTTTGCAGGCCGCAGCGGGCATCCAGAGGGTTGAGGATGCGGGCCAGGGAGTGAATTGGCGACCGCAGCCCAAGCGTGTTGCGCAGATCAATCATGCGCTGCAGCTGTGGCGCCCAGTCGCCCAGCGGAAAGAACGCCAGGTTGTGTTGTTGCAGTGCGTCATCCACGGCGTGCCAGTTACGGCACAGTGGAATGCCCAGCAGATCCAGCAATTGTTCGGTGTACATACGTCCGGCGGTGTGCGCGCCGCCGCCGTGCATCAAGATTCGCACCCCGTTCTGTGCCAGGCACTTGGCCGCTAGCAGGTACCAGGGTAGGTGGCGCTTTTTGCCCGCATAAGTAGGCCAGTCGATATCGACCTGCAATGGCGGGGCGTTCAATCGCTCGCGCAGTGCCTCAGTGAAGCCCGCCAGCTCCTCTGCGCTTTCTTCCTTGTGCCGTAGCAGCATCAGAAAGGCACCCAACTGGCTGTCTTCGACCTTTTCGTCGAGGAGCATGCCCATGGCCTCTCGCGCTTCTTCGCGGGTCAGATTGCGCGCTCCACGCTTGCCTTTGCCCAGAATACGGACGAATTGGGCGAATGGATGCTCGGTGGGTGTTTCAAGGACGAGAGGGGCGTAGTCGTTCATATGCAATTAGTCGGCTTGGGCAGGCCCGCCAGCTTGGCGGCGAGTTTGGCGGGAGTGCCGTTGAACAGGCGGTTCAGGTGCATGCTGTTGCCTTTTTCCGGGCCGAGTTTCAGAACCGTGTACTTGATCAGCGGGCGGGTCGCGGGTGACAGCTGGAATTCGCTGTAGAACTCCCTCAGCAACAGCAGTATTTCGACATGCTCGGGACTTAGCTCAATGTCTTCAAGGCTCGCCAAGGCGTGAGCAGCCTCCATTGACCAGTCATCAAGGCTTTGCAGAAAGCCGTCTTTATCCAGGGCAATACTTTGCCCGGCCACGTTCAGCTCGCTCATAGCCACGTGTTGACCTTATCAAAACGGATGGACAGCTCAACGAAGCCGGGATAGTCGACGACCTGTACCCACTCGGGTGCAACCATGCTCCGCGCCTGAATATCTTCTTCAAGCACAAACACCTGATTAGCGCTGTGCGCCTGCAAAGCCTGAAGTGCTGCTGTCGAATCGGTCAGCGCGTAGCTGGCGTCGCCGCACAGCAGCACACCGTCAGCCGGGCCGAGCAGGCGCAGACAACTGGTCAGGCGACTGTCAGTGAAGGGCGAATGAGATAAAACGTGCAGAGTCGACATCAGATAGTGATCACGTGGTCGTAACGGTCAATGAGTGCTGAGATTTCAGTGGATTGCGGCAGCTGAATGATTTCCTCATCCACCGCTTCCTGCAGGATGCCACGCTCGGCAAGGCTGGTGCCGCAGGCGTAGATATCTTCGACACCAAACATCGACAGCGCCTTGAGGTTGGCGGTCAGGTCTTTCTGCTGCAGAGCTTTGGCATTCTGATCCGGCAACAGCTGAAAGACGCCGTCATCCAGAAACAACAGCCCAACCGGTAAATCATAGGCGCCACCGGCCAGCACGATATCCAGCGCCTCACGCGCACCAGGCCCGGACCATGGCGCCTGGCGGCTGATGATCAACATTGATTTAGCCATTTCAAGGCCCTCCGAAACAAATCACACGGTCAGCAGTTTGCGCCGCATCGTGTAACTGGCCGAGCCCGGATAATTCCCACGGGGCAAGCAGGTTGGCAGCGGGGCGTTGATAGCGCTGCGCTTCTTCTTCATTCAGCACACCACGACGCAGGGCGGCGGCAATACACACCACGCCATCCAGTTGATGCTGCGTAATGAAGTCACGCCATTGGGAGGGCCGGTCGTGTTCATCCTGAGGCGTCACGACATTGGCCGAAGCACTGTGGACGCCGTCCTGATAGAAAAACAGCCGTACAATCTCATGCCCCCCGGCCAGCGCCGCCTGAGCAAACAGCAGTGCGCGGCGCGAGGAGGGCGCATGGGCAGCGCTGAAAAGATTGATCGCGAACTTCATGACAGGCCCTGAGCAGAAAACTTGGCCAATGATAAAGAATTCACGAGCACTAGACAGCAAAAAGCCCGCTAGGCGGGCTTTTTGTTGAAGCAGGGCAACTGATCAGTCGTCGCGGCTCATGATGCCGAAGATCTGCAACAGGCTGACAAACAGGTTGTAGATCGAAACATACAGGCTGATGGTCGCCATGATGTAGTTACGCTCACCACCCTGAATAATCGCGCTGGTCTGGAACAGAATGCAGGCCGACGAGAACAGCACGAAGCCAGCGCTGATCGCCAACTGCAGACCGCTGATCTGGAAGAAAATGCTTGCCAGTACCGCCGCCAGCAGGACAAAGAAACCAGCGGTAATGAAACCACCGAGGAAGCTCATGTCCTTGCGGGTGATCAACACGTAAGCCGACAGGCCACCGAACACCAGTGCGGTCATGGCAAATGCCGAGCTTACAACTTCAGCGCCGCCTTGCATGCCCAGGTAACGGTTGAGGATCGGCCCAAGGATGAAACCCATGAAACCGGTCAAGGCGAATGCCGACACCAGACCCCACGCCGAGTCGCGCAGTTTGTTGGTGAGGAAGAACAGACCGTAGAAACCGATCAGCACGACGAAAATGTTCGGATAGCCAACGCGCATCTGCTGCGCTACAAAAGCCATGACACCGCTGAAAGCAAGGGTCAGAGCCAGAAGACCGTATGTGTTGCGCAGGACGCGGCTAACCTCTAGCTGATCGGCCTGCACGCCGTTATTAACTGCGTAATCCTGTTCGCGCATGGCGAAACTCCTAGTGGTTGAAATGTTGAGTTGCAAAGATCATAACAGACGACCTGAAATCAGCCACCTAGAGAGTTTGACAGCGTGTTTCATTCCGGTATTATGGCGCCCGCAATGCAAACGGAAGTATGGCCGAGTGGTTTAAGGCAGCAGTCTTGAAAACTGCCGACTGTAACAGGTCCTAGAGTTCGAATCTCTATGCTTCCGCCATCTTAGATACGTCAAAGCCCTGAATTTTCAGGGCTTTTTCGTTTTTGGGGTTTGGCGGTGCAAGGCTGCTAAGTCGTTAAACGTTCCGATACTTTTGGCCACGTTCCGAAACTAAGCTTAGAAAGTCGATTATTTGGTAGGGGCAACGACCTCACCAACCCGTCTGTAAACTGTCTGAGTAATGCGCTTGTCCGTGTGTCGAAGGAGCTTGCTTGCGTTGCCCAGGTCGGCGATCTCGCTTGCAGCCTTCGGACGGATGTCTCGAAATTGGAACGCTTTCAATCTCAAACCATATTTTAGAATGTCGACACATTCACTTGCTGGGAAAGCCGGCAGCTTCTAGCCGTTAGCTGTACTCCATGAGAGGCAGCTTTGTGGCGAAAAGCGGTCTGATGTTAAGGGCTGCTTATGGCCGATTCTGTTGAAAAAGTCGGCTTCGAATTCCACGGCAGAAAAGTACGCATCTGAGATTGAAATCCTTACTTTTGGCTGAGGCTTTCGGGCTCAGATTTCACGTAGCAGCGTGCAAAAATGGCGTTTTCCCCGGTCAATTTCCGGACAGTTTGAGCGCAGCGACTTTTTCAACACAATCGGCCGTTCTCTGTCGGTCACGGCGCCGAAGCGTGCTGGTCAAATCCGATGCAATCTGTGGGCAGGTCGAATGCAAACAGGTGGTCAAGTGAAGTGCAATTTCGCATCTGGCGGCTCGGAACGGAAAAGGCGGTATGTGTGACGATAGGTGAGGTTGAGAGTGGTACAGAATGGTACGGGTTTTCTTGAAGGCCCACGTAGGCGCTAATTTACTGGTTATTTTTGATGGTCAGTCCATTCAATCATCGGGGACAGCGATAAAGCGGCGGGGCGGTTTAGGGCGCGGGGCTGATTCTGTCTGCATTTCGGCCATGCTTTCTGCAGCAGGCTTCAGTACGGCTGGGCCAAAAAACTGGGCCAATGGTTCATGTTTTCGCAGGGGGAGTCAGGGTTTTATGTCTCTGCGCGGCCCTGTTTTGCTGGGCCGGATCCCTGCGTGACACTGGAATGATGGTATAAAAATATGTCCTGTCTAGTAGTAGCTTTTTGATATCAGTTCACTTATCTCCGTTTCTGGTCGAGCGATGATCTAGACGGTGGGTCAAGCCTGACTATTACCGGTAGCTCTGAATGGTTCTCAACCGTGCTGCCCATTTGGCAGGTTCGGGTGGAGTCTCGGGATACAGAGCGTCCCGTTGATGACAGTTGGACGGTCAGCCGAAATAAATTAGGATCCTTCGCGTTTGGCACCCAGCAGCAGGCCTGCATCGCGTGCCGTCTCTGTACACTTGTTTCCCCAGGGAAGATGGCAATGATCAGCCTTGTACTGTCAGTTTTTTTTAATACGTTGGCTCTAGTCTTGGCTTCGCGAGTCATGGATGTTGGCCTGCGGTTTTTTCCTGCTTTTTTGGTCGTCGGCTCGTCTCTGTTGGCGGGGGATTTGCTGCAGGGCAGCGATAAAAACGTGCACACTTCCGGGATTGTCATCAGCGTGGTGATTTCCTTCGTGGGCTTGAAATTCTTCACCGGCGAAAGCTCTTGGACGGTGTTCAAGCTGATGATTGTTTCAATTCTACTCTTCGCTGCAATCGCGCAGGCGCTCGCACGCTTGTTCTAAAAAGGATGTCCGTGAATGTATATTCGCAAATATGGAACGGCTAAAGGCACAGATACGAAGTTGGTGGTACAGAAGTGGTACGAAGAATATCGGTGTCTCGTACAGGCCAAGTAAAACAAGCTCTGAGCTAAAAGTGGTTCCAGTCCATCATCGGGGACAGCGATAAAACGGCGGGGCGGTTTAGGGGGCGGGGCTGAGTCTGGCTGCATTTCGGCCATGCTTTCGTGCAGCAGGGCTTCAGTACGGCTGGGCCAAAGACCGGGCCAATGGTTCAGGTTTCCGCAGGGGGAGTCAGGGTTTATGTCTCTGCGCGGCCCTGTTTTGCTGGGCCGAATCCCTGCGTGACACTGAAATGATTGTATAAAAAAATGTCGCGGTGTAGCAGGTGGTGGCCTTAAGCTAGCCCTAGATGCTCGAATCTGCAATTACCGGCCATACGATGAACGATATTGAGTTTGCGCACACCGTCAGCCCGCAGCTGGGTGACCTGTACGAACAGGCAAAGAACCTAGGCGCTTCGACGCCGGGTTATGCCGTCACCTTCTTGCGAAGCTTTGCGGGAGCGCTCTGCGATACGCTAGCTCCGAATATGGATCGTGACTTGAATCTTGATCGCAAGATCGCGTACTTGCGAGATAGGCGTCTGGTAGACCACAGAGTACTGAACGCGCTACGCACCCTACAAAAACATGGAAATGTTGCGGCTCACCCTAAGGCGTTTAGCTATACGTCCCACGACGCTACTGAAATGCTTAGCCAAGCGCTGCCCGCTGCCCTCGAATTGCTCGAGTACTTGCACTCCCGGAACCCAGTGCTCGGTGCCCTCCCTGACTACACGGTCACACCATTCACCCAGCAAAACCTTCGAGAACTGAGCTACAGCGCTGTTTTCGAGGAAGACGCTGAGGCGCGCTACACGCTCGGAGTCCATTTCAAAGAAAAAGCTGATGGCCTAAAAACCTCAGAGGTAGTGTTCAGAACTGATGACGGTTACGGCGTTGAATCCCGTAAGTCCATTGATCAAGCCAATATTTGGTTCAAGCTCGCCGCAGACAGTTCACATGTCGAGGCAATGTATGAGTACGGAGCTTACCTTGCGCGTCTTCAAGGCGATGAATTTCAACAACGACGCCAAGAGGGCGAGCATTGGGTTTGGCGAGCAAGCGATAGAGACGACGCTAACGCGTTGGCTTTCATTGGCGACTGCCACTTGTGGGGGTCGGCTAGATACGCGCAAGATCTAGAATACGCCAGAGAGCTGTATCAGCAGGCTGCTGCCCAGTCTCACCCAGGAGCACTTGCTCAGTTGGGAGAAATGCATGAGCGAGGCATTGGCGGCCCGATAGACCTCAAGGCTGCATTCGAATGCTCTCTACAGTCTGCTGAGGCTGGGTTTCCGCAGGCACAATTTCACTTGTACACGCTCCATCACCGAGGTCACGCTTTTGCCGGTGACCGCCCGAAAGCTATCACTTGGCTAACCGAAGCGGCTGAACAAAAGTACCCAGAAGCGATGCTTGAACTCGGCAGACTAATCAGCCAGAAGCTCATTCCGGGTCGAAGCGACATTGATGCTCAAGCCCTTTATGAACAATGTCTCAGCAGCGAAATAACTCGAATAAAAGCCCGGTATGCGCTAGCTCACAGCCTGGTAAAGCAGGTAGACAATCTAGACGCACTCCATTCAGCGTTGGCGCTCATTACTCACTGCCAAGAGGAAATCACTGAAACGTCCCACCATAAGGATCTGCTTCCAGCGTGTGCAAGGCTTGCCGCATACATTTGGGAAAAGATACAGGTAGCCATGGCTAACGCGTACCCCCACCTTTCGTTCCAAATAGGTGCCACTCCCCCCCAAATCACAACGGAACAGTCCCCGCAGGCCTATGTTGGCTCGCCGGTAGGTCGGAACGAACTATGCCCCTGCGGCTCGGAGAAGAAGTACAAACACTGCTGCCGTTGATGGCAGCATAGTTAGGATCTGAATCTCACTGATTTTGTAAATGTCCTCAAGCCTCAATGAGGTCGACTAACGTCTTGAGAACAGTCTACTTTTGACAAATTGCTGCCCGTTGCGAAGGGTGGCAGTCGGCAGTAACGAGACATTCGTTAAATTGTCCTCCATAGAAAAGCCCCTTGGCGGACCTTTTTGCGTCCGCTGGAACCCCGCTACCTGGTTACCATGGTGAGGTACGATTTTTAGTTGTTTGCGGCTTGAAAAACGATGGAGATGACGTTCCGAAACAAGTGGCTTCAGAACGGGGGAGTGCGGTGTGCAGGGCACTGTAAATGCTTTAGTTTAGGAACGTTATAATCTGTATGGTGCTGTTTTTAAAAGAAAAATTTGGAGGCTTGAAAACTGCCGACTGTAACAGGTCCTAGAGTTCGAATCTCTATGCTTCCGCCATCTTAGATACGTCAAAGCCCTGAATTTTCAGGGCTTTTTCGTTTTTGGGGTTTGGTGGCAAGGCTGCTAATCCACGTAGTCGTTCCGCATTTATAAGCTGCGTCGCACATCAGGCCTCTAATCTCGCGACTATCTCGTCAACTTGACGATTTTCCTGCCCTTAGGCAAAACGTCTCAGCTGAGCGTTTTTCAGTACTCCCAGGGAGCTTGCTGGCTTCAGCAATGTAGTGAATTACCCTGGCCGCCTTGGCGCGGAGACCTTCAGATGCTTTCCACCAATTCACGACCCAGAGCGTTGATGGCCTGCTCGGCTGCTTTTTGCCGCTCATTGTCGACTGAACGCCTAGCCCCCTTGAGAGCTAATCAGGGATGGCCTTCTCCCCGTCTTCAAAGTGTGCGGTTTGATTTACTTTCGAAAGCAGAGTTTTCTCACGGCATTCCGAGACTTGTCCGAGCCTGATTGAGGCTACCTTTTGCGCGGTGCAGAGGTGGTGCTTCGTGCTCCCAAAACACCACTCAATTTAATGCTGCATGGTGATTTCTTTGCCATCCACCCTGCATGCCAAGAGTCTCCATCACCGATTCGGCTCAATCCTGGGCTAAAGGTATCAATGCTTGCAAACCGTGAATAAGCGTTTCACACTCTAGGCTCGGACGATGATAAGAAGCTTTCAACACAAGGGCCTGAAGGCTTTCTACGAAACAGGTAGGACAAAGGGCATTCAACTTGATCATGTAGAGCGTCTGCGCTTGGTGCTTGGTGCTTTGGATGAGGCCAGCAGTTCTTCTGAGCTGATGCTGCCGGGCTACCGCCTGCATCCGCTTAAGGGCCAATTGGCCGGATTCTGGTCGATGACCGTAAGTGGCAATTGGCGGGTGATTTTCAGATTCATCGACACGGACGTCGAACTGGTCGATTACCTCGACTACCACTAATAAGGAGGGCCACCATGGCCATGCACAACCCACCCCATCCTGGCGAAATGCTTCATGAGATGCTACCGGAGTTGAATATCAAGATCGCCGAAATGGCTCGGCGTCTGCATTTCTCTCGGGAAATGCTTTCGCGAGTTGTGAATGGGAGGTCTCCAATCAGCCCGGATCTTGCGGTCCGGCTAGAGCGCGCAGGTTTGAGTACTGCACGTTTTTGGTTAGGTCTTCAGCTCAACTACGATTTGTGGCAGGCGGAGCATCGTCAGCAGCCTGATGTAGATCGGCTTGTTGCAGCCTGAAGTAGGTGATATTGAATCGAAAGAAGTCAGAGTATCCTGAGTTCCTCATTCCCTCACCGAACCCACCAAAGAGAACCCCAATGCCCTACGAGCTGGACAATCGATTGGTCATCGGCGTTGCCTCCAGCGCCGTTTTTGATCTGCTGGATTCGGACGCAGTGTTTCGAAGTCAGGGCGAAGAGGAGTATCGGAAGTTTCAGGAACAGAACCTGAACAATCCGCTTCCCAAGGGGATCGCCTTTCCGTTCATCAAGCGTTTGCTGTCCCTGAATGACTTGAGCAGTGACCCGTCTGATCCGCTGGTCGAGGTAGTGCTGTTGTCCCGCAACGATCCGGACACGGGCTTGCGGGTGATGAAAACCATCGAGCATTACGGGCTGGGGATGACGCGCGCTATTTTCATGCAGGGGCGCTCGCCGTATGAATACATTCCGGCGTTGAACATCGCGCTGTTTCTGTCAGGCAACAAAGCTGATGTGGAGGCTGCCATCAAGGCCGGGCATCCCGCAGGCCAGGTTCTGGACTCGCAGTTTGATGACGATGAAGACGACAAAACCTTGCGCATCGCATTCGACTTTGATGGCGTGCTGGCGGGTGATGAGGCTGAGACGGTCATGCAGTCATCCGGCCTGGTGGAATTCCATGCCCACGAAGTGAAGAACGTGATGGAGCCACACAACCCTGGCCCGCTGAAAGAATTCATGGTCCGGATGGCGAAGATCCAGTCGGTTGAAGAGCAGCACAAAAAGCTCAATCCAGATTATGAAAACCGGATCAGGGTCTCCATCGTGACGGCCCGAAGCGCACCTTCACACGAGCGCGCGCTGAATACCCTGAAGAGTTGGGGGGTGATGGTCAATGACGCGTTTTTCCTGGGCGGTATCGAGAAGGGCAAGGTGCTCGCCGTACTGAAGCCACACATCTTCTTTGATGATCAGTCCGGGCACCTGAAGTCGGCGAGCGCGGTGGCACCGTCGGTTCACATTCCGTTTGGGATTACGAATCAGGGACCTGTCGAGCCGCCTGTGGCGAGTAGCAGTGAGGCAATTGAAGGCGCTGTTTGAAAGAGCAACCCAGCAAGGCCCAGCGGGCGAGTCAGTGACGTTCTCCTCGCTATACCAACGTATATTTTTACGTCCTTAGTTTCTGTCGATCAGATCAAAGCCATTGCTTAAGCTTTGCCGGACTGAGCAACCCTGCATAGTTGACTGAGTTGTGCCGGGCGCTCTGCATCTCCACGTGGCAGATGCAGCACGCCGGGACAGCGCGACAGAGGCTTTATTTATGCGTTTTTCCCTGCCCTTGACTCCGAGAGCACCGGTGCGTAATCCGGTGCAAAATCGCCCCGCATCACTGTTCGCTGAAGGTGCGATCGTTACTGCCATCGTGCTGCTGACGACGTTTGTCTTTTACAGCGCCAGTCAAATGAATCAGCCCATCAGCGCCCTTGAGTCAGCGCCAATGTCGCTCGATCTGGCGCACTTGCCTGCGTACACCTTGCGCACCACTTTGCGCATGTTTGCGGCGTTGTTTGCATCGGTGATCTTTTCGGTGGTTATCGCCACGCTGGCCGCTAAAAGTCGCAAGGCCGCGATGGTGATTCTTCCGGCGCTGGACATTCTTCAGTCGGTGCCTGTTCTTGGTTTTCTGACGTTTACCGTCGTGTTCTTCATGAGCATGTTTCCCGGCCAGCAATGGGGGCTGGAGTGCGCGGCTGTTTTTGCCATATTTACCAGCCAGGTCTGGAACATGACGTTCAGTTTCTACCAGTCGCTCAGGACAGTGCCCAACGATCTTTATGATGTGAGCCGACAGTTTTCATTTTCAGCGTGGCAACGGTTCATCAAGGTGGAGCTGCCTTTCGGGACGCCGGGGCTGGTGTGGAACATGATGATGTCGATGTCGGGAGGCTGGTTTTTCGTCGTCGCTTCCGAGTCCATTACCGTAGGCGACAGCACTGTCAATTTACCGGGCATCGGTTCATGGCTGGCGCTCGCGATCCAACACAAAGACCTGGCAGCGATCAGTTGGGCGGTGGTGGCCATGGTTGCGGTCATCGTGCTGTATGACGTGCTGTTTTTCCGGCCGATCGTAGCGTGGGCGGACAAGTTTCGATTCGAGCAGACCGCTTCACACAAGCGCCCCCGTTCCAGGGTTTATGACCTGCTCAGGTCAACGCGCCTCGTGCCGTTTTTGTTTGCGATCCTGCAAGGCATCCGCGACTGGGTGCCCGCAGGGCGAATGTTCGGACACGGTCGTTTCAGGCTGGCTTTCAAGCTCGACGCCCGGTTTCGCCGCCTCACTGATATCGCCTGGGTAGCGCTGGTGGTTGCTGCGTGCCTGACCGGCATCTATCAACTGACAGGTTTTATTGGCAGCACGCTGGGCGTGGATGAGGTGATCAATGTGTTTGGCCTTGGGCTCGCCACGCTGGCGCGAGTGGCGGTGCTTATTGTGCTTGCCAGCCTTGTCTGGGTACCCGTCGGTGTATGGATCGGCCTGAATCCGCGCAGGGCGGAACGCTTGCAGCCCATTGCGCAATTAATGGCGGCATTCCCGGCGAATATCCTGTTTCCGTTTGCAGTGGTCACGATTGTCGCCCTGAAGCTTGACCCCGATATCTGGCTATCGCCGCTGATGATACTGGGCACTCAGTGGTACATCCTTTTCAACGTTATTGCCGGTGCCAGCGCCTTGCCGACCGACTTGCTCGAAGCCTCGAAGGTGTTTCGTGTACGTGGCTGGCAATGGTGGCGAAAAGTCGCACTGCCGGGTGTGTTTCCGTACTACGTGACCGGCGCGCTGACGGCAGCAGGCGGCTCGTGGAACGCCAGTATCGTGGCCGAGGCCGTGTCGTGGGGGGATGACCATCTGTATGCATCGGGCCTGGGGTCGTTCATCGCTCAGGCTACTGCCGCCGGAGATTTCCAGCGGGTGGCGCTGGGCATTGTAGTGATGTCTGTTTTTGTGGTCGGTTTCAACAGCCTGCTGTGGCGACCGTTGTACCGCTTTGCCGAACGCCGGCTTCGAATTGATTGAGGGCAATCCAATGGAAGTGATCGACAAACGTTGTCTGGTAGACGTGCAGGGGCTAGGTCATGTCTACGGTACTGCGGGCGGTACCCGGCGCGTCGTGCTGGACGATGTGGCCATGCGCCTGAACGACGGCGAGGTCATCGGGTTACTGGGGCGCTCCGGGTCGGGTAAGTCGACCTTGCTGCGCTCCATTGCAGGGCTGGTTTCGCCGACCTCGGGGCTGGTCGCATTTCCGGCAAACGCGCCGGGAATCTCGACTTCAGTGCGCATGGTGTTCCAGAGCTTCGCGTTATTCCCGTGGCTGACCGTGCTGCAGAACGTGGAAATCGGTCTCGAAGCGTTGAGCGTTGCTGCGCCTGAGCGACGCCGTCGGGCACTGGCAGCTATCGATATGATCGGCCTCGACGGGTTTGAGAGTGCTTACCCGAAAGAGTTGTCAGGCGGCATGCGCCAACGCGTGGGGCTGGCGCGTGCGCTGGTGGTCGACCCCGATATCCTGCTGATGGATGAGCCGTTCTCGGCACTGGACGTGTTGACCGCTGAAACGCTGCGCACTGATTTGCTTGAGCTCTGGAGCGAGGGCCGGATGCCGATCAAGTCAATATTAATGGTCACCCACAACATCGAAGAGGCCGTGTTGATGTGTGACCGGATACTGATTCTTTCCTCCAATCCAGGGCGGATCATGTGTGAGGTTGAGGTCGCTCTGGCTCAGCCCCGTAACCGCGCAGACCCTGCCTTTCAGGCCCTGGTCGAAAGTATCTATGCACACATGGCAGGCGGCAATACTGTGCAGTCGCTGCGTGAAAGCCCATTTGCTGGCAATGGTATTGGCATGGTCTTGCCGCTGACTTCGACCAACGCATTGGCGGGGCTGATCGAGGCGATCGACAACTCTCCCTTTAATGGCCTGGCCGATTTACGCGAGTTGGCAACGGCGTTGCGTTACACCTCGGGAGACCTTTTGCCCGTCGCCGAAGTGCTGCAGTTGATGCGTTTCGCTGAAATGCAGGAAGGCGATATCACGCTTCTGGCGGCAGGGCGACGTTACGCCCAATCGGATGTGGATGAGCGCAAGCAGCTGTTTGCCCAGCATCTGCTCAAGTATGTGCCGCTGGTCAGCCATATACGCAGGGTGCTTGATGATCGTCCTGGGCGGACGGCACCGGCGAGGCGCTTTCGTGACGAGCTGGAAGATTTCATGTCGCAAAGCGACGCAGCCGTGACACTGGACTGTGTCACGCAATGGGGGCGCTATGCCGAGCTTTTTGCTTACGATGACGTGGCGGATCAATTCAGCCTCGACAATCCTTCCTGACTGAATTCATCCTCTTGGGTAAACAGTCTCCGGCGGGCGCTATACACTCCGCCTTGACCTCCAGATAGCGGTGACACGCAATGGTAATCCAGTGAAACGAACCCGGTTGACGCTTCGTTTGATGCTGCTGCTTGCGCTGGCATCCGGTATTGCTGCAATCGACACGGTGACTGACCTTGAAATTGCGGTCGGGGTCTTTCAAACCATCGTGGTGCTGATCGCGGTAAGGTTTTTGCCTGCGCGCGCGGTGGCGGGGGTGTCTGTCGTCTGTATGGTGCTGACGATCGTGAGTTACCGCTTCACTCGTTTCGGTGATACCGAGGCGGGGCTGATCAATGTGCTGATCAGTCTCGCGGCTATTGCCTGCACGACATACATGGCGCTGCGCTTGTCGACTGCCATTCGTACAGTGCATGAAACACGCACGCACCTGGCGCATGTTGCACGGGTCAACGTGCTGGGTGAACTGGCCGCCTCTATCGCGCACGAACTGAATCAGCCGCTGGCTGCCACGGCTAACAGTGGCAGCGCCTGTCTGCGCTGGATTGCAGCGGACCCACCCAATCTGCCGAAAGCCCGGCAGGCGGTTGAGCGAATAATCACCGACACGCACCGGGCCAGCGACATCATTGCGCGGTTGCGTAGCATGGCAAGGCATCAGGCGCCTGCCAAACAATGGCTTAACGTCGAGGACACGCTTAACGGCGCTCTGCGATTGATGGCCGGAGAGTTGGCGGAGCACGACATTGCGTTACACGTAGAGGTTGAAGAAGGCCTGCCTCCGGTGCTTGCCGATGAAGTGCAAATTCAGCAGGTCATTCTTAATCTTGCCCTGAATGCTGTGGACGCGATGCGTCAAGTGGGGTCTGAGCGGCGAAGGCTGGACTGCCATGTCGTGCTCGACTCGCCTCACCAGTTGCGTTTCTCTGTTGTTGATCAAGGCAACGGTGTGTTGCCGGATGACTGCGAGCGGGTTTTCGAGGCTTTTTACACGACCCGCCCTGAAGGAATGGGGATGGGCCTGGCCATCAGTCGCTCCATCATCGAGGCGCATGACGGTCGTATCTGGGCCTCGAGTAACCTGCCTTGGGGCGCTACTTTTCATTTCACACTGCCAACTGTTGCCAGGGAACCCGATGCCTGAAACTGCCGCTCAAAGCACTGCCGAGATGATTTACATCGTCGATGATGACCGCTCGGTGCGTGAGTCACTGGAGGATTTGCTGTCGTCTACCGGCCTGGCCTGCATGACGTTCGGGTCTGCACGCGAGTTCCTCGAGGCGACACTGCCGGATGTGCCCGGATGCCTGGTGCTGGATGTGCGTATGCCGGGCATGAGCGGTCTGGATTTTCAGCGGGAACTGGCGCGTCTGGGGATTTCGATTCCTGTGGTGTTTATCACCGGTCACGGTGATATCCCCATGTCTGTGAAAGCCATGAAGGCGGGTGCTATCGAGTTTCTGACCAAGCCATTCCGTGAGCAGGATCTGCTCGACGCCATCAGCCTTGGCCTGAGTCAGGATAAGCAAGCGAGAGAGGCGGCAGCCCTGGTCACTCAATTGAAGCAGCGTCATTCCGCTCTGACTGACGGCGAGCGTGAGGTCATGGCCTTGGTCGTTTCAGGCCTGCTTAACAAGCAGGTGGCTGCCCGGTTGGGTGTCAGCGAAATAACCGTGAAAGTCAGACGGGGCGCACTGATGCGCAAAATGGACGCTGACTCTCTGGCGACGCTGGTCAAAATGTCGGAGCGTTTGAAAGCCGATAGTTGACTGCTTTGAGGCTGCTCTTATCAAGCAAAACGCAATTTTCAGATTAAACCCAGTCTTGTAGGAGCTCACCGAGGTTACGAGGCCAGCGATAGCATTTCGTCTGACACTCCGCTATCGCTGGCCTCGTAAACTCGGTGAGCTCCTACAAGTCCAATGTTTGCTGCGCGATAGCGTCGGGTCAAACGATGATGTTCTAAACTGACCTACCACAGGTCACTCTTCGTTCAATGCCGGTGTCCGGGGCGGGATCAGTCGTTTGCTGCCGGTCGACTCAAAGGCCGAAGCAAAGCGCAGCAGGTTCGAGTCGTCGTAGGCGCGCCCCGCAAATGTAAGGCCCACAGGCATGCCGATGTCTGCCATTACGCCCATGGGTACCGTAACGGTCGGCACCCCGAGGTGGCGAATGGCGAGATTGCCGTTGGCAACCCACACGCCGTTGCTCCAGGCAATGTCGGCGGAGTGCGGGTCGACATCGGCATTCGCCGGGCCTACATCAGCCACCGTCGGGAATAACACGGCATCAATCTTCAAGCTTTCCATCCAGTCTTCCAGGTCGATGCGACGCGTCTGCTCCAGCCCCCTAAGCCCGTCAGGCAGGGTGGGGATCTGATTCCACGGGGTAATCCCTCGCTCGGCCATGCGTACATATTCGTCCATGCCGGCCGCCAGATCGTCTTCGCGGTTGGGCAGGGTGCCGGGGTCATGGGGGAAAATTTTTGCGCCGTCGACATCAGCCAGACGATTCAATGCAGGGTCGGCATTGGCGCGCAGGAATTCGTCAAAAGCCCATGCCGATAAATCCCACAGTTCATGATGGAGAAACTCCTTGGAGACCAGTCCGCGGGTAAACACCGTCGGCGCACCTGGACGATCACCTTCGCAGTTCGACACCAGCGGGAAGTCCACCTCAATCACTTCCGCACCGGCCGCTTCAAGCGTCTTGCGTGCCTCTTGCCACAGATCGATGACTGACGGGCGAGTGATGATGCGCTGACCGGTGGGGCCGCCAATGCCAGGTTTTTCAGAGGTGCCTGCTTCAGGGTCAGCATTGATGTACATGCGCGGGACGCCAAAACGCTTGCCCGCAAGGATCTTGGTGTCCGCCGCGAGTTCGGCATAGGACGCTGGACGTACCGAAGCAACGCTGGGGATTGTTACCCAAGGCTGCAAACGCCAGAGATCGCCACGGGTATCAGGATCTTCTGCAACGATGACATCAAGCACTTCCAGCAGGTCCGCCATGGTCCTCGCATAAGGCACGACCACGTCCATGGTCGGCGTCAACGGCCAGTTACCGCGTACCGATATGACTCCGCGCGAAGGCGTGTAGGCGCACAGACCATTGTTGGAGGCGGGGCCTCGGCCGCTCGACCAGGTTTCCTCTGCCATGCCGAATGCGGCGAAGCTCGCGGCAGTAGCAGTGCCTGCGCCGTTCGATGAACCGGAAGCAAACGGTGCCGTGAGGTAGTCAGCGTTATACGGGCTCTCGGCGCGGCCATACACACCGCGCTGCATGCCGCCATTGGCCATCGGCGGCATGTTGGTCTTGCCCAGGCAGATGGCTCCCGCCTCACGAAGGCGGCCAATGGTGAACGCATCGTGTTGGGCAATCAGGCTGGCAAATGCCGGGCTGCCTGAGGCGGCGGTGAGGCCCTTGACCAGGTAACTGTCTTTGGCGGTGTAGGGAATACCATCAAGCGGCCCCAGCGTCTGACCTTTTGCCCGACGCGCATCCGACGCTTGGGCCTCAGCCATTGCCTCTGGATTGCGAACCACAACGGCGTTCAGTGCGGTGGCCGTGTCCGGACCATCGTAGGCGTCAATCCTTGCGAGGTAGGCACCGACCAGCTCGACGGCGGTGGTCTGCCCTGACTCAAGCGCAGCACGCAGGGCTGCGATGGAAACTTCTGTGACGTTGATCATTGGGTTCTCACTTAATGAACTCTTTTAGTCATGGCCAGAATGATCTCGAAAAGTTCTGACTTAGCCTCTTCCGCAGAAATCTCGTCCATGGCGGCGGCATTCGACAGCGCGTCGGCAGCGCCGAGCATGGCGCGCATTTGAGCATTCGTAATCTGACTGTTCTCGCTGTCGTTGGCCAAGGCCGCACGACACTTATCCATAAAAATCTGTTCGTAATCACGCTTGATTTTCTCAAGCTCGGGGGAGCTGCTCAGCGCTGCAATCACCCCGGGAATCTCGCGACCTTGTAGCAGCACACAGTCGACATAACAGTCGGCAATCACTCTGGCGCGGGCTTGCACGGTCGCGCCGCCGTTGCGCAGGGCTTCATCAAACAGGGCGGTCTGGCGCGTATCGAAATCCTGATAAAGCCGTGCAAGCAGCAGTGGGCGAGTCGGGAAATGATCATAGACAACGGGCTTGGTGACACCGGCTGTTTGGGCGAGGTGGCCAAGTGTCAGGCTTTCAGTGCCTTCTTCCCGAACGATCTGCCACGCGACTTCCAGTAACTGGCTCAAGCGACCTTCCCGAGACATCCTTTGGCGCGGTTTCGAGGCTGAAGGTTGGCTTGACATGCTTATATACCAAAGGTAACTTAGAGTTAATGTACGAAAAGTATATAGCTATCAGCACTCATCAGCAATCATCTGCATTGGAGCTTCCGCATGCACGCACTCATTGTCGTCAGCCACCCTGATACGAGCTCTCTGACTCATAGCATCGCCAGGCATATTGCGCAGGGCATCACCGACGCGGATTCGCAAAACACTGCTGAAGTAGTTGATCTGTCGGCCTCGGGATTCGACCCTCGCTTCACCGCTGCTGACGGTGCCGTCCATCGGAGGGAAGGGCCTGCGCCCGCAGATGTCATTGCCGAGCAGGCACGGATCGACGCGGCAGACGCTTTGATCCTCGTTTACCCGGTTTACTGGTGGTCCATGCCTGCGCTGCTCAAAGGCTGGATAGACCGGGTCTTTTCCAACGGCTGGGCGTTTGACTTCAGCTCAGATGCAAAGTTGATCAAGAAGCTGGAGGGGCTCAGGGTGCATCTGGTGGGAGTAGGGGGCGCTGATGCTGGCACCTATGAGCGTCATGGCTATGCCTCGGCCATGAGAGTGCAAATCGATCACGGTATCTTTGATTATTGCGGGGCGAAGGTCGTGACCTCCGGGCTAATGCTGGACTCCGAAACCCAGGATCCGGCCGTTCACCTGAACGCTGCCTACGAGAAAGGCAGCGCTATTTTCTCAGGGTGAGGGGTCTTCCTGGTCAGTTCCAGGTCTGGATTACTCTTTGACGTCCATGAACTCTTTAGCCCAGGCCACATAGTTCTCGGGCAGGGTATAGGTGTGGGTCAACTCGGTAGCGCTCAGGTTCGAGGTGCTGTGAGTCACCTGGCGCTGGGCGCGCAGTGAATCGTAAGTCGCTTTGATTGCTGCGAAGTAAGCCGCATGGCCCTTGACGATTATGCGGACGCCCAGACTGGCCAGACGTTGCATGTCATTGAGCTTCGGATTGCCGTAGGTCACCAGCATCAGCGGCACGGAGAGGTGTTCCGAGATCTGTTCCAGGTGTTCGAAATCATTGATACCGACGATGCATATCCCGTCGGCGCCAGCTTTTTCATAAGCCAGGGTGCGCTCAATGATGTCTTTGACCGGCAGGACACCGGCATTCGTTCTGGCGATGATCGACAGTTCGGGATCAATGCGTGCTTCCAGTGCCGCTTTGACCTTGCCGATACCTTCTTCGATGGTAATCAGGTCTGTCGATTTACGACCGAACTGCGCGGGCAGAAGCGTGTCTTCAATGGTCAGAGCCGCCACGCCCGCACGCTCAAGCTCTTCAACGGTGCGCATCACGTTCAGGGCGTTGCCGTAGCCGTGGTCGGCATCGGCAATAAAGGGAAGCTGCGCAACACGGCCAATTCGGGTGGCTTGTTCAGCGAACTCAGTCAACGTAATAAGCGCGAAGTCCGGGGCTGCCAATACCTGCAGCGAGGCTACGGAACCTCCCAGTATCCCGACTTCAAAACCCAGGTCTCCGGCAATGCGTGCAGACATCGGATCAAAGACTGAAGCGGTTTCGAAGCAGGTTTGTGAGGCGAGCAGCGCTCGAAAATTTTGGCGCAGCGCCAAGTGGGACATTCTGGGCATGATGTTTCCTGATTCTAGGCTTCTTCATATTCGTAGTGGCGCGAGACTACCATGCAGGAAAATATAGGGTTATGACGTTTGAGAATGCCCTATGCGCCAAATGCATGATGTAAGCCTGGCAAGGCTTCTACCCTCAGGTAGAAGCCTTTCTTCACATCCTCCGCCTGTCTTGATCCAGACATCAAGACAAATATTACGGCGCGCGCCCTCCAATGTGCTTGATCAGCCTGCAGTGGAGCACCAGCAGTTGCGGCCCTGTTGTTTCGCCAGATAAAGACAGCCGTCCGCTGACTTCAGCAAATTGGCGGGCGTCACCTCTTCTCGGCCTGGTTGACTGGCCGTTACGCCCGCGCTGGCCGTCACCTTGCCCAAAGGGTGTGCGACATGTTCGATATTCAACGCCCTGATCGATTCCAGAATTGCCTCCGAAACCCGTATGGCGCCTGCTTTGTCGGTGTTGGGCAGCAACACGGTGAACTCTTCGCCGCCGTACCTCACGGCAAGGTCCCCTGGCCTCTGAACGGCTTGCTGGATAGCGCCACCTACAGCGGTCAGGCAATCATCGCCAGCGGCATGTCCGTACTGATCGTTGTAGCGTTTAAAGTAATCGACATCGAGCATGATCAGCGCCAGAGACGTGTTCTGCCGTTTGGCCAGACGAATCTCATCCAGTAATGCACTGTCCAGTCGCCTGCGATTCCCGAGCCCGGTCATGCTGTCGGTCAGCGCCATATCCCGCATGGTCTGGTGAGCATCCCGGATCTCCCGTTCCATGGCCATTCTCTGACGCAACTGGATCAAGACAATGAGCGCAAAGATCGAGAGCACGATAATTAGCGACAGCAGAATCAATCCACTTTTCAGCAGATCAAGCCGCCAGGGCGCAACAATCGACTCTCGCGAAAGGCCTGCCTCCACCACTAACGGATAAGTACTCAGCGCTCTGTAGCCATAGAGGCGTTCGGTATCGTCCACCACGGCTTTTACGGCTGCGATGCCTTCATTGGAGTTGGGCAGGTAGGATTTGAAAATCTCGCTGTTCGCCAGACTTTGCCCGACCACGGATGCAACAAAAGGACGCCTGACCAGGATGGTCCCGTTGCGCATGGCGAGAACCAGTGCCCCCTTGTCATCAATTTTGAAGTCGCCGTAATAGTCGACGAAATAACTGACTTTGACTGTCCCCAGCAGCACCCCGGCAAATGAGCCGTCACTGTTATTCAAACGACGAGAGATAGGGATGATCAGGTCGTTGGTTGATTTACTTCGCACGACGGCGCTGATACGAACGCTGCGATCATTGTGAGTGCGGTGATATTGAAAATAATCCCGGTCAGCATTATTGGCGGTTTCAGGCGTGACCTCTTTGTCTGTCACTACCCATTGTCCATCGGGGCCGTAGATAAAAAGGCCATGCAGTTGCGGCATGATTCTGGATTGCTGGACCAGCAGCTTGTGGATGCGCGGGACGTCGAGATGCTCTAAACCGTCACCTTCCACTCGTTCGCTGAGGGCCGCCGTCAGTACGTCGACTTGCCGTATGGCGTCTTCAGCGTGCTGTGCGGTTGCGCGGGCCAGATTTGTGACTGAGTCCTGAGCGGATGAGAAGGCGGAACGATAATCTCGCCATGTACGCCAACCCTCGACGCTCAGAAAGGCGAGGATCACAACCAGCATGAAGATGACCGTAAGCCGAAAAGTCGCTCCGGTTCGCATTGCTTTCGCCGCATAAATTTCGACAGGGCTTGCTGACTCGTGCTCTGGCGAGTTGCGTCCGGGCATTAACATCTCCTTCAAACCTGCAGGCATTCAACGGCGTGGCTGACCTGAAATGAACGTTGTTCGATTAGGACAAGGCGGCCTGCGGATGGTGCATTTTGCGTTTAACCTCCTTGATCATCGGAAGGGGGCTGAACGAATGTCCGTAGACCGGGTGTTTTGGCCCGCGCATCATGCAACCGCCTTTCACGGTTTACCAGTAATGCCTCAAACAGATTTGAGCGAGGGGAAGGTGCAACTGAACTGCCCCCCAGAATCTGGACACCTGGTCCAGACTTCGGGGGGCAGTTCATGGGTTCAGGTCATTGCAAACCTGATAGGCGCTGCTCGGGGTAGAAAGAATCGTCAGACGCTTAGCGACGATCCAGCCACACGGTCTGTGCGTTGCAGAATTCGCGCAGGCCAAAGTGTGAAAGCTCACGGCCAAAACCGCTTTTCTTCACACCACCAAAGGCTACCCGTGGGTCGCTGCCGCTGTAACCATTGATGAATACGCCTCCGGTTTCCAGTTCATCAGCCATTTTGCGAGCCTGATCAACATTGCGAGTGTAAACAGTCGCGGTAAGGCCGAACTCGCTGTCATTGGCCAGTGATAGCGCATGGGCAGCGTCCCGTGCGGTGATGATTGACGCGACCGGGCCGAACAACTCTTCCTTGAAAGAGGTCATCTGGTCGGTAACATTGGCGAAAACCGTCGGCTCGTAGAAATTGCCAGAGCCTTCTGTTTTTCTGCCACCGAGTAACAACGTTGCGCCCTCACCGAGAGTGGCCTGCACCTGACCGTCCAGTTCGTCACGCAAGTCGAAACGGGCCATCGGGCCGACGTAGGTGTCTGCCAGCAGTGGATCCCCCACTGAAAGCCGGCGTGTTGCCTCGACGAATTTGCGGGTGAATTCCTCCACCACACCTTCCTCGATAATCAGGCGTTTGGCGGCTGCGCAAACCTGCCCGCTGTTCTGGAAACGTCCGACAACGGCGGCGTTAACCGCTTCGTCCAGATCCGCATCATTGAGCACAATGAACGGGTCGGAGCCGCCCAGTTCCAGCACGCATTTTTTCAGCGCAGCCCCGGCCTGAGCCCCGATCGCCATACCGGCACGGACGCTGCCAGTCAGGGTGACAGCTGCAATTCGCGGGTCGGCAATCGCTTTGGAAACACCCTCTGGCGTCACGTTGATGACTTCAAAAATACCGTCTGCAAATCCTGCACGCTTGAACGCGTCCTGCAGCAGGTATGCGCTGCCCATGACATTGGGCGCATGCTTCAAGACATAGGTATTACCGGCAAGCAGCACTGGCACCGCGCCACGCAGCACTTGCCAGACAGGGAAGTTCCACGGCATCACCGCGAGGATCGGGCCGAGCGGGCGGTATTCGATTTGAGCCTTGCCGCCCTCAACCAGAGTCGGTTCGGCGCTGAGCATGGCCGGGCCGTGTTCTGCGTACCACTCACACAGTTGTGCGCATTTTTCAATTTCGCCTCGGGCCTGGGTAATCGGTTTGCCCATTTCCTGGGTGATCATGTTTGCCATGTTGGCGGCGTTGTCGCGTAACGCTGTGGCCAGGGCAACCATCAACTGAGCACGATCTGTCACGGCTGTTTTGCGCCATGTGGCATAACTGCTGGAAGCCCGGGACAAGGCGCTATCGAGGGCCGCGTCAGATTCAAAAGGATAATGGCCGATCTGCTCGCCGTTGGCGGGGTTGATCGAGATGGCATGGGTAACGCTGGAGATAGTAGTCATTGCACCGTCCTGCTGGGTGGGGAATGCGTTCAGGTTACGGCGCTATTGTTTTTATGAAAACTGAATAATACTGAGCGTATCTTTCACAAAAGGAGAATGGTGTGGATCTGGTCCAGCTGGAAATGTTCAAGGCCGTTGCCGAACAGGGCAGCATCAGCGCTGCGGCGCAACACATCCATCGCGTGCCTTCCAACCTGACCACCCGGATCAAACAGCTTGAGCAGGATCTGGGCGTGGATCTGTTTATCCGGGAAAAAAGCCGCTTGCGTCTTTCGCCAGCAGGCTGGAGCTTTCTCGATTACGCGCGGCGTATTCTCGACCTTGTGGGGGAGGCTCGTGCCACGGTTGCCGGTGAAGAGCCTCAGGGGTCATTTGCTCTTGGCTCACTTGAGAGCACGGCGGCGGTGCGGATTCCCGAATTGCTGGCCGCTTATAACCAGCATTACTCGAAGGTTGAACTCGATCTGTCCACTGGCCCGTCTGGCACCATGATCGATGCCGTACTGGCGGGCAGGCTGGTGGCGGCCTTTGTCGATGGCCCGGTTTTGCACCCGGCACTTGAGGGAGTACCCGCGTTCGAGGAGGAGATGGTGCTGATTGCGCCACTCAACCATGCACCGATCAGTAGAGCGCTGGACGTCAGCGGCGAAAATATTTACGCCTTTCGTTCCAACTGCTCTTACCGCCATCACTTCGAGCAGTGGTTCGCCGCCGACGCAGCGGTGCCCGGCAAGATATTCGAAATGGAGTCGTATCACGGGATGCTTGCCTGCGTCAGCGCCGGTGCTGGCCTGGCGCTGATGCCGCGCAGCATGTTGCAGAGCATGCCGGGCTGCACCACGGTCAGCGTCTGGCCGATGGCAGAAGCGTTCCGGTTTTTACGCACCTGGCTGGTATGGCGCAAAGGCACCGTTTCGCGCAGCCTGACCATGTTCGTGCGGATGCTGGAGGAGCGGGGCGTGGTTCAAAAAGAGTCATTAAATCCATGACCTGTCGGAGCCAACTTGTTGGCGAAACATCAAGCAGGCGCATTCAGATATTGCGTCTCGCCAATAAGTTGGCTTTTACAGGGCTGTTTCAAACTATCGTTCTAAACAATATTCAACATCACAACTTAAAACTTCTGTTTCCTGAATAAATCCGGAAAATACCCGGCATTGGAAACCCTGCCCTTTGGCAGATTTGTATTCAGGATTTCGTTAATGCGTCTCTCTCTCTTTTGTACTTCCGCACTTGCCGTTTCTCTTCTGACTGGCTGTGCCTCTGCGCCCAATCAGCCGACCCGTGTATTGCAAACGGCCAAGTCACCCGAGCAATACACCGACTGCCTTGTGCCCAAGTTGCAGGAACGCAAGTTCACGCCGACGTTGTCACAAAGCCAGCGCCACTATCGAGTTGTGGTCTCCAGTGCTATTGCAGCAGACAACGTGATCGAGGCTTACAAAGCCCCGACGGGAGGAAAGGTGTTCCTGTACGAGCGTCGACCGCTGGCCTCAAGTTTCACGCCTTCCAGTTTCGAGCAGGCGGCACAGGAGTGCCTGTAACGGTTGACTCTTTGTTGCCCGCTACACAGACGTACGCTCCTGCCTGCTGATTGCTCCTCACGCCTTTGCATTTTTTGACAAGCGGTTCGATTTAGTCGCGGCCGCTCAAGCTCAATGGTTTCGAAGCCAGGAGAAGGCGTTTTGTGGTCGAGGTATAGAGATCATACCATCATCACAGTATACAAATGAAAATGTGCATGCTAAACCTTTAGCCAGGTCAGTCGCTTCGCCAAGCGGCCTGGCTTAGGTGAAATCGCTGCCTTACAGCGATCAAAATAAGAAATCACCTCATCACATCAGCAAGCGTGCAAACGCTCGCCGTAGATGAGTCGGAGAAACGACATGTCAACTGTCTCCGCATCCCATAGCGTCGAGAAATCGGCCATCCGCAAGATCTCACTCCGGCTGGTTCCGTTCGTGGGGTTGATGTTTTTCATCAACTTCCTGGACCGCACGGCAATCTCTTTTGCAGGCCCCAATGGCATGACCCAGGACTTGGGCTTGACCATCGCGCAATTCGGCCTCGCTTCCGGGATCTTTTTCATTGGCTACATCCTTCTTGAAGTGCCCAGCAACCTGGCGCTGCATCGCTTCGGTGCCCGCAAATGGTTGGCCCGGATCATGGTCTCCTGGGGCATTGTGTCGCTGCTTTTCACTTGGGTCAGCAGCATCGAAGGGCTGTACGGTTTGCGTCTGCTGCTGGGTGTGGCCGAAGCAGGCTTCTTCCCTGGGGCGATTCTTTATCTGAGCCTGTGGGTGCCGTCGCGCTACCGCAGCAAAATTCTCTCGCTGTTTTATCTGGCGCAGCCGCTCACCGTGGTGATTGGCGCGCCGCTGGCGGCCTGGTTCATCGGGCATGACGGGCTGTTCGGTCTGGCGGGCTGGCGGGTGATGTTCCTCGGGGTGTCGTTGCCAGCGATTCTGGTCGGCTTCATCGCCTGGTACTACCTGGTGGACAAACCTTCCGATGCCAAATGGCTGAACAGCGAAGAAAAGGCCTGGCTGGAAGGTGAGCTTGAGCGTGAACAGCAGCAGACCCAATCCAGCCAGGGCCACTTGAGCGTAGGCCGCGCAATGTTGAACGGCCGCGTCTGGGTGCTGTGCCTGATCTACTTTGGTTTCATCTATGGCCTGTACGCGTTGTCGTTCTTCCTGCCGACGATTATCGGCGGGTTCCAGGCGCAGTTCGGCACCACCTTCACGGTCTTCGAGAAGGGGTTGATCACCGCAATACCTTATCTGCCTGCCGCCGTGGCTTTGTATTTCTGGTCACGTGACGCGACCAAACGTGGCTGCCGTACCTGGCACGTTGCACTGCCGGCGCTGACCGGCGCAGTCAGCATCCCTCTGGCACTTGCCATGGGGTCGCCCGCCACGACGGTTGCAGTGGTAACCATCACCGCCTGCTCGATCTTCGCCGCGCTGCCTAACTTCTGGACTTTGCCGACTCAGTTTCTGACCGGCGCTTCGGCTGCCGCAGCAGTGGCGCTGATCAACACCGTCGGCAACGTTGCAGGCTTCTCCGCAGGTTTTGTCACCGGGATGCTCAAGGAAAGCACCGGCGGCTATACCGTGCCGATGTTTGTCGTCGGTGGGTTGATGCTGATGTCGGCGATTCTCATGGTCGCGCTCGGTAGCCAACGAAGAGTCGCTCCGGCCGCGACTATGGCGGGGCCTCAACCTGTCACACAGGGAGAATAATAAATGACGCGTTTATTCAATCAGCCATCAGCTTTTGCCGGGGAGTTAGTGGAGGGCTTTGTTGCGGTACACGGCGACAAGGTTCGTCAGGTAGCCGGTGGGGTAGTGCGCAGCACCGATACCCCGGCAGGTTCGGTCGCGGTGGTGATTGGCGGCGGTTCCGGGCACTACCCGGCGTTTGCCGGGCTGGTGGGGCAGGGGCTCGCCCATGCGGCGGTCATGGGCAACCTGTTTGCTTCGCCCTCGGCACAGCAGATCTACAACGTGTCGCGCATTGCGCACAAAGGTGGCGGGGTGTTGCTCGGCTACGGCAACTATGCCGGAGACGTGCTGCATTTCGGTTTGGCCAGAGATCGTCTCAACGCGGAAGGCATCCCTTGCGAGGTGATTGCCGTCACCGACGACATCTCCAGTGCATCTGTCGCAGAGCTGCATAAGCGCCGCGGTATTGCTGGTGATCTGGTGGTATTCAAGGCCGCTTCCGCCGCTGCTGAAGCTGGTTATGAATTCGACGAAGTTGTGCGTGTAGCGCGGCACGCCAACCAGCGTACCCGTTCACTGGGCGTGGCTTTTTCCGGCTGCACGCTACCGGGCGCCGATCAGCCTCTGTTCAACGTGCCTCACGGCAAAATGGCGCTGGGCATGGGCATTCACGGCGAGCCTGGTATCGATGAAGGGCCGGTGCCGACGGCTGACGAACTGGCTCAATTACTGGTTGCCGCGTTGCTCGACGAACTGCCGGATGGCATCGACGAGGCGCAAGGTCAGCGCGTTGCGGTGATTCTCAACGGGCTGGGCAGCGTGAAGTATGAAGAGCTGTTCGTGGTTTACCGGCGCGTTGCGCAGTTACTAAGCAGCGCAGGTTTGACAGTGGTTGAGCCTGAGGTCGGCGAGCTGGTGACCAGTTTCGACATGGCCGGGGTGTCCTTGACCCTGTGCTGGCTGGATGAAGAGCTGGAGCTTTTCTGGCGTGCGCCGGTGTCGACGCCTGCCTACCGGAAAGGCTCGGTGTTATTGGCTAAACAGTCGGATGTTCTGGACCTGCAACTGGTTGAGCAACAGGTCATCCCGCCCGCCAGCATGAAATCCCGTCGCTCTGCAAAGTGCGTGTTGCAGGCGCTGGAAAGGGCCGAAGCCACTGTGCTGGAACACGCAGACGAACTCGGTCGCATCGACGCCGTTGCCGGTGACGGTGACCACGGGATTGGCATGCAGCGCGGGGTCGTGGCTGCGGTCGCCAAGGCGCGGGAAATCCTGGCCCTCGACGGTGGCGCAGGCACGTTGCTGCGCTGTGCGGCAGACGCTTGGGCCGATCAAGCCGGTGGCACCTCCGGTGCTCTGTGGGGCGTTGCCTTGACGGCGTTGGGCACCACGCTCGGTGACCGGCTTGATCCGGACGCAGATCTGGTGGCCGAAGGAATACGCAAGGCCAGCGAGGGCATTATGCATTTCGGCAAGGCCCAGCCTGGCGATAAAACCATGGTGGACGTATTGGTGCCATTCAGCCTGGCGCTGTGCGAAGCAGCGCAGCGCGGTCTTGAGCTGGGCGAAGCGTGGAGCGTCGCTGCACGGGTCGCTGAAGAGGCCGCCGCCGCCACGGCCGAACTGCGGCCACGCATCGGTCGTGCACGGCCTTTGGCTGAGAAAAGCCTCGGTACTCCAGATGCCGGTGCGGTTTCCCTTTCCCTGATTATCAATGCGATCGAGCCGGTGCTGCTGGCTGGCCTTCGCGCGTCGAGCCGTTCCGAGGAGACAATCCATGAGTGACAAAATACGCATCGTTATCGGTTGCGATGATGCCGGTTACGAATACAAGGAAGCCCTCAAACGCGATTTGCTGGCCAATCCGCTGGTGGAGTTTATCGAGGACGTTGGTGTTGATGCTCAAAGCCACACGTCTTACCCCTTGGTGGCTATCGCCGCCGCCGAGAAAGTCGCGGCAGGGCTGGCTGATCGGGCGCTGTTGATTTGTGGCACCGGGCTGGGCGTGGCGATTGCTGCCAATAAAGTGCCCGGAATCCGCGCAGTCACCGCACATGACAGCTTTTCAGTCGAGCGCGCGATCCTCAGCAACAACGCTCAAGTGCTGACATTCGGTCAGCGTGTAATTGGTCTGGAGCTGGCCCGGCGTCTGCTCAAGGAGTGGTTGACCTATCACTTTGACGAAACCTCGGCATCGGCTCTGAAGGTCAAAACCTTGAGCGATTACGAGCGAGTGAGCGCCAGATGAATGCCGCGATGAGCGCCCCGGTGGTGACGCTTGGCGTTAGCCTGAAGATGTATTTCGGCTACCAGCGCACGCTGGACTGGTGTAAGGCCATTGCTGCGCACATTGAGCAGCAGGCACACGTGCGCAGTGGCGCTGTCGAGATATTCATTATCCCGAGCTTCCCAATGTTGGCGCCCGCGATGCAAATTTTCGCGGGCGGCGCTCAGGTCGGCGCGCAGAACATTTTCTGGGAAGACGAGGGCGCCTACACCGGTGAAGTCAGCCCGGCGGTGCTCAAGGAAATGGGCTGTCAGGTGGTGGAGATCGGTCACGCCGAACGACGTCGCTATTTCGCAGAAACCGATCAGAACATCGCTGACAAAACCGCTGCTGCCTGGCGCAACTTTCTAACTCCGGTGCTGTGTCTGGGCGAGGCAGATAACAGGGGTATCGAGCATGCCGTGCAGGTCTGCATGCAACAACTGCAAGCGTCGTTGATCGCGGCCAGGCATGCAGGCCTGCAGGGCGATCTTATCATCGCCTACGAGCCGCAATGGGCCATTGGCGCCAGTCAGGCTGCTTCGCCGGATTACATTGGCAGCGTCTGTGCACAGCTGAAAAGTCGCCTTGCCGGTGAGGGCTTGAGCAACGCGCGGGTGATCTACGGCGGCAGTGCCGGGCCGGGGCTGCTCAGCCAGTTGGGCGGTCAGGTCGACGGTCTCTTTCTCGGCCGTTTTGCCCACGACCCCGCAGCTTTCAAATCGATTCTCGAAGAGGCGGTACGCGTTTGCGAACGCAACGTGACGATCTCGCAGGAGGCTAAGCAATGGCAATCGGCCTGAGTACTTATTCGTTTTTCTGGCGCGGTTCCGAGCGCGTATCACGCCCGATGGACCTGTCGGCAATGCTGAATCACACCGCTGAACTGGGCGCCGGTGTATTCCAGATCTGCGATTACCGGGGCATTGAAGCGTTCTCGACAGAACAGCTCCAGGCCCTTAAATCCCAGGCTGATCAGCTTGGGATCGTTCTTGAGTTGGGCACTCGCGGGCTGGAAACCGCGCACTTGATCAAATATCTGCAAATCGCCCGGGTGCTCGATGTTCGCGTGCTGCGCAGCATGTTCAACAGCAATAGCCATAAGCCGGGCCCGGATGAAGCGTTCGGTTTGCTGGAAGCTGTAATGCCGCGCTTTGTCGAGCAGGACGTGAAGCTCGCCCTGGAAACCTATGAGCAGGTACCGACGCGGACGATCCTCGATGCAGTCGAGCGCGTCGACAGCCCCTGGCTGGGTATTTGTCTGGACCCGGGCAACTGCGTGGCCGCGCTGGAGCACCCGAAAAAGGTCATCGACATGACCGCTCCGCGAGTGCTGAACCTGCACGTCAAAGACTTCAATTTTTCCCGTCGCGATGGCTGGGTAGGGTTCACCTTTGCGGGCTGCCCGATGGGTGAGGGCCTGCTGGATTACGACTACATGCGGGCGAAAGTGAACCCTGAACAAAACAACATCAACCAGATCATCGAGCATTGGCTGCCATGGCAATCAGATGCCGCGACAACCTGCGCACTCGAAGATCAATGGACCCGACACAACCTGAACTACCTGAATGCTAAGCAAAGCGAGGAGTGACCCCATGACATACGAACTCAAAAAAATTGCAATTGTGGGCGCTGGCGGAAAGATGGGCATGCGCATTTCCAAGAACCTGCAAGGCAGCCATTACAGTGTGACCTACTGTGAAAACTCCCCCCGGGCGCAGGAGCAGATTCTGGCCTCCGGACGGCAGTTGTCGGTGACCGAGGAAGTGGTGCCTCACGCTGACGTGGTTATCCTCGCCGTGCCTGATGTCGCGCTGGAAACCGTCTCCGGGCTGGTGGTGCCGCAGATGAAAAACGGTGCGATCCTGCTGACCCTCGACCCGGCAGCTTCCTATGCCGGGCTGTTGGCACAGCGTGACGGGATTCACCAGGCCGTGGCTCATCCGTGCCACCCCTCGGTTTTCCTGGAGCGCACCACCAAAGAAGAGCACGCCGACGCCTTTGGTGGCACCGCCGCAATTCAGGACGTGTGTGCTGCATTCGAAACCGGTAATGACAAACAGCGCTCCGAACTGGCCAACATCATTGCCGTGATGTACGGCCCGGTAGGAGAAGTGCACTGGGTCACGGTCAAGCAATTGGCCTACCTGGAGCCGACGCTGGTGGAAACCGTGGCGTGCATGGTGGGCAGTTTCATGAAGGAAGCGCTCGACGAAACCATCAATCGCATCGGTGTGCCGGAGGCCGCGGCCAAGGCCATGCTGTACGGGCATATCCAGATCGCCCTGGCGGTGGCGTTCCGCAGCACCAATCCATTCTCGGATGCCTGCCTGATCGCCATCGATTACGGCCGTGAGCAAATCATCAAGCCGGACTGGAAAAAGATCTTCGATGAAAAGGAGCTGGATCTGATCATCGCCCGCATGCTCAAGATCGATGCGGTGCGTAAGGCCGACGCGGCTTGATTAACCCGGGTTAACCGCTAACGTTGCGCTCGGGGGCTCATACCTCCGGGCGTTTTTGTTTCTGTCTATCTATCCGGCTGAACAGGAGTTTTTATGCCGAACGCTAAACCCTTGCGTGGCGCTTTGATCGGCTGCGGCTTTTTTGCCCTTAACCAGCTACGTGCCTGGCAGGAACTGGAGGGCGTGGAGATCGTTGCCTTGTGTGACAACGATGCCGAACGGTTGGCTGCTTTTGCCAGCCATCATCCCGGCGCAGCGCAGTTCACCGATGCGCAGGTGATGCTCAATGAGCTACAGCTGGATTTCGTCGACATCGTGACACCGCCGGTTGCCCATAAACCATTGGTAATGATGGCGGCCTGGGCCGGTGTTCAGGTGATCTGCCAAAAGCCATTCGCGCTGACCCTCGATGATGCCCGAGTCATGATCAATGCCTGTGCCGAGCAGGGAGTCAGCCTCACTGTGCATGAGAATTTCCGTTGGCAGGCGGCGATCCGCGCGACGATCGAACAGCTGCGCTCGGGTGTCATCGGCACGCCGTTTTTTGGCCGTATCAGCTTTCGCAGCGGGTTTGACGTGTACCGCTTGCAGCCTTATTTGGCCCAGACCCCACGTTTCATCATTGAAGATTTGGGTGTCCACGTGCTGGATATCTCCCGTGCGCTGTTTGGTGATGTCGGCCGTCTGACCTGCGAAACACGACGGGTTAATCCAGCCATTAACGGCGAGGACGTCGCCACGTTGTTGTTGGCTCATGACTCGGGTGTTACCAGTGTGGTGGACTTCAGTTATGCCACGCGGGTTGAAAAAGATCCGTTCCCGCAGAGTCTGCTGGAGATCGACGGTAATAAAGGCTCGCTGCGGTTGTTGGCGGATTTCAGTCTGCAGGTACACGCTGAGGGGGTGACACGCGTGCTTGATGTTGCGCCGAGCATTCCAGGATGGGCTGAGGCACCGTGGTTTCCGATTCAGGAAAGCGTCTTGCGGTTGCAGCGGGAGTGGTTGTTGAGCCAGCAGTCCGGCAGCCCGGCTGAAACGTGTGGCAGTGACAACTTCAATACCCAGGCGTTGGTGGAGGCGGCGTATGAGTCGGCAGAAAAGGGCACTACCGTTAGGCCGCAGCGTTGGGGGTGATTTTTATCTTCGTGTACTTTGAAAATGAGTACATATCCATTACCGGGGTAACGGCTGATATTGGCAGCGCCCTTACGGCGCCTCACTTTTGTTCCGGAAGCCGGCCCAGCCAAAAGTAAGCAAAAGGCTCTTGCCCCACCACTGGGTGCCTCGCTGTCGCTCGGCATACCCGTAATCCGACATTGCTGCGTGGGGCCGCCGCCACCGGCCATCCATGGCCTGAGGCGGCTAAACCGGCATCCCTGCCGGTTTGCCCCACGCAGCAATGTCGAATTCCGGCCGTCGTGGTTTAACGGGGCGCCTAAGGTCAAAATCAAAAGCAGATCAAAAGCAGCAGGATCGCCTCGGACCGGTAGGAGCGAACTTGTTCGCGAGACGTCAGCAAGGCCAACGCATTCGTTGTCTGACAAACCGCCTCACAGTCTTCGGCAGCTCCTACAGATGTCCGGCAATCCACACAAACAGGTCGGCTTTCAGGCCGCCGCGCTGTTGATTTTGATCTTAGGCGCCCCGTTAAACCACGCTGGCCGAACGCAGATTCTGCACCGTGGGACGCCCTTGAGTTGAAGAGTGGCAAGGCCGCCGGGTTAGCCGCACCGGGCCATGGATGGCCCATTGCGGCGGCCCACGGTGCAGGATCTGCGGGCGGGTACACCGAGCGACAGCGAGGTGCCGAGTGGTGGGGAAAAGGCCTTTTGGTGGACCTATGCCGATGGCGGGGTAGAAGCAGTCAGCGCATCCCGAACCCGCCATCACGCACCTGCTTGCTGTTCTCTTTGGTCACCAACACACAATCCACCGATTGCTTCTCGGGTTTATCAGTCTTACCCGTGCGCAGAAACTGATCGGCCTGCTCCACAGCCATGGCTGCCATTTGCGTTGCCTGCTGCAGGCCGGTCGCAACGATCGGGCCATCCGCAGCGATCTGACGTACCACATCCGGGTTGCCGTCGATGCCCACCACGATCACCTCACTCTTGCCCGCGTTTTTCAACGCGGCCGCAGCCCCCAGCGCCATGGTGTCGTTACCCGCCAGGACACCGACGATATTCGGATTGCCCTGAATGATGGTTTGCATCACGTTGTAGCCTTGAGTCTGGTCCCAGTTAGCCGATTGCTGCGAGACCATTTTCAGATCCGGGATCTGATCCAGTACCCGATGAAACCCCTCTGAACGCACGTGAGCATTGACGTCCGAAGTACGTCCGGTCAACTCAACATACTCACCCTTGAAACCCACCTGATCAGCGAAAAACTCAGCCACTGACGTCGCGCATTGAGAGTTGTTGGAAACGATCTGCGCGGTGGCAACGCCATTGGCATTGATCTCACGGTCGATCAGGAACGTCGGGATTTTTGCCTCCTGAGCACGTTTCACCGCCGCAATGGACGCGTCGGAGCCAGCGTTGTCGAGAATGATCGCGCTGGCGTTATCACCGATGGCGGTTTGCACAAGCCGCAGCTGGATGTCCGGGTCATCCTGATGCACCAGGGCTTTGGTCCGATAGCCGAGTTTTTTCGCGGCGGCCTCCGCCGTGTCCGACTCCGCTTTGTAAAACGCGTTGCTGGGCGAGGGCGTGATGATCACGATCAAATGATCGGCAGGCTTGAAGTCGGCGGCAGTGGCGTGGGCGGCGCAGATCGAAAGCGACAGCGCGGCCAGTGAAAACATATGACGAGAGAAGCGGATTTTCATTGTTATTGTCATCCCTTGCTGATTAAAGGTTAGCGACTGCCTTCCCCCTGTCTTCCTGGGCCTTGGCCTCGCGTTCAGCGCTGGATTTCTCCACGCGCCGCTGCAACTGGTCGACAACCACCGCCAGCACAATGACCGCGCCGGTGATGACCGTTTGCCAGAAATCGGAAATCCCTACCAACACCATGCCATTGCTCAGCACTCCGAGCACGAAGGCACCGATGATGGTGCCGCCAATGGTGCCGACTCCGCCGAACAGCGACGCGCCGCCCAGCACTACCACTGCAATGGCGTTGAGTTCATAAGAAGTGGCGATAGCCGGATTGGCTGCACCGAGACGTGAGGCAATGATTAATCCGGCCAGCGCAGCGCAGAAACCGGAGATGGCGTAGGTACCGAGTTTGACCCGGTTGACCCGCACGCCAGATAACTCGGCAGTGCGCTCATTGCCGCCAATGGCGAACACCTGGCGACCGAATACTGTTTTGCGGCTGACGTAAACAGCGACCAGAGTCAGGATGATCATGAGCCAGATCGATACCGGTACCGACAGTACCCGAGCCGTGCCCAGCAGCAGAAAGCCTGTGTTGTTTAGTTCGGCCTGACCACCCAGATCGCCGTAAGTCGCACCGCCGGACACCAGTTGTGCGGCACCGCGTGCCATGTAGAGCATGCCCAGGGTCATGATGAACGGCGTGACTTTGAGGCGGGTGATGAACCAGCCATTGACGGCACCTACCAACGTGCCAAGCGCGAGAGTCACCATGCACACCAGCGGGATGCTGCCGAACACGGCGATTCCCAGCCATGGCAAATGCAAGCCCTCGGCGATCAGGCTACCGGCAACCATCGCCGCCAACCCGGCAATTGCACCTACTGACAGGTCGATACCGGCCGCCAGAATGACGAAGGTCATACCGATACCGAGGATGGCAAACACTGCGACCTGTTCGGCAACAATCACCAGGTTGCGCGCGGAAAGAAACGACGGCGCAATCGAGGCGAACAGAATCACCAGGAGCATCAGTGCCAGATAGGCGCGTAGCTTGAGCAGCAGCAATGGCAGCGAACGCAGACTCAGCGCGTGAGGTTTACGGGCCTGCAGTGACAGTGACTCGGCCATCAGGCGATCTCCTTCTTATTCTGGTTGGGCGCCGCCGCCGAGTCTTTGCGTACCACTTGCGAGAAAGCGACAAGGCTTGCTTCGCACAGTTGCCCGCGGGGCAGGTTGGCGGTGATCCGTCCCTGGCACATCACCAGAACACGGTCGGCACCGCCGAGGATTTCTTTCAGATCACTGGAAGCGTAGAGAATCGTCAGACCGCTTTTTGCCAGCCGGTCCAGTACGTCGAACAACTCGCGGCGGGCCTTGATATCAATGCCGCGGGTTGGCTCATCAAGCAGCAGCACATGCGGTTCGGTCAGCAGATTCTTGCCCACCACAACCTTCTGCTGGTTACCACCGGACAGTGAAGAAATGGCAATGCCGGCGTTCTCGGTCTTGATGTGCAGCTCACTGATCATGCGGGCGACGTCAGCATCCATGGGCGGGTTGGCCAAACCGTCGAAGCGGCTATATCGGGAGAGATTGGCCAGCAACAGGTTATCGCGCACAGAAGCGCCGCTGACCAGGCCCAGTTTCTGGCGGTCTTCCGGGACCAGAGCAATCCCGGCCTTGATCCGCCCGGCAATGTCCTGAACCAGCGGCAGGCTGTGACCGTTGACCTGAATCTGGCCACCAATGGCCTTGCGCAAGCCGATCAGGGTTTCAAACAATTCCGTACGCCCGGCGCCCATCAGTCCATAAAGCGCGACGATTTCGCCGCGTTTGACGCTGAATGAAACCTTGTTGAGCAGCAATGAACCTCGTTCGCTGGCCACCTCAAGGTCGCTGACCCGCAGCATTTCCGGTTGATTTTCGTGAACCTCGGGCCCACAGCCTGCGCGTAATTCGGTGGTCATCTGGCGGCCGATCATGCGCTCCACCAACCAGTCAACGGTGACCTCGTCGCGGGTGCCCGTGCCGACCAGCGCGCCGTCACGCAGCACGGTGAAGTAATCGCCGATTTCGATCAGCTCTTCGAGGCGGTGCGAGATGTAGATGATCGACACGCCTTGCTGCTTCAGCTCACCGATCAGCGAAAACAGAATTTCGACCTCGGCTTCGCTCAACGAAGAAGTCGGCTCATCCAGAATCAACACACGGACGTCACTGACCAGCACCTTGGCGATCTCGACGATCTGCCGTTTGCCGATACTCAGGTTTTGCACCAGCGCATCGACATCAATGTCCTGACCCATCCGTTTCAGCGTGGCGTGGGCCAGTCGACGCTGCTCGTTATGGCGAACCCGGCCAAAGCTGGCCCGCAGCTCTTTGCCGATAAACATGTTTTCCGCCACGCTAAGGTTTGGGCACAGGTTCAGTTCCTGATGCACGATGCCGATGCCCAGCGCCATGGCCTGGCGTGGATCGCTCAGTGTCAGCGGCTGATCACCACTGAACAGTTGGCCTGAGGTGGGTTTTTCGATACCGGCCAGAATCTTCATCAGCGTTGACTTGCCCGCTCCGTTTTCGCCGATCAGCACATTGACTGCGCCATGCATGACGTCGAAGTCCACGGCCTTGAGCGCGGTCGTGCCTTGATAGACCTTGCTGATTTGCCGGGCGCGCATTTCCAGACGCAACACCGGAGCAGGTTGAACCTGGGAAGCGATCAGCATGATCTACTCCTCCACCTTGAGGCTGATTGGCACGATGCGTACCGAAGAGGGTGACTGCTGGTTGAACACCCCGGTGAACTCGATGGTTTTACCCGCCAGCCCGGCGACCGGGGCTGCTGCATAAGCCTGTGCCAGAGCCCTCTTGTTGAGTGCCGCGGCCACATCCGCATACTGCGTCTGATTGGTGAAGTTGTTCAGCGACATATTGTTGGCCACATCGCGCAACACGGTGCTGATGACCAAAGGCCCGGTCAGCAACTGGATTTTTGCCGTGCTGGTCAGCGAGCTATCGAGTAACTCCAGACTCAGCAGCCCCATCGGCGATTTGGTGTTCACCTCTATAACGCGAGCGCGGCCACTGACAATGTAGTTTTTCGATTGAGTCTGGTGAGGCACTGCATAGCGATTGCTGGCCTCGCTGGCGTTCTGATTGATCGCGTTCAGTACCTGAGCCAGATCTGCGGTGTTTTTTGCCACGACACTTTCGACATCAGGCGACCACTGCTCAGCCACAAAGTGTTCGGCGTCAAAACTTGCGAGGGCGAATTTCTGGTTTTGTCCCTGCGCGTTGGCAGAGCGGGCATCGTTGAAGATGACTTTGCCGGTGAGGGGGTCAAGAGGGCGGACGCTTAACAGCGGGCCGTTGAGGACCGACGTCGTCAGCAATAAGGCTACCGCTGTAACCAACAGAATGATGGCCGACAGGCTGCGCGTAGAGACTGTCGGGTTTTTGCCAGACGACACTAAGCTCATGCAACGCTCCTCGCTTTATAGCGATTTTTTTGTATTTGTCAGGAGGTTCTGTCATCACTATATATCATCATCATACCAGTGCTGCTAGTCTAATTTGAGTGTCACCGATCACCGTGAATCTGCCGGTGTTTACCTATAACAAGAACAATGGAGCGCCCCCGATGGCAGCATCAAGTACGCTCTCCCGGCGTCTGTACGGCACTGATCAGCCTGATGTCGAGAGCGTGGAAACGTCAGCGGGAGCTTTTCGCTTTCGCGTACAAGGCCCTCAATTACGTGGCGTGATGCTGGGTGATACGGAAGTTTTGCGCAGCGTCGGCCTAGTGATCCGTGACGAGTTCTGGGGCACTCATCAATTGCATCAACGTGCCTGCGAAACCTTTGCCGACGATCAGGACTGGCGACAAATCGTCGACGGATACGTAGCCGGTATCGATGGCGTTCCCTTGCTGGAGTGGTGGGTCGACATGCATATCGGCTTGCGGGGCATATCGGTTTGCGCTCGCTTGCGGGCCCTGGAGGATTTCGTGACGTGTCGCGCAGGTCTGATGCTGCTGCACCCGCTCAAGGGCGTGGTTAACTCCCCGGTCAGCGTGACCCATAGCGACGGGAGCATTGAGCACGGTTCCTTCCCCGACCTGATCGCGCCCGGCCAGCCGTTCCTTGATATCCGGCGGCTGGCTCACTCGCCCGCGCCGGGCCTGACCCTGCAATGGGATTTCAGCGGTGACGTGTTCGAGATGGAGGATCAACGCAATTGGTGTGACGCCTCTTTCAAGACCTACAACCGGCCGCTGGCCTGGCCTTGTCCTTATCGATTAGGTAAAGGCGAGCACATTGAACAAAGCATCAGCCTGTCATTGCTTGACGACTCCGGGGTGTGCACATGAACCTGGTTTCTGTTCGTTATACAGGCCCCGCCGACTCTCCGTTCCCCGTGTTAGGGCAGGGGTTGTGGGTCAACAATCTTCTGGACGATGCAGACGTCGCAATAAAGCTGATCGAGCAACTGCACAGCGCGCATCTGGAGTTGCTGGTTGACCTGCGCAGTGCGGCTGCTTTTGATCAACTGCGCAGTGCCTTGCAGTTGTGCGCCAATGCAGCCACAGATGTGTGGCTATTGGCGGTGGTTGACGATCAATGGCCGCAGGCGCAGCTTTCGAAGCTGGCTGAACTGATGCGCGACAGCTCGGCAGCGGTGCGCGGCATTCTGCTCACGCCTGCGGCGTATCTTGAGAGTTATCAACCTGACGGACGCTGGCCAGAGGGCCTGACGCCGACTCAGGTCGCGGTACTGGCGCGGGAGTATTTGCCGGAGATGCTGATCGGTGGTGGCTTCCCGACGTTCTTCACAGAGCTCAACCGCTGCAGACCGGCCAGCGAGAGTTTTGATTACCTGACCCACTCCACGTCGCCGTTGGTACATGCTGCTGATGACTATTCACTGGTGCAGTCACTGGAGGCATTGCCCGACGTATTCCGCTCCGGTTTGCAATTGGCTTCCGGCAAACCCTATCGCATCACCACCAGTGCTATCGGTGCCTGGCGTAATCCCTACGGCGGGCAACTCACCCCTAACCCGAGGCGTGAACGATTGACCCTGAGCAATCAGGATCCCCGACAAACCAGCTTGCTCGCTGCGGCCTGGACCCTGGCGCATTATCAGGCCGCACACCTCGGCGCAGTGAACGCAATTGCCTTATGGGCGGTCAATGAGCCATTCGCGGTCGCGCACACGCATGAATACTGGCCGGTGTTTCACGTGCTCAAAGGTCTCGCTCGGGCGCGGGGCAAACAAGCCCTGAGCTTTCACGCATCCGTTGCGCAGGTCATTGCCTTCGGCTGGTTGGAGGGCGCGCAGGGTAACGTGCGACTATGGCTGGCCAATCTGAGCGCGAAGCCTCGGGAGGTTACGCTGGACGCGATGCGAGTGACGGGTTCAAGGTTGCTGGATGAACAGACCTGCCAGCAGGCACTGTCCGATCCCGATTTTTTCAGTGCGTTGCAACCGATCGATAACGAAGCAGCGTTGGTGCTGAGGCCATGGGCGGTGGCGTTAATCGACTGCCACCTTGGCCGCGAGCCTGGATTATAATCGCGCCATCGTTGCCGTTTTTTTTATGCATTTCACGTGATGCATTCCATGGAGCCACCTTCAGTAATGCCAGAGATCAAGAAACGCCTGATTCAACGCAAGAAGCTTTCCGACATCGTCTTTGAGCAACTGATCGATCTCATTGAAGAGGAAAACCTTCAGCCGGGCGATCAGATGCCTGCTGAGCGCGAACTGATGGAAACCTTCGGCGTGGGCCGCCCGGTCGTTCGCGAAGCCATGCAGCGCCTGGCTGGCATGGGCATGATCAGTATTCAGCATGGCGAGCGAGCCAAAGTCGGGCGGGTGGACATGCATTCGATGATCAGCCAGATTGATCTGGCTGCGCGTCACTTATTATCGAGTTCGGCGAAAAACGTCGATCATCTCCGACAGGCGCGTACTTTCTTCGAGACCGGGTTGGTCAAAATGGCGGCTGAAAAAGCCACGCCTGCTGATGTCGCCCGGCTGGAGTCGGCGCTGGCAAAAATGCACAAGCACCGTGAGACCGATGAGTTTATTCCGGCCGATATGGAATTCCACGGCGAAATCGCGAAAATTTCCGGCAACCCGATTTACGTCGCCATCTCTCGGGCAATTCTCGAATGGATGGCGGATTACCGTCAGGACATGCTGCGATTCAAAGGCCGGGAAATGACCATCAAGGAACACGAAGTCATTCTTGGTTTCATCAAAGCCAATGATCCGGCAGGCGCCGAGCGCGCCATGCATGATCATCTGGTCAAGCGCGCCGAAGAGTAAGTCCTTCACGGGACGCAGCTTCTTCAGGCGTCCCGGTCCGCCCCCCGCCAATCAAATCCAGCTTTCGACCCACATCCAGACCGGCATGGTCACTGCTGAAACCAGCGTCGACAGGCAAATGGCCGAGCTGGTTTTTTGCACATCCTCCTGGGTGCGTGAAAAGCCCAGCACGTTCAAACCGCAAGGCGTCGCCGCCATCAGCATCAACACCGCTCGCGGCGTACCACTGATGCCGATGATCATGCAGGTCGCCAGTACCAGCACCGGCATGATCAGCAACTTGGCAAAGGTAATACCGACGGCCTCGATACTGGGGCGCAGGCGGTAACCCGCAAGATTGCCGCCGAGCACGATCAGTGCGCAGGGCAGGGCGGCCTGGGCCAGCCAGGTGGTCAGGTGATCGGCCCACAACGGCATCGTCAGGCCCGAGAGATTGAGCAGCACGCCGAGCAATAAACCGATGATCATTGGGTTGGCCAGACTGCCAACCAGGGTTTTGACGCTGAACGGCTCATCACCAGCGAGGCTGTTGTATAGGCTCTGGAAGCTGAACAGCAACAGACTATGCACCGCCAGGATCGTAAACAGCAGCACCAGACCGGCGTTGCCAAACAGACTGGCCACCAACGCAATGCCCATCAGCCCGTTATTGCCGAAGGCTGCGGTCAGGCCAAAGGGCGTCGGGTGCCCGATGCGCCAGTGAGCAACCAGATTGACCCCGGCAAAGACGATCAGCGCCGGTATGAAATAGGCCGCCAGAATCGTGGTGTTCAGGCCTTCATGCAGCGGCGCCTTGGCCATGCCGATGAACAGCACCATAGGCATGAAAAGCTTGAATGCCAGCTCGCCGAAGGCCTTGTTGCTCTCCGCCGACAATGTGCCGCGACGGCGCAGGAAGTAGCCCAGAACAATCAACAGAAAAATCGGCAAAATAGCTTGCGGAACAGCCACGGCAGAAGGCTCCGGCAGAAAGTGTGCGGGCATTATTACCGCGGATGGTCTGGTTTCCTACCTTGGGTTTTTACTCGTAGCAGACACTTGACCTGTAGCAGGGGAGGCACCGCGCCCTCGACGCAGTGTTGTCGCGTAGTAAACATGGAACCCTGTAGGAGTGAGCTTGCTCGCGATATCGGTAGATCTTTTAAATAGATATCGCCTGATCTGACGCTATCGCGAGCAAGCTCACTCCTACAGAAAATGCAGACTCCGCAATGGCAATGTCTGCTGGGCGCCTATGGCATAAGGCATGGACAGTCGCGATCATTTGTTTTTATTATAAAATCTTTTGTATTTATTATTCTTTATTGCTTTTAGTTCTATGGTTAAAACCACTTCCATTTACTCCGCTGCCGAGCCGATTTCCATGAGCAAGCAAGATCGACACATGCGTCTGGGCCTGTTCATTCAGGCTGCCGGTCACCATTCCGCTGGCTGGCGATACCCTGGCGCGCAGGCGGGTAGTGAGAACTTCCCGTTGATCCGTCAACTGACCCTGGCGGCTGAACGAGCCAAATTCGACATGGTGTTTTTTGGCGACAAACTGGTCACCAACGGCAAAGAACATCCGTCGATGATCGTGCGCCTGGAGCCCGTAGCTCTGCTCGGCGCGCTGGCGTCGATTACCGAGAAAATCGGTTTGGCGGCGACGGCCTCCACCACTTACAGCGAGCCTTACACCATCGCCCGGCAGTTCGCCACGCTGGATCATTTATCCGCCGGGCGATCTGCCTGGAACGTCGTGACCACTGGCTACGACAGTGCCGCCAACTTCACCCGCGCTACCCATCCGGATCATGCTCAGCGCTACGCCGTCGCCGAAGAATTTGTCGATGTGGTTCGGGGGCTGTGGGACAGCTGGGAGGATGATGCCTATGTACAGGATCGGGATTCCGGCGTCTTTCTTGATCCCGCGAAACTGCACGGGCTTGATCACAAAGGCGAGTACTTTTCCATCGCCGGGCCGCTGAACGTAACGCGCGGGCCGCAAGGTCATCCGGTATTGATTCAGGCCGGTTCGTCCGGGCCAGGTATGGCCTTGGCCGCACGGATTGGTGAAGTGGTGTTCACCGCTCAGCAGGGGTTGGCGGAGGCTCAGGAGTTCTACCGGGACCTCAAAGGCCAAGTCGTCGCTCATGGTCGCAGGCCGGAGCATTGTCTGGTGATGCCGGGCGTGATGCCGATCCTTGGCGCGACGGCCTCTGAGGCGCAGGCGCGCTTTGATCAACTGCAAAGCTGGACCGATCAGGAGGCCGCACTGTTGATGGTTGCTGATCGTCTTGGCCACGACCTGGCCGGTTTCGACCTTGATCAGCCGTTACCTGACTTGCCGCTGCCGCAGAACATGAAAAGTCGTGCTCAGTTGCTGCTGGATCTCTCCCATCGCGATGGCCTGACCCTGAGGCAGATCTGCAATTTGGCGGCGGGTGCCCGCGGGCACAAAATTGTGATCGGTACGCCGCAAACCGTCGCCGATGAATTGACTGCCTGGTTTGAAGGCGAGGCCGCTGACGGTTTCAATTTGATGCCGGCTTACTTCCCTGAAGGCCTGGAGCATTTCATCGACGGCGTGCTGCCGATCCTGCGCAAGCACAAGTTGTTTCGCGAGGAATACACCGGCAGCACCCTGCGCGAACACCTTGGTTTGCCAGTTCCGGCTAATCGGCACGGGTAGTGGTTGCCGGTTGCTTGCCGCTGTCGTGAAGCAACCAATGGACTTTGTAGGAGCGCACGAGCAACGCGAGGCCGCGATAGCGGTGTATCAGACAGTCCGCCATCGCGGCCTCGTAACCTCGTTGAGCGCCTACAGGAATGAGGTCAGGTCTGAAGATAATTCTATGCTTTAAGCTGATATAAGATTCGGTAGTGATAATAAAAAATAATATTAGGTTAGATCGCATTGGCATTTCACAGACCTGCATTCAACGCTTATGTTCATGCTCAATCCGGCCTCATGGCCGTCGACCATGAACGGGTGGCCGTGCGTGCCACCCTGCGTTTTAGTCACGAGGTCTTCATGACACAAATCGTAATCGCCACTCAGCATGACGAAGAGGTCAACGAGCTGCTGCGCCAGCGTCTGCCTGAGTACACATTCGTGCCGATTGGCACCGGTACGCCCGACTCTATTCCTGCCGAAGCGACTATTTTGATGGCGCGCCCGGTGTTCCGCGCGGGCAGCGGCGAGAAACCACCACGTCCTGAGGGCTGGCCATTCAATCTGCAATGGATTCATCTGTCTTCGTCCGGCATCGACACTTACCCGGAGTGGCTGTTTGAAGTACCGCAGGTCACGTCGGCCCGTGGTACTTCTGCAGTAGCGGTTGCGGAGTTTGCATTGGCGGCGATTCTTGCCAGCGCCAAGCGTTTTCCCGAGGTCTGGATCTCCGAGGCAACGCAGTGGCAGCGACATTCCTTGCAGTTGGTCAGCGGCAGCGTATTGGGAATTGTCGGCTTTGGTGCGATTGGCAGTGCGCTGGCTATTCGAGCCCAGGCATTGGGCGTGAAGGTGATTGCGACCAATCATTCAGGCAAGCCGTTTTATGTGCCGGGTGTTGAGCGTGCGAAGACTCTGCAGGCACTGTTTGCGGCGTCTGATCATGTGGTCGTTGCTGCACCGGCTACGGAGCAGACCCGACACCTGATCAACGCCGAGCTGTTGAGTCACGCCAGGCCGGGCCTGCATCTGATCAACATCGCGCGGGGTAGCCTGGTGGACGAGGAGGCTCTGGTGGCTGCACTGGATGCGGGGCAGTTAAGCCGGGCAACGCTGGATGTCGCGCAGAGGGAACCATCGCCAGCTGATCATCCGTTCTACAGCCATCCGAAGATTCGCCTGTCGCCACACGTTTCTCCTGCCACCGGCGACCTGTGGGGCAATGTGATTGATCAGTTCGTAAGTAATCTGTTGCGCTTCCACAAGGGCGAGCCATTGGCTGAGCAAGTGGATTTCAAGCGGGGGTATTGAGGAGGACTACCGGACACTTGTATCGCAGGTGTGTTTTTTGTATTGCCTGCAAGATCGCCATCGCGAGCAAGCTCACTCCTACAGTTGGAACGCGGTCCTGTAGGAGTGAGCTTGCTCGCGATAGCGTCGGTTCAGCCACCTCAAACCGCGATTTGTACCTCGCGCTCACCCAGCGCTTCGCTGACCGCCTGTACGATCACTTCAGCCTCGGTACGCACCAGCCAGTCCGGGCTGACTTCAGCGAAGATCACTTCGCCGTGCTGACCAATCACCACCACCGCCGGTTGCGGCAGTTCCCAGGTGCCTGTCCCTGTGACTTCACCGATACCGCCACCTCCCTTGCTCAATGCTGCCTTGCGCGAAGCTTCGTCGAAGCTGTAGAGAATGCCCAGCTGTCGCGCCAGGGTATTGTCCTTGTCGGTGGCGACCTGAAACTGCAAATCATGACGCTGCTTGATATCGATCAGCCGCGCCGGTATTTGCGGGCTGACGGCCACGAGCGGCACACCCAAGGCTTGCAGTTTCGGGAACAACTGGCGCTGGTAATAAGGCAGGGCAATGTTGCACGCCGGGCACCCCGCGAAGCGAAAGAAAATCAGCACTGCGGGGCCGTAGGCGCTGAGCTTTTCACGCGTCAGGGTGCCGCCCTCGACGTCCAGTAGCTGAAAATCCGGAACCGGATCGCCGCGTTGCACAAAGCGTGCATGCTGTGCGGCATCCACCAGGGTCTGACGTTGGTTGATGTTGATTTGCAAGGCTTCCGGCGCCCAGCTGGCGAGGCGTTCGGCATGCAGGTCTGCCAACAGTTGGTTCAATGATTCGCTCATGGTCAATGCTCCTGATGTCGGTTTTACTGGGGAAGGGGTTTGTTTTTATGCATGACAGCGGCTTCCTTGGGGCATGCAGATGTTGCTTGCGCGCACTTCTGTGGGAGGCATGGCCTGCCTGCGATAAGTTCAAGCCTTATCGTCGGCAAGCCGCGCTCCCACAGGGAGTCACCTGGCTTGAATGTTTGGTTCAGGCGTTAACCGCACGCCGCACCCGATGCGGGATGTCATCGTCGGCAATCAGCACGCGCTCCATGCGTCGCGGATAGTCGCCGTAGTTGTAAACCGGGTAGTGCAGGGTCGAGCGGTTGTCCCAGAAGGCGATGGAGTGTTCGCGCCATTTGAAGCGCACGTGATGCTCGGGCTTGTTGAATTCCTGATGCAGGCGTTCAATCAACCGCTTGCTGCGCTCAGGTTCCCAGCCGATCACCGAAGGGTTTTGCGAGAAGTTGATGAACAGGCTGTCTTCGCCCGTTTCCGGGTGGGTACGCACCAGTGGATGGGCGAGGATCGGATAGTCGTAGCCCACGGCGTGCAGAGATTTCCTGAAGTCATGAACCACGAACAACGTGTCGATTTCTTCTCGCAGCGCGTCCGGCAGCGCCCGATATACCGCACCCGCATCGGCCCAGACCGTATCGCCACCGACCTCTGGCAGATCCACCGCCCGCAGTACCGCACCGAATGTAGGTTTCAGTAGCCAACTGGTGTCGGTGTGCCAACGCCCCGTGGTTTTTGGCCCGTACAACTCACGTGCATCCTGAGCCTGAATCAGGTGTGCATAGGGTTTGCTGGCATCGTTCTTTTCCGTGGTCGGGTGCTCGTACAGCTCGCCGAAGGCCTTGGCAAAGGCGATTTGTTGCTCGGTGCTGATGTTCTGATCACGGAAGAAAATCACCTTGTGTTCCAGCAGCAGCGCGCGAATTTCGTCGCGTTGTGCAGCAGTGAGCGGCTGGGTCAGGTCGACTCCGCTAATCTCGGCGCCGATGGTCGGTTCCAGGCGGGTGACTTGCAGTGATCTTACTATCTGGAGCGGAGGTTGCTGACGAGTTGGGGCTGGGGTCTGCTGTTCAAGAGTCGCGGACATGGCGGGTGGGACCTCTCTTTTGTTGTTAAGGGTTAACCTCCGCCTGGAGAGGGGTCGGGTAAGGACGTTGCTGGGAATGTCAAAACAGCTTGGGGCTATGTAAGCATAATGATTATTTTTAATATGCTACTTTTTTATGATTAACATAGAACAAAAATGCATTTGCGGATTTCAGCCGACCGACTCGATGTGCGTTTAAAAATCAGTAAATTTAATAATTAGCTTAGATTAAAATGTGATTTTTAAATGCTTTCTTATGCGTTTAGGCTGCTCCCACACGTACCGCATCTGTCGGTCCCGCCTTTTTATGGAGCAGCCCCATGAGCAATGTCAGTTCCTTGCCTCTTCAATCCCAACAGTCTGGCTCCGGCAGTGTCCGTGAGCGCGTATCGCCGGAGGAGTGGGAGGTACGGGTCAAGCTGGCAGCCGCTTACCGGCTGGCCGCGCAGAAGCGCTGGACTGACCATATATACACGCACTTTTCTGCTCGTGTACCGGGTAAGGAAGAGCACTTTCTGATCAACGCCTTCGGCTTGTTGTTCGATGAAATCAGTGCGTCGAATCTGGTCAAGGTCGATATCGACGGGACTATCGTCGATGACCCGACCGGCCTGGGCATCAACTACGCCGGTTATGTGATCCACAGTGCGATTCACGCCGCCCGCCATGATCTGGTGGCGGTTTTACACACCCATACCCGTGACGGCATTGCTGTTTCTGCACAAAAAGGCGGTTTGCTGCCTATCTCTCAACACTCGCTGGGTTTCTCGGGTCGTATCGCTTATCACGGCTATGAGGGCGTGGCGCTGGACCTGGATGAGCGCGAAAGACTGGTGGCGGATCTGGGCGACAAGAGCGTGATGATCCTGCGTAACCACGGGCTGCTGACCGGCGGTGTGAGTGTCGAGCACGCTTTCCAGCAACTGCATCGTCTCGAATACGCCTGCAATATTCAGGTGGCGGCGCAATCGGCGGGCAATGATGAACTGATCTTTCCACCGGCGGAAGTCGTGGCCCGGGTCGAAGAGCAGGCCAAGGTCTTCGCGGATGGCCATGGCCCAGGCGTTGCCCGTCACTGGAATGCCCTGATTCGTGAGCTGGAGCGCAGCGATACGTCTTACAAGGAGTGATGCGCGCGCTATCTCTCGGCAAATATTGAACCTGTAGGAGCTGCCGGAGGCTGCGATCGCGGTATGTCAGGATGAATGCTTCGCAGCCTTCGGCAGCTCCTACAGAGTATTTTTTTCAAAGCCGCACTTGATGTGAGGTTTGACGTAACGCTCGTTTCAGGAAGAAAACCATGTCCGAAAAAACGCTGGATTCACACGCTTCGGAAGGCGGTTTTCTGATCGTCGATAAAGCCCCGCGAGTTGAGACCTCAACACAGCGGGAGCGCTGGAAAGCGCCCGACTTTGCTGTACGTCTGCTGAGCCCCATTGCCTTGCTGTTGCTCTGGGAGCTGGCCTCGCAACTTGGTCTGCTGCCCAGTCGGGTGATCGCCGCGCCGTCGCAAATTGGCGGCACGCTGTGGGCGATGATCGAGTCCGGCGAGTTAGGCACTCATTTGTGGGTGTCCCTGCAACGGGCGCTGTTGGGGCTGAGCATTGGCGTGTTCATCGGCGTCGTGGCCGCCTTGATTACCGGCCTGTCGAAGAAGGGCGAAGTGATTCTCGACTCACCGATGCAAATGCTGCGCACTATTCCTTCGCTGGCATTGGTACCGCTGTTCATCCTCTGGTTCGGCATAGGCGAGTTCACCAAAATCGCCCTGATTGTCACGGGCACTACATTCCCGGTGTACCTCAATCTGTACTCCGGTATTCGCAACATCGACCCCAAGTTGATCGAGGCGGCCAACACCCTGGGCCTGAACCGCCGTCAGCTGATCTGGCACGTGATCCTGCCCGGCTCCCTGCCGTCGTTTTTCGTCGGGCTGCGCTACTCCCTCGGAATTTCCTGGTTGGCGCTGGTGTTCGTCGAGCAAATCAACACCACTGCCGGGATCGGCTATCTGGCCAGCGATGCCCGAGACTTCATGCGCACCGATGTGATCGTGATCTGCCTGTTGATCTACAGCATTCTGGGGCTGGTTATCGATGCAATCATCCGCACGCTGGAGCGCTATGCGCTGGCCTGGCGTCCCACTTTCGCAAGGAATTGACCATGGCTACTCTGGACGTTTTACACCCTTATTCGAACCCCGCATCGTCAGCGGAAGCCGCTCCGGTGCAACTGCGAAATGTGGTCCGTCAGTTTGGTCGGCAAAGGGTGATTGATGAACTGAACCTGGACATCGCGCCGGGGGAGTTCGTTGCTTTGCTGGGGGCCAGTGGCTCGGGTAAAACAACCTTGCTGCGTGCTTTAGCGGGGCTGGACTCTATCGACAGCGGTCAGTTACGGGTGCCTTTGGCACGGGCTGCGGTGTTTCAGGAACCACGGTTGATGCCGTGGAAAAACGCCTGGAAGAACGTCGTGCTGGGGCTGGATATCAAGAACCCGCATGCCCGTGCTCTGGAGGCGTTGACTGAAGTGGGCCTTGCCCATCGGGTCAACGCTTACCCGGCGACCTTGTCGGGTGGCGAAGCGCAGCGCGTCGCGTTGGCCCGAGGCCTGGTGCGTGAACCCAAGTTGCTGTTGCTCGATGAGCCTTTCGCCGCGCTGGATGCGTTGACCCGGATTCGTATGCATCAACTAATCATCGAACTCTGGCGCAAACACACCCCGGCGGTATTGCTGGTGACGCACGATGTGGACGAAGCGATTCTGCTGGCCGATCGGGTCATCGTGCTGGAGCAGGGCAAGATCGCCGCAGAAGTACGCATCGACCTGCAACGCCAGCGCAGTACCGGGCAGGCCGGGTTTCAGGCGATTCGTACGCGGTTGCTGGGCTTGCTGGGTGTGGACAGCGCGGTGGCCCACAACGCTGTAGAAGCGCCTGCGGTGCAGGATAATCTGCGCCGGTTTGCGAATGTGCGTTGAGCCTATTCCAGACTGTGCTTGTGAATACATGACCCCTGTGGGGGCGGGGGGGGGCCCCGCGATGGGTTTGGGTGATCATAGGGGCAAGCACCCCGACCACCAGGGGTTGTCCCGAAACGGGGACACCCCATCCGAAAAAAAAAAACCCCGGCGG
>NZ_JBTOQI010000019.1:0-67481 GCF_055283875.1 Pseudomonas sp. HP_14 | reverse complement strand
CCACCACACAAACACCCCCCCCACCCCGCCCCCCCCCCCCCCCCCCCCCCCCCCCCCCCCCCCCCCCACCCCCGCCCCCCCCCCCCCCCCCCACCCCCCCCCCCCCCCACTCCTACAGAGAGGCGGCTGGCTGATTACGCAGCCCGCCGCCTCGCTAACAAGTTAGCTCCTGACGGTTTACAGCTACTTAGTGGAACAACACCGCAGTCTTCTGCAGAGTGATCCAGACGCCCCACGCCAGTGGGATGCCTACTGCCAGCCAGGCGGCGATAGCCAGTGGCTTGCTGCCCGGATCTGCTTTCCACTCAAGAACAGTGGTGTGATCCGCGCCTTTGTCCATACCGTAGGATTGCTCCACGGCCAGTTCTTCATCAGTCATGAAGTACTTGTCGGCCACCGGACGAACCAGCAGGTTGCAGATGAAGCCCAGCACCAGCAGGCCAGCCAGGATGTACAGGGTCATATCGTAAGCATCGGCACGGGCAACGCCGTGGCTCAGCTGATATTCACGCAAGTAGTTGACCAGTACCGGACCGAGGATGCCCGCAGCAGCCCAGGCAGTCAGCAGACGACCGTGGATCGCGCCAACCATTTGGGTGCCGAACAGGTCAGCCAGGTAGGCCGGAACGGTTGCGAAACCACCGCCGTACATCGACAGGATTACGCAGAAGGCCGCTACGAACAGCGCGACGCTGCCCATGTGGCTCAGACTTGGTACCAGCGCGTAGAGCAGGAAGCCCAAGGCGAAGAACACGAAGTAGGTGTTTTTGCGACCCAGGTAATCCGAGAACGAAGCCCAGAAGAAGCGACCACCGATGTTGAACAGACTCAACAGACCGGTGAAGCCCGCAGCGATGGCGGCGATCTGGCCCAACTGAACAGCGTCAAGCTGGTTGAACGCCAGGTCGAGGCCCAACAGCTTACCGGCGAACACTTCCTGCAGCAGCGGCGAAGCCATTCCCAGAATACCGATACCTGCCGAAACGTTCAGGCACAGCACCAGCCATACCAGACGGAATTGCGGTGTTTTCCAGGCCACGTTCACGTGTACGTGACGGTTGGTGATCATCGCGTTGTTGGCTTTCTTGACCGGAGCAGTCCAGCCTTCCGGTTTCCAGCCAGTTGGCGGAACGCGGTAAGACAGTGCGCCACCGATCATGAAGATGAAGTAGATCACCGCCATTACCACGAAGCTCTGCCAGACGCCCACGCCTTCAGGCGAAGCGAAATGGTTCATCAGCGCTGCAGCCAGCGGAGCACCAACCATCGCGCCGCCACCGAAACCCATGATTGCCATGCCGGTAGCCATGCCGCGCTTGTCCGGGAACCACTTGATCAGGGTCGAAACCGGCGAGATATAGCCCAGCCCGAGACCGATACCGCCGATCACACCGGAGCCGACCCACATCAGCCATATCTGGTGGGTATAAATCCCCAAGGCAGATATCAGCAGACCGCCGCACCAGCACAGAGCCGATACCACACCAGCCTTGCGCGGGCCTGCGTGTTCCAGCCAGCCACCCCAGATGGCAGCCGAGCAACCCAGGAAGATGAAGAACAGGGTGTAGATCCAGCCCAGCATGGAGATGGGCCAGTCGCAGGCAGACGAGAAAATCTGTGCGAAGAAGCTCATGTCAGGTGCACAGGCTACTGGAGCCTTGATGCCAACTGCCTTGGACAACGGCAGCCAGAACACGGAGAAGCCATACGCCATGCCGATGCACAGGTGAATAGCCAATGCTGCCGGTGGTACCAGCCAGCGGTTGAAACCTGGCTTGGCGATGATGCGTTCTTTGGACAAGAACGCAGGCTGTGCGGGTGAACCGCCCAACGCAGTGCTTGTACTCATTGTTTTATCCCCAGAAAAAGAAGCTCACAAGGTGTCTACGTTCCACCCACAGCCTCCGTGCGCGTAGGCAACGACCGTTTTATCGGCAGAGTTCCCGAATACGTGACAAATCGACGCACCGGATTAGCGAACGGCGCGAGATTATCATCTGTCAATTAAAAAAAGGCGCTTTGACATCACTTTTTTTGACGTCAGCGCTACGACTCGCGTGTTTAGGGCACAATTGTCCATGCCGCCCGTCGCCAGAGGACATTTCATGCCTATCGTCGTTGAGTTTCTTCAGTCGGCTAGTTATCAGGACCAGGTGGATTTACAGAAGATCTACCGTGATGCACCCGCCTGGCTGTTCCCGCCTTTTAATGATGCGGTGCAACTGATCGAAAATGGCCTTGAACAGGGTGCCTTCGTTGCCGCCAGGCTAAACGATCGACTGTTAGGTTGTGCTCTTGTGCAACGTCACGCGAAGGTCTGGGAGCTATCGCACTTGTGCGTACGCAACCCGACTCGCCGCAGAGGCTTCGCCGGGCAACTGATCAGCGAAGTGCAGAAATCAGCCCGTCAGGCGGGTTGCGAGCTACGCTTGCTGGCAACCGCCGAACCTCCCGAAGTCCAGGCTCTGGCGGCCAGTCTTCAGGTGCCACTTGTACTCTTTCAAGCCCAAAATGCTGAACGAGGCCAGGCTTGAGGCATCCAAAACCCTGCACCTGCGTGAGGAGGTTATACTCGCGGGCAAATTTTGAACGTTCGACTACAAGGACTCGCCCATGAAAGCGTTCGGCAAAATCCTGGGACTTTTTGTTCTCGGGCTGTTGCTGATCATCGTGGCTCTCGGCTTCGCCCTGACCCATCTGTTTGATCCCAACGACTATAAAGACGAGATTCGCCAACTGGCGCGCGACAAGGCGCACGTTGAACTGACACTTAACGGGGACATCGGCTGGAGCCTCTTCCCGTGGCTCGGTCTGGAGCTGCACGAAGCCAGCGTTGCGACCTTGAACAACCCGACCAAGCCTTTTGCCGATCTGCAAATGCTGGGGTTGTCCGTTCGCGTACTGCCGCTGCTGCGTCGCGAAGTACAGATGAGTGACGTCCGGGTCGAAGGCCTCAACCTCAGCCTGAGCCGCGATGAAAACGGTCATGGCAACTGGGAAGACATTGGCAAGCCTGCTGCGTCGGACGTGGCTGCCACACCCGCACCCGCCGATGGCGAACAGACTCCAGCGCCCAAACCAGACAAGCCTTCCCAGCCGATCAAGCTCGATATCGACAGCCTGACCGTGAATAACGCGCGGGTAGATTATGTCGATGCACGCAAAGGCCAGTCGTTCACGGCCGAGAGCATCCAGCTTAGCACCGGCGCCGTTCATGAAGGCGCTGACATCCCGATCAAGCTGACAGCATTTCTGGGCACAACCCAGCCAGTCATGCGTGCCAAGACCGAACTGGTCGGCCAGCTGCGCCTGGACCGCGCACTCAAGCGTTATCAGTTTGGTGACATGCGTTTGTCAGGTGAAGCCTCGGGTGAGCCACTCCAGGGCAAGACCGTGACCTTCGCTGCTCAAGGGCAATTACTGGTCGATCTGGCCGCGAATGTCGCCGAATGGACCAACATGAAGCTGTCTGCGAACCAGTTACGTGCTCTTGGCGACTTCCGCGCCCGGGACCTGGACAAGACGCCACAGATCACTGGTGCGCTCTCCGTGGCCCAGTTTGATCTGCGAACCTTCCTCGATAGCATCGGCCAGCCAATCCCGGCGATGGGCGAAGGCAGCCTGAGTAAAGTCGAGATGATCACGCGCATCAACGCCACGCCTAACAGCGCTGCTTTTGATGAGCTCAACCTGAAAGTCGACGACAGCACCTTCACCGGCCGCGTTGCCGTGGAAGACTTCGCCAAGCAGGCGCTGCGCCTGCAACTCAAGGCTGACACCTTCAATGCCGACCGCTATCGCCCAGCCGAAAGCGAAGAGAAAAAAGGCGCGAGTGCAGCACGCAAATCTGAAGTGCAAAACAGTGAAGCAGCCGCAGTGGCAGGCGCAGGCACCACGCCTCTGCCGGAGCAACCGACCAAGGCCGCCTGGAGCACCGAAAAACTCCTGCCACTGGAGCGCATGCGCAAACTTGATGTCGATGCAGACGTCAGCTTCGGCGCATTGACCGTTGAAAAACTGCAGATCCAGAACGCCGTGTTGAAAACCCAGGCCCTGAATGGCGTGGTCAAAGTCGACAGCCTGCGTGGTGATCTTTACAACGGCAACTTCGACGTCAAAGGCAATCTTGATGTGCGCCCGGACGTTCCTCTGATGAGCGTCCAGACGCGCATCAACAAGGTGCCGGTCGAGCGCTTCCTGCAAAGTCAGGATCAAACTCCACCCGTCAAAGGCCTGCTGACCCTCAACAGCGATCTGACCGGCAAGGGCAACAGCGAAAAAGCGCTGATCGACAGCCTGAACGGCACCGCCAGCTTCATGCTCAACAATGGCGTGCTGGTCAATGCGAACCTTGAACAGCAGCTTTGTCAGGGCATCTCGATTCTTAACCGCAAGACGCTCAGCGGCGAACCTCGCGGCAAAGACACACCTTTCCGCCAGCTCAACGGAAATCTGACTTTCCGCAATGGTGTAGCCAGCAACCCGGACCTCAAGGTGCAAATACCCGGCCTGACCGTCAACGGCAACGGAGATGTGGACCTGCGAGTGTTGGGCATGAACTACCACGTCGGAGTCATCATCGAAGGCGACAAAACCGAGATGCCCGACCCGGCCTGCGAGGTCAACCCGCGCTATGTCGGTATCGAGTGGCCTGTACAGTGCCGCGGCCCATTGGAACTGGGCGCCAAAGCTTGTCGTCTCGACAAGGAAGGCCTAGGCCAGGTCGCCGCGAAAATGGCGGGCGACAAGCTCGGCGAGAAGATCGAAGAGAAGCTCGGCGATAAAGTCAGCCCAGAACTTAAAGACGCCCTGCGCGGCCTTTTCAAACGTTAAGAGCGAAACCTCCTGTAGGAGTGAGCTTGCTCGCGATTCGATGCTGACAGGCGAAGAATAATCAACAGTCCCAACGCCATCGCGAGCAAGCTCACACCAACAGTCGCTTTAAGCCAACCATTCACATATAGGATCACCCAGGCAACCCGAGCAATTCTCCAGCGCTGTGCTTGATTGGTACGACCGCCACGGGCGACACAATCTGCCCTGGCAGCAAGGCATCACGCCATACCGGGTGTGGGTGTCGGAAATCATGCTGCAGCAAACGCAGGTCAGCACCGTACTGAATTATTTCGACCGCTTCATGGACGCCCTACCCACCGTACAGGCATTGGCCGAAGCGCCTGAAGACGAAGTGCTGCATCTGTGGACCGGCCTGGGTTACTACACCCGGGCGCGCAACCTGCAGAAAACCGCAAAAATAGTGGTTGCCGATCACGACGGTGAATTCCCCCGCGATGTAGAAAAACTGATCTTGCTTCCCGGCATCGGCCTGTCGACTGCCGGGGCCATCGCCAGTTTGAGCATGGGTTTGCGAGCGCCGATCCTCGACGGCAACGTGAAACGCGTTCTGGCGCGTTTCACGGCACAGGAGGGTTACCCGGGCGAGCCGAAGGTCGCAAAACAGCTGTGGGCCACCGCAGAGCGCTTCACGCCACATGCCCGGGTGAACAACTACACCCAGGCAATGATGGATCTGGGCGCCACGCTATGCACTCGCAGTAAACCAAGCTGTCTGCTATGCCCGCTGGAATCTGGCTGCGAAGCGCATCTGCTGGGTCTGGAAACCCGCTACCCCATCCCCAAGCCGCGCAAGGAAGTCCCGCAAAAGCGCACACTCATGCCAATGCTTGCCAACCGTGACGGCGCGATTCTGCTTTATCGCCGTCCGTCTACCGGCCTGTGGGGCGGCTTGTGGAGCTTGCCGGAGCTGGACGACTTCGAGGATCTTCAGCATCTGGCAGTGCAACACTCGCTGGAGCTGGGCCAACATCAGGAACTGCCGGGGCTGATCCATACCTTCAGTCACTTTCAACTGAGCATCGAGCCCTGGCTTGTCAGGGTCGAGGAGTCTGCTCATCACGTGGCCGAGGCCGACTGGCTCTGGTATAACCTCGCCACCCCGCCGCGCCTGGGCCTTGCTGCCCCGGTGAAGAAGCTGCTGAAACGCGCAGCCGACGTATTGAATGCAGGAGAGTCGTCATGACCCGCACCGTAATGTGCCGCAAGTACAAAGAAGAACTGCCAGGCCTGGAGCGCGCCCCTTACCCTGGCGCCAAAGGTGAAGACATCTTCAATCACGTTTCACAGAAAGCCTGGGCCGACTGGCAGAAACACCAGACCCTGCTGATCAACGAAAAGCGTCTGAACATGATGAATGCCGAAGATCGCAAATTCCTCCAGACCCAGATGGACAAGTTCCTGTCCGGCGAGGAATACGCTCAGGCGGAAGGTTACGTTCCCCCCGAGAAATAAAGCGTTTCAAGCAGTTCGGGTCGTAAGCAACGGTAATAATTCAGATTTTTTTAAAAACATGCTTGACGACCCCCTGAAAAACACGTCTAATGCGCCCCGTTGCCCAGATAGCTCAGTCGGTAGAGCAGGGGATTGAAAATCCCCGTGTCGGCGGTTCGATTCCGTCTCTGGGCACCACTAATACCGAAACCCCTGATACCGCAAGGTATCAGGGGTTTTTTAGTTTCAGGACCTTCAGGCTGCGTTCCGAAGGCGTACAAAGCGTGACGAGTCCTGGCAGGACGTTGTGTGCCGGGTGTGGCTGGAGGAGTCGCCTCCATATCGCTCCTCCTGCAACACCCTTCAAATCCAAAACCTTTCAGACGCTTTGCGGGCGATCACCGCCTTCGAATCGATTCGTGCTGCCCGCTCAGTGGCATTACGGCCGGTAAAGCGGGAATGCTTCCATCAGCGGCGGAATCTCCTGGCCCATCTCTGCTGCGCTGGCAGAGGGGTTGCCCGGTTTTGGAATATTCCTGGCAAAGTGAAAGATGATGGTCTGGCCGGTGGTGCCGTCCCTGTAATACTTGAAATAGCTGATCTCCGAGAACTGCCCGTCTTTACGCAATGATTTGGGATAAAACATCATCGCGTAATCGATCCCGGTTCTATTGTCGGTCAGCAGGACTGCCGGCATGTTCGGGTTTTCCTGCTGATGAAGCTGGATGGCGCGTTTGGCGAGGTCGAGGGGTTTGAAGCGATTCATCTCGCGAGGGACGACGGTAAAGTCCACCATTTCAGTCCAGGCATCCATGCTTTCCTCTGGCGGGAAATACTCCCACAAACCCGGCTTCTGGAATTTCAGGACGAACGTCTTGCCGCCGAACACCACCGTTTTGGTTTCGGCAATCGACGGGCTAGACATGTCGGAGGTTAGCGGCGTGGTGCAACCGCAGAGCAGGAGAAAGGCGAACAACACAAGCGATGTGGCTTTCATTTCAATCCTTGAAGATTTGCGTCAGTGAATTTTTCGCGAGTAACAGTAGCCCAACGTATCGCTGAATACTTTCTTTATCGGGATCGCTCCTGAATCAAATCGCGAAACGGCTATGCACTTACTGGAAATGCCGTTCATGAAAAACGGATTCGCCTGACAGAAACACTCCCCCCTCCTCTTCACAATTAGCGTTTTGGCGCAATTGAGAACGTGCAAGCTCCAGGCCTGCCTCCCCTCGCGCCCAACTCGAGAACGGGTAGATGGGCGATCTGATACTGACCGATGAACAAATTGAACGGCTTTTATCTGAACCCAAGCGGGTGACGACACCCGCAGCGCGCTGGAAAGAGCAGAGAGGCTCCAGGCAACGCAATTTTTCAGTCGAGTCCGAAGACAGCGCAAACCGCTTTCCGCTGTTCCTCAGACAAAACCAGCACCTGAAGAATGGTTTTTCGTGCGGACTGCTCTATTACCATCCCGGTGGCGAGAAAATAAGGCTCAGTCGCTACAACGGCAGTGACCACTCGCACTACAACCCGCTTGACGGGAGCCGATCCGATTTTTTCCTGCCATATTCACAAAGCCACCGAGCGGTACATGGTCGCCGGAAGAAAAGCGGAGCATTTTGCGCAAAGCACGCACCGCTACCTTGATCTGGACGGCGCCGTCAGCGCGATCATTGCGGACTGCAACATCTCTGGACTGAAGCTTTGCAGCCCCGCCGAAGAAGACGACAATCAAACAGCTGACAAAAACCAAATGAGCCTTGGCCTGGAATGACTATCGACATCACCGCCCTGCAAAAACTGCTTTGCAATACATTCTGCCAGGACGTGCGGGTAAACATGCCTGAAGGACAGGTAGTGATTGCGCTGCCAATGTCAGCACGAGATGGCGATCAAATCATGGCTTACCTTGGCCAAACGACAGCTGGCTGGCGAATTTCAGATATGGGGACAACCATGATGAAGCTCAGTTATGAAAATGATCTGAGCAGACTCTTCTCCGGCGCTAGAGGTCAACTTCTACAAACCATCCTGAATGAGGGTGGCTTATCAGAGGATGATGGCGAAGTTTATGTGGAGGTGCCTGCTGACGTCCTGCTTCGAGGTCTTTTCACCTTTGGACAGGGGCTAACCCGAATCGAAGACATTGGCTTGTGGACTCGAACTCGAATTGAATCGACATTCCATGACGACCTAAGGGCAATATTGAATAGCTTTCTGTCCGCTGCGATTCTTGAAGAGGGATACTTGGTCCCGGAGATTCCCAATGGTGAGAGCTATCCGGTCGACTACTACATCCACACGACGGGCAGACCGCCGTACGTCTTTGGAGTGAATACAAAAGAAAAGGCAATGCTCGCGACAATCATCCTCCAGCATTTGCAAAAAACCGGGCACCGTTTTGATTCGATGGTGATCTGCTCCAATATTGAGGAAATCCCCAAATCCGATAAACGTCGACTGCTCAACGCTGCGAATGATGTAGTCGCAACGATTCATGATACTGACGCGATAAAGCAGAAAATCCAGCACCGCCTCAGCGCTTGAGCAGCAATCCGCAGCCTGTATATTCACCCACCGCAAGCGACTCAGTCCCGTGCGCGCCTGGTTGGCCCCTCACAACATCCGACGACCGGTCATCGGATCCGTCCAGCCATTGATCCACGCCGGTTCACGGCATGTGGCATGGCATAGTAATATCGCATTAATACTTTAGTTCCCCTTGGCGGTTTTCGTATGCGTGCTTCAGGCGCGAGCAAGTCTTCTGGTTTTACGCTGATCGAGCTGCTCATCACCGTAGCCATTGTCGGCATCCTGGCTGGCATCGCATTCCCCGCCTACGACAGCTATGTCACCAAGAGCAAAATCAAATCGGCTCAGGCTGACCTGGCCGCACTGAGCCTGGTCATGGAAAACCGTTTCCAGCGCCAACTGGTTTACGGGACAACAACGTCCAGCACCACCGCAGACACAAAGTGTGTGGCGACCACAGGCAGCACTGGCTGCACGTCGGCCGCCTGGCAGCCAAGCCAGTCCGATTCCTTCACCTACAAGATCGTGACGTCGACCAACTCCACCTACAAGCTGGAAGCCCTGGGCAACAGCGGCAAGGTCAATGGCTGCAGTATCACCCTGACTCAAGACAATATCCGTGCGGTGGCCAGTTGCAGCCCTTACAACGGCGCGTGGCTGTGATGCGCGCAAAGGGTTTCACGCTGATCGAGTTGATGATCACCATCGCTATTTTCGGCATCTTGCTGGCCATTGGCGCGCCCTTCACCAAAGCGTGGAGCGATAGCGCCAAGCAGCGCGAGGCTGCCGGGGTACTGAAACAAGGCATCAGCCGCGCCAAGGCCACCGCACTGCGTAACCCGGAAGGCGCCCGTGATGATGTGGCCGCCGCCGCCCTGTGCCGCTCAGGCCAGACGCTGAAGCTATTCAAAATGGCTACCAGCGTGGACTGCACCTCCAGCGCAACACCGCTATGGACCGCACAACTGCCCTCCTCCGTCGGGGTCAAGGTGGGCGGTTCGGATGTTTCCTGCGTGGCCTTCAATAGTCGCGGCTTGCCCGTCGCGGGCGGCAATGCCTGCACCACCGCCAGCATCGACGTTACGGCAGGCAGCGAGAGCACCTTCAATGTCCCGATCATTTAGCGGTAACGGGCGCAAGGAACGCGGCGACATACTCATGGAATCACTGATCGGCATTGTCCTCATGTCGATCATAGGTTTGGGCATCAGCTACGCGTCATCGCGAGCGACCAAAACCCAGCGCGACATGAAGCTGCAAAACGTCGCAGTCAGTCAGATGCGCAATCTGCTTGCGCTCAATGGCAAGGCACTGTGCACCAATGCCTCGCTGGCGACTATTACCCTGCCAACGCAAACCAACGCCATCAATCTGGATGTCGCCTGCACCGCCGCATCAGCCGTAACCATCGGCGGGCGCACAGTCACGGGCGGTACTTCGCTAGGCACCGTGGTACTCACGACCCGCACCTCTGACAGCGCGCTGTTCGGTGGCGTGATTCGCGTCGGCGACGAGACATGAAACGTACACAGCGCGGTTTTAACCTGGTCAGCCTGCTGGTCGGTGTCAGCCTCTCGATGATCAGCATTCTGGCGCTGCTCTCGCTGTACAAAAACCTGATCGGCGTGTCCGTACAGTCCATCCAGGACTCCCGACAAGACGGCCAGATTGCCGCAGCCGTACTAACGGCGCAGCGTGAGTTGTTGAATGCTGGTTTTCGGGTGGATGCCAACCCTGTGCAGATCATCTTGCTTAACGACGCAAATCTGAGCAACGGCACACTGACAGGAACACCCCGTGCGTTCAATGCCGTCACGTCGACGGCTCCCGCAACGGGCAATGCCATGGTCTGGACCTACAAGCCCACCGCAACCGGCAGCGCCATCTGCTCCGGATTGCTGATGAAGAAAGATAGCGGCAAGGAAACAGGAAGCCTTCTGCGCCTGCAAGGCGGCACTAACTGCTCGCTGGTATCGCAGTGGGGCACTACGACATGGACCAGTATTGCGCTGATTGAAACGAATCAACCCGCAGCGTTTTTCTCGGTGTTCTACGCACCCTGCTGGCCCTTTGGGAAAACCGCCGACGCAACCGTCAACCGTCTGCAAGTCATGATGACCGCCAGCACGAGCACGATAGACATCAACAGCAGCGAGCCACAGCCTGCTTACGTCAAAAGTAAAAGCACCACGTGCCTGCCCAACCTTGAAAAACCGAGTGCCTCATGATCTCCAGCGCCGGCCTCAAATCCAGAGCACGCCAGCGGGGCATGGCGACCACGCTTGTCATGCTGCTCACCGGCATGGCGATGACCGTAACAGCCATGGGTATGGTGTATGGCATCCGCAGCGCTCAAGACCAGCAGATGGCAAGCCATGCGGCGGTGCCGGCCGAGTCCAGAGCATGGGAAGGTGTGGAGCTGGTGCGCCTCTACTTGCTGGACATCGCCAGCCAGACACAACCCGAGGATCGCCTGGTTGCGCTTACCGGTAACCTGGCGAGCAATATCAACGGGCTGACGATTAGCGTTTCAGAGCCTTACGTCAAAGCGACCGGCATCATCGGCTTCAATATTTCATCGGCAGCAGGCAATAACGGTGCCGCGGGTGCGACCGCGACGTTGCAGGTTTTCTATAACGTGAAATTCGCGTCGGCCGCAGGCGTGATTACACCGAACGGCGTCGTCGACATAGGCAAGCCGCTTACCCTGACCGGATCGATCACCTTCAAAGGCAATCCTGATGCGAAGCTCTCGGTAAAGGGTGACGCCAACCTGAGCGGCTCCGTCACGGGCTTACAGTCCTTGCAGGCCAGCGGCGATATAGTCATCGGTGGCGGCATTCAGGTTGACGAGTTGTTCGCCAATGGAACGCTTACACTCAATGGTTCGGCCAGCACCCAAAAAGGCTCAGCCCTGGGCAACATCACTTTAGCCAGTGGCGGCTCCCAAGGAACGCTTTACACCAATGGCAATATATCAATTACCAACGGCTCAGTAGGTTCCGCAAACGCACTCGGCAAAATCACCACCTCGACGGGCGGAACGCTAGGGACGCTGAATGCGGGCAAAACCATCGCGATAAGTAACGGCACAACAACTGAGGCCAACGCGGTTGGCGACGTTACCGTTACTAGCTGGCCAAGCATCAACCGCATCAATAGCAAAGCCAATGTAACTTGCCCAAGCCCTTACTGGTTTCCTCAAGGCACCATCAAAGCCAAAAGCATCAGTAACTGCCCGAATACGACCGCAGTGGTTGCCCCGACCGATGTAACGGTGACGCTGTTTACGCCACTTACTGCAAAGGTCGACAACACCGTCAAGGTTGATGCCTATGACTTCAAGGACGCCTCGAACTATGTATTTGAGTATGTGAACGGCAAAAGGCAGGTCACGGTCCAGAACATCAACGGGCTGACCAACGGAATTTACTATCTGGGCAATTACCCCCAACAGAACAACAGGGGCTACAACGACTTCCTGTGCAAGAACGTCGACAGCTCGAACAACTGCACATCGCCCGCTGCTCCTGACTCAACCACCCGCACGCTTTGCCAGGGTCAGTCGACTTACAACGGATGTATCACTTACGCCAACGGCACATGGACTGTTTCAGGCAAGAACCTGGCACCCGGTGCACTGTGGTTCAAGGGCAATCTGCAAATGAGCAACGGCGAGTACTACAACACTGTCGTTGCTACAGGCAATATCGCCACCAGTGGTGCCCACGTCCTGTACGCGCTGAACTACGCAGGCTACAAAGTCGTCTGCACCAACAAGTTTCTGAAGGACTCAACGAACGACTTCGCCGGCATGTACCCGACCAACTTCTGCGACACGGCTGGCGCCAAGCTGATATCCAATGCCTTGGGTAACGTTGGTTATCTGGATGGCAGTTTCACGAATGGCGTGTTTTCCGGAGGTGCGATCACGCTCGGTTCCTCAAGCGTGGTTTACGGCAGTATCGTGGCTGGAGATGTGTTCCTTACCGAGGGCAGCAGTACCGTGCACGGCTATGTCACAGCTGCGGCTCAAGGGGCTACGCCCGCAAATGCCTGGGGAGGCTCAACGCTGATCGACCTGAGCAATCTGCCAGATACCTATGTGCCCGGACAGATACCTGCGAGGGGGCAGCCAGCCTGCACCAGTAACTGCACGGGTTCCACTGGGACGACTGTCGCAGTAAAGTGGTCGCGCTATTTGTGATGCGGGCAGCGCAAGGCTCGTCTCGGTAACTCAACTTCAAGATCAGGAATTCATCGGTGGCTTCGCCAGACAAGCAGCAAAAACGCGCTCAACGGGCGAAAGCCAAGGCCAAGCAAAATCGTTCGCAAAAGCCCGGCAAAAAAGTGGTGCACCCGGTCTTCGCTTCGCCGCTGGTTGACCAGCCCTTCGATGATGTCGAACTCGATCTGAGCACCTTCGACTTCAAGGACATCGTGGAAAACGGTTTCGACCCGGCCGACTTCGACGACCTGTTCCAGACCATGAAAGCCGCTCAGGCCATCAGCCAGTTGGCAATGTGCGCCGTATTCCTGCAGTACCCCGTGCTGGCATTGGTCATTGCCGAAGAGGACGAAGAACAAGCCACTGATTTCATGATGGGCCTGTTGATTACCTACCGCGCGATGTTCTTTGACGAGGACGAAGACACGGCCATCGAATGGATCGGCAGCCCTGCGTTCCAGGCGGACTATAACGAAGCGTCACGATTGCTGATGGTTCGGGACCAGAAGGCTTCGTGATCCGTATTCAGTGCAGGGTTTTGTAGGAGCTGCCGAAGGCTGCGATCTCGGTGCACCAGAAGAAATGCTTTCGCAGCCTTCGCCAGCCCCTACAGCAGTCTCGCACCGAACCAACAACCCATGCCAAAACAGCAATAAAACATTCGAAAACTTGAAATTGTGGCAAGCCTCGGACTGATCTAGATTCGAGGCAACAATCACTGTTGCCAGGTATCTCGAATGCCCCGTCCCGATGAGCTTGTGGAAAAAACCGCCGTTGAGCTGCGCCGCCTGATAGGCAGCAAACAGATTTCCCCTGTGGAATTGATGGACGCGTGCATAGAGCGCATCGAGCGGGTTAATCCTTACGTCAATGCGGTCACCGCCACATGCTTTGATCAAGCCCGGCAACAGGCTCGTGATGCGGAGCAGGCAGTGCTTTCGGGTCAACCCTTGGGTTTGTTGCATGGCTTGCCCATCGGCATCAAGGATCTGGAAGCCACCGCAGGACTGCTGACCACCTACGGGTCACCTCTCTATCGCAATAACGTTCCGGCCAAAGACAACACGCTGGTTGCGAGACTGCGTGCGGCCGGAGGCATTGTCACCGGTAAAACCAACGTGCCGGAAATGGGCGCAGGTGCCAACACGCGTAATGACGTCTGGGGCGCAACGGGTAACCCGTTCAACCCCGCTCTGAACGCAGGCGGTTCTTCCGGCGGCTCGGCGGCGGCGCTGGCCACTGACATGCTGCCCTTGTGCAGCGGCTCCGACACGGGTGGCTCATTACGCATCCCGGCCGCGAAATGCGGCGTTGTGGGCTTACGCCCTTCTCCCGGGCTGGTACCCAGCGAGCGACGCCTGTTGGGCTGGACGCCCATCTCGGTTGTCGGCCCCATGGGACGCACGGTGGCCGATACCCTGCTGCAACTGCAAGCCACAGCCGGTTTTCACGTCAGCGAACCCTTGAGTTATGAAGTCGACAAAACCTTGTTCAGCGCCCTGCCTGACGTGGATCTCGGCACCTTGCGGGTTGGCTACACAGAAGACTTCGGTTGCTGCGATGTCGATGACGATATTCGCCAAGTGTTCCGTCGCAAAATCGCCGCGCTACGCCCACTCTTCCGCAGTTGCGATGAAATCCCCATGCAGTTGGGCGAAACAGATCGCTGCTTTGACATATTACGCGCCGAGAGCTTCGTCGCCGGAACGCGTGACGCCTATCTGCGTGACCCGAACTCTCTGGGCGAAAACCCACGTGCCAATTACGAAATGGGCATGCGCATGACTCTGGAAGACTGCGCCTGGGCCGCCACCGAACAAACCCGCATCTATCGCCGCTTCCAGGCGCTGTTCGAAGACTACGACCTGATCCTGTCGCCGACGACCCCGGTCTCCCCTTTCCCATGGAACGACCTTTACCTGAAAAGCATCAACGGCAAGCAACTGGAGAATTACTACCGCTGGCTGGCCCTGACCTATGTCGTCACGCTGGCAACCAATCCTGCCCTGTCGCTGCCTTGCGGCATTGACCATGTGGGTATGCCGTTTGGTCTGCAAGTGGTGGGCGCGTTCCGTGCAGACGCTCACCTGCTGGCCTGCGGCGAGCAGATCGAACGTGCGACTGCAGACAACCCGGAACTCAAGCGCCCGAAACCGGATATCGACAAGTTACTTACGAGCAAGATTGACCTGAAATCCATCGTGACCGCGCCTCCTTCGAGTGAAGGCGGAATAACTGGTACGACAGAAGTATCGTCGGTTTAATAAAAATACGCAGGGTCCGGGACCGGCCAATACTGGATCACATACCTGTGGAGCTGCCGCAGGCTGCGATCTCGGTCTGTCGGGATAAATGCTTCGCAGCCTTCGGCAGCTCCTACAGACAGTGCATTTCAATCCAGTAATTTGCATGTTGTTTGATGAGCGCGAGGCTTGCCCGCGAAGAACGATAACGTCGTATGACCGCAAACCGCTGTGCTCTTATCGCGAGCAAGCTCTGCTCCCACAGCTCCGGTTCTAAGGTATTGCAGGCTGCGCCTATTACGCACGGCGGTCTTCCCGCGGACACCGGCTGAAACGCGCCCGATAACTGCGTGTGAAATACGAAGGCGATTCAAAACCGCAGGCGATGCTCACTTCCAGCACGCTCATGTCGCTCTGACGTAGCAGTTGGCGAGCCTTATCCAGACGCAAACCGAGGTAGAAATTACTTGGTGTGTCGTTGAGGTGCAGGCGAAACAGCCGTTCCAGCTGGCGGCGTGTCACCTGAATACCTTCGGCCAATTCCAGGGTGCTCAGGGGCGGTTCCGTGTGCTGTTCCATTTCACCAATCACCTGCACCAGCTTCTTGTTGCTGATGCCGAAGCGCGTGGCGATCTGCATGCGTTGGTGGTCTTTGCGCGGGCGGATGCGGCTCAGCACAAATTGCTCGGACACCTTGATTGCCAGTTCAGGCCCGTGCTCTTGAGCGATCAGGTCGAGCATCATGTCGATGGACGCAGTCCCACCGGCAGAGGTGATGCGGCGTCGATCAATCTCGAATAGCTCCTGCGTCACCTGCAGCCCGGGCCAGGTTTCTTTGAAAGCATCAATGGCTTCCCAATGCATGGTCAGCCGGTGGTTATCCAGCAAACCAGCCTGAGCCAGAACAAAGCTGCCTGAGTCGATAGCGCCCAGCGTCACGCCCTCGCTGTCCAGCCGTCGTAGCCAATGCTCTATTTTCGGCGTGCAAAACCTCAAAGGCTCGAACCCCGCCACCACCCATAGCGTTGCCCCTTTCTTCAGCGGCTCCAGCGCGGCGTCGGCGTTGACCGACATGCCATTGCTGCCAATGACCGCACCGCCATCAACACTCAACACATGCCAGCGATACAGCTCACCGCCAAACCGGTTAGCCACGCGCAGCGGTTCTACAGCCGACACAAAGCCCATCACCGAAAAACCGGGCATCAGTAGGAAGTAGAAGTCTTGGGGCATGTAATCGCTTCTGTAGAGAGGGCTGTCAGGGAATATGTCTCCAGGACGACCTGTCGTGCGGCAAGCAGAGCCCGCTCATAACAAGACCTTGGTTCACGCCGCTTCTGGAATACGCCGATTAGATAAACACAGCAATAGACCATGTCGCTACCGTGCAAGTGCTGGTCGCCGCTGTGCGTTTTCACGAGGCCATGGCTGCGTAGCTTTGCATTATCAAAAGCGAAGCAAGCCTGTAAGGAACCCTGCCTCATGAACCACGACGTCATCATCACCTGCGCATTGACCGGCGCGGGCGACACGACCGGGAAAAGCCACTTGGTCCCCATCACGCCCAAACAGATCGCCGACGCCGCCGTTGAGGCAGCCAAAGCTGGCGCGACTGTCGTGCACTGTCACGTTAGAGATCCGCAGACCGGCAAGTTCAGCCGCGACGTAGCGCTGTATCGCGAAGTGATGGAGCGTATTCGCGAGGCGGACATCGACATCATCGTCAACCTCACCGCGGGCATGGGTGGCGATCTTGAGATCGGGCCGGGCGAGCGCCCCATGGAGTTCGGGCCCAATACCGACCTGGTCGGTCCGCTGACCCGCCTTGCTCACGTCGAAGAGTTGCTGCCGGAAATCTGCACACTGGATTGCGGCACGCTCAACTTCGGCGATGGCGACACGATTTATGTCTCGACCCCGGCGCAACTGCGCGCAGGCGCCAAACGTATTCAGGACTTGGGCGTGAAGGCGGAGCTGGAGATTTTCGACACCGGGCACCTGTGGTTCGCCAAGCAGATGATCAAGGAAGGCTTGCTGGACAACCCGTTGTTCCAGCTATGCCTAGGTATCCCCTGGGGCGCACCGGCAGACACCACGACGATGAAAGCCATGGTCGATAACCTGCCTGCCGATGCGGTGTGGGCCGGTTTCGGCATCGGTCGCATGCAAATGCCTATGGCCGCGCAAGCCGTGTTGCTCGGCGGGAATGTGCGGGTCGGCCTGGAGGACAACATCTGGCTGGATCGCGGTGTGCTGGCCAGCAATGGAGCATTGGTCGAACGTGCCAGTGAAATCCTCACCCGGCTGGGTGCCCGGGTGCTAACCCCGGCAGAAGGACGCGTGAAAATGGGCCTGACCAAGCGCGGCTGAAAACTACCTGTAGGTCTGCAAAAGGCTGCGATCGATCGAGAACCGGTCGCTGTGATCTGAGGCCAATCGCAGCCTTCGGCAGCTCCTACAAATCCTCCCTTGAAAGCCAGGACTCGACATGACCCTCATCACCCACATCAAAACCTTCGCAGCACTGGGCAGCGGCGTCATCGGCAGCGGCTGGGTTACCCGTGCACTCGCCCACGGGCTGGACGTTGTCGCTTGGGATCCGGCGCCGGGTGCGGAGACCGCGTTGCGCCAGCGGGTCGCCAATGCCTGGCCTGCGCTGGAGCAACAAGGCCTGAAGCCCGGCGCAGCTCAGGATCGTCTGCGCTTCGTCACGACCATCGAAGAATGCGTGCGGGATGCCGACTTCATCCAGGAAAGCGCTCCTGAACGGCTAGACCTGAAACTCGAGCTTCACGCAAAGATCAGCGCCGCCGCCAAGCCTGATGCGCTGATCGGCTCCAGTACATCCGGACTATTGCCAAGCGAGTTCTACGAAAGCGCGACCCATCCTGAGCGCTGCGTGGTGGGGCACCCGTTCAACCCTGTGTACCTCCTGCCATTGGTAGAAGTAGTGGGCGGCAAGCACACCGCACCTGAGGCCATTCAGGCGGCGATTAGCGTCTACGAATCTTTGGGCATGCGCCCCCTGCACGTACGCAAGGAAGTCCCTGGATTCATCGCAGACCGCCTGCTTGAGGCGTTGTGGCGCGAGGCACTGCATCTGGTCAACGATGGCGTCGCAACTACTGGGGAAATCGATGATGCGATCCGCTTTGGTGCCGGGCTGCGCTGGTCATTCATGGGCACCTTCCTGACTTATACGCTGGCCGGTGGCGACGCCGGAATGCGGCACTTCATGAACCAGTTCGGACCAGCACTCAAGCTGCCATGGACTTACCTCCCGGCGCCGGAACTGACTGACAAGCTGATCGACGATGTGGTCGATGGCACCCGCGATCAGCTCGGGAACCACAGCATCGCCGCGCTGGAGCGCTATCGCGATGACTGCTTGCTGGCGGTACTGGAGGCAGTGCGCGCCACCAAAGAAAAGCACGGGATGGCGTTTAGCGATTGAGTTTTGCTGCCCCTCTGTGGGAGCAGAGCTTGCTCGCGATTGGAGCGACGCCGTACACCTGTCATATCGAGTTGCTGTTATCGCGGGCAAGCCTCGCTCCCACAAAAACCCTGCGAGCCTTTAAATTGGGGCGAAAAATGCCAAAACTCATCACCTACAAAACCCCCATCCTCGCCGACTGGGTCGACTACAACGGCCATCTGCGCGATGCGTTTTATCTACTGATTTTCAGCTACGCCACCGATGCCTTCATGGACCTGATCGGCCTCACCAGCGACAACCGGGATGCCAGCGGTCATTCGCTGTTCACACTTGAATGCCACATCAACTATCTGAATGAAGTGAAGCTGGATGAGCAGGTAGAAGTGCGCACGCAGATCGTCGGCCACGACAACAAGCGCGTGCACCTCTATCACAGCCTTCACAAGGCAGGCATTGATGACACGCTTTCTGCAAGCGAGCAGATGCTGCTCCACGTAGATCTGGCAGCCGGTCCACGGTCTGCGCCGTTCCTTGAGGCTGTTCTAGGCGAGCTGTCAGCAATCGCTGCCAGCCAACAAGACTTACCTGCACCACACTACATAGGGCGCGTCATTGGATTGCCGGGAAAAAGCTGAACCCAGGCACATCTACAAATCCTGCGGGAGCGATTGTCCCCAAGCATGTCCCCAAGCACCACAGCGCCCACAAAAAAGCCCGCATCGCTGCGGGCTTTTCAATGCTCAATCAACCATGACTCAGTTGATTTTGGCATCCAGCTCACCACGAGCGTAACGCTCAAACATCGCGTCCAGAGACACTGGTTTGATCTTCGACGCATTGCCTGCAGTGCCGAATGCTTCATAACGAGCGATACACACGTCACGCATGGCAGTTACGGTCTTGGCCAGGTATTTACGCGGGTCGAACTCGCCCGGGTTCTTGGCCATGAACTCACGGATGGCACCGGTGGACGCCAGACGCAGGTCGGTGTCGATGTTGACCTTGCGCACGCCGTGCTTGATGCCTTCGACGATTTCTTCAACCGGTACGCCGTAGGTTTCTTTGATTTCGCCGCCGTACTGGTTGATGATTTTCAACCACTCTTGCGGGACCGAAGAGGAACCGTGCATCACAAGGTGAGTATTCGGGATGCGCTTGTGGATTTCCTTGATGCGATCGATCGCCAGGATGTCACCGGTAGGTGGCTTGGTGAACTTGTAAGCGCCGTGGCTGGTGCCGATAGCGATTGCCAGAGCATCCACCTGGGTTTTCTTGACGAAGTCAGCGGCTTCTTCCGGATCGGTCAGCATCTGGCTGTGATCGAGCATGCCTTCAGCGCCAACGCCGTCTTCTTCGCCAGCCATACCGGTTTCCAGCGAGCCCAGAACACCCAGCTCACCTTCAACCGAAACGCCGCAGGCGTGAGCGAAGGCAACAACACGACGAGTCACTTCAACGTTGTACTCGTAGGTGGTCGGCGTTTTGCCGTCCACGCCCAGCGAGCCGTCCATCATGACCGAGCTGAAGCCCAACTGGATCGAACGCTGGCAGATATCAGGGCTGGTACCGTGGTCCTGGTGCATGACCACCGGGATATGCGGGAATTCTTCCACTGCCGCCAGGATCAGGTGACGCAGGAACGGCGCGCCAGCGTATTTACGGGCGCCGGCCGAGGCCTGAACGATCACCGGGGAATCGGTCTTGTCGGCCGCTTCCATAATGGCGCGCATTTGTTCCAGGTTGTTCACGTTGAAAGCTGGGACGCCATAACCGAATTCGGCTGCGTGGTCCAACATCTGGCGCATGCTGATAAGTGCCATTGTCTGTCTCTCTCCCGGTAGGGTCGTTATCGTGCAAACCTGCCGTAGCGGCGGCTGCTATTCAAGTTCTACGCATAAGCCCTGAGGCCATGCGCTGGATCATCGGTGCAGCTTGTTCAACGCTTCTTGCAACCGCGCCCGATCAAATCGTTGGTAGCGTCCCAGTACACCAGGCCTTCGTCGCCCTTGTTCTGGAAAGCCAGTACACCATTGCTATAGAGCGATGGCGAGCCAGGCTCGGCGGTCAGCCGGAAAACCTGATCGCTTTCATTCAGGCGCACATCGACTTCGGCCTTGGCCTGGTCAACGTAACGCCAGTGGACCTCGGCTTTGCTGTCGCAAACCCAACTGGTCCAGGTATTACCTGTTTGCGGAGCCTTCATGCTGGCGCAACCACCAAGCACTGCAAGTGTCGCAAGGGCAATCAAGCCTTTCATTACGTCTCCTGGCCTGCCCTGGGAAGCAAGGCAAATGCCAGTCGCTTCAATCTTCAGGGGCAGTTCTGTTCCTGATTCCGATCATCGGCCGGCTCACCCGTAGCCTGCGCTTCAACCCGTTGAGTATTCTGGGTTGTGGGCACGTTTACGGACGCCGGGCTGAGCACTTCACACGTCTTGGCACGAGTGCCAGGGCTGCTACAACCGGCGAATATCACACAACTCATCAAGGCCAAGGCGGCGATTTTCATGGCGAAGTTCCTTATTCAGAAAAGTTATCCACCCTTTAATGACCACCACTGGCTCAAGATGTTGCCAAACTCATCTCCGTGATCGCATCTTAACGACAGGCCACCGGGCCGAGATTGGGCATGAATTCGTACTTGTCCAGAACAGCTTCGCCGCCGCGTTTGTAGATCACCGGTACGGTCTCTGCCTGCCAGTTCGCTTGATAACAGCTCAGTTGAACCAGCGCAGGCTCACGCACAACCTCTACGGCTTCCGGCTCAGTGGCGCAGCCAGCGAGCAGTACAGCAATAATGAGCAGCGGTAGCGGCCTGAGCATTTCATTTCCCTTTTGCAAAGCCTGATCCTCAGGCCTTGGCGCGCTGTTCCAGAATTTCCACGGCGGGCAATACTTTGCCTTCGACGAACTCCAGGAATGCGCCGCCACCGGTAGAAATGTAGGAGATTTGATCCGCTACGCCATATTTATCGATTGCCGCCAAGGTGTCGCCACCGCCTGCGATGGAGAACGCCGAGCTTTCGGCAATGGCTTTAGCAAGGGTTTTGGTACCTTCGCCAAACTGATCGAATTCAAACACGCCAACCGGTCCGTTCCACAGAATAGTCTTGGAAGATTTCAACAAGTCGGCGAAATGCGCTGCAGTTTGCGGGCCGATATCCAGAATCATGTCGTCATCAGCAACATCGGCGATCAGTTTGACCGTCGCGGCTGCGCTTTCGGCGAATTCTTTGGCGACCACTACGTCCACCGGCAACGGCACGCTGACCTTGGCGGCGATTTCACGAGCGGTATCCAGCAGGTCTGGTTCGTACAGCGACTTGCCAACCTTGTGGCCTGCCGCAGCCAGGAACGTATTGGCAATACCGCCACCGACGATCAGCTGGTTGCAGATGGCGCTCAGGCTGTTGAGCACGTCGAGTTTGGTAGACACCTTGGAGCCAGCAACAATGGCGGCCATTGGCTGGGCCGGAGCGCCAAGGGCTTTGCCCAGTGCGTCCAGCTCAGCAGCCAGCAACGGGCCTGCGGCAGCGACTTTGGCGAACTTGGCCACGCCGTGGGTCGAACCTTCAGCGCGGTGCGCAGTACCGAAAGCGTCCATGACGAAGACGTCACACAGGGCAGCGTATTTCTGCGCCAGTTCGTCAGCGTTCTTTTTCTCGCCCTTGTTGAAGCGCACGTTTTCAAACAGCACGATGTCGCCAGACTTGACGTCAACACCGTCCAGATAATCGGCAACCAGTGGCACTTCACGGCCCAGGGCCTTGCTCAGGTAGTCAGCGACGGGTTTGAGGCTATTCTCGGCAGAGAATTCGCCCTCGGTTGGACGACCCAGATGAGAGCAGACCATCACGGCGGCGCCCTTTTCCAGCGCCAGCTTGATGGTAGGCAGCGACGCCAGGATACGTGCATCACTGCTGACTTTGCCGTCCTTGATCGGGACGTTGAGGTCTTCGCGGATCAATACACGCTTACCTTGCAGGTCGAGCTCGGTCATCTTCAACACGGTCATGAGTGAATCCCTGTTTTTACTGTTGTGGGTCTGCGACGTGCAAAAAGTGCTCAGCAACGTCAAGCATTCGATTGGCAAAACCCCATTCGTTATCGAACCAGGCCAGCAAGTTCACGAGCCTCGGGCCGGAAACCCGGGTCTGACTCGCATCCACGATGGCCGAATGAGGGTCATGGTTGAAATCACAACTGGCGTGCGGCAACTCGGTGTAAGCCAGCAGCCCTTTCAGCGGGCCGCTGGTAGCAGCCTCGCGAAGCAGGCGGTTGATCTCTGCTGCATCGGTATCCCGCGCGGTTTGCAAGGTGATATCGAGGCAGGACACGTTTACCGTCGGCACGCGAACTGCTTTGGCCTGAATTCGGCCCGCAAGTTCCGGAAGCAGCCGCTCAATACCGCGCGCCAGACCAGTGGACACCGGAATAATCGACTGGAAAGCCGAACGCGTACGGCGCAGATCTTCATGATGATAAGCGTCTATCACGGGCTGATCATTCATCGCCGAGTGGATCGTGGTGATGGTGATGTACTCCAGCCCTACCGCCTGATCCAGCAAGCGCAGCAACGGTACGCTGCAGTTGGTGGTGCAGGACGCAGCAGAGACCAGCAGTTCGGCACCTGTCAGCTTCTGTTGGTTAACGCCGAACACGATGGTGGCGTCTACGTCAGCTTCGCTGGCCATCGGTTGGGAAAACAGCACCCGTGGCGCGCCAGCATCAATGAACCGCTGGCCGTCTTCACGGGTGTTGTAGACACCTGAACATTCGAGCACCAGATCAACTTCCAGCGCCGCCCATTCAACGCCTTCCGGCGTCTCGCTGCGCAGCACTTTGATCTTGTGGTCATTGATGTGCAGGTACTGCCCTTCGACCCGCACTTCGCCGGGGAATCGGCCATGTGTGGAGTCAAAGCGCGTGAGGTATTCGAGACTGGCCATGTCGGCCAGATCGTTGATGGCAACCACTTCAAACCCTGCCTTGGCCCCTCGCTCGCAAAGCGCGCGCACGACGCAACGACCGATACGGCCGTAGCCGTTGAGTGCAACTTTGTAAGGGCGGTGCTGAGGCATGGGGTTCTCGTTGGGCAAACTACCAAGCGAACTCTGTGGGAGCAGGGCTTGCCCGCGATAAGGTCAGCTCGGTCTCAAGCACCGTGTTGACCTTATCGCGGGCAAGCCCTGCTCCCACAAGGGTCCGCTTCAGCAGGTAAATCGCTATTAGTCTTCCAGCAGCTCTTCAGCCTGACCCAGGATATTTTCCAGGGTGAAGCCGAACTCTTCGAACAAGGCTGGCGCAGGGGCCGACTCGCCGAAGGTGGTCATGCCGATGACGCGACCTTCCAGGCCCACGTACTTGTACCAGAAGTCTGCGTGAGCAGCTTCGATGGCGATACGAGCGCTGACCTGCAGTGGCAGAACGGCTTGCTTGTAGCCCGGATCCTGAGCATCGAAGACGCTGGTGCATGGCATGGAAACCACACGCACGTTGCGGCCTTGAGCGCTGAGTTTGTCGAATGCCTGAACGGCCAGACCCACTTCCGAACCGGTAGCGATCAGAATCAATTCTGGTTCGCCAACGCAGTCACGCAGCACGTAACCACCGCGAGCGATGTCCGCCAGTTGAGCTTCGTCGCGAGCCTGGTGAGCCAGGTTCTGACGGGAGAAGATCAGCGCCGACGGGCCGTCGTTGCGCTCGATGGAGTACTTCCAGGCCACCGCCGATTCCACAGCATCCGCAGGACGCCAGGTGTCCAGATTCGGCGTAGTGCGCAGGCTGGTCAGTTGCTCGATCGGCTGGTGCGTCGGCCCGTCTTCGCCCAGACCAATGGAGTCGTGGGTGAACACATACAGCACGCGCTTCTTCATCAAGGAGGACATACGCACTGCGTTGCGGGCGTATTCCATGAAGATCAGGAAGGTCGCGCCGTAAGGCACGAAGCCGCCGTGCAGGGCGATACCGTTCATCATGGCGCCCATGCCGAATTCGCGCACGCCGTAATGCAGATAGTTGCCGTTGGCGTCTTCGCCGGTGATGCTCTTGCAACCTTTCCAGATGGTCAGGTTGGAACCGGCCAGGTCAGCCGAACCGCCGAGGAACTCAGGCAGCAACGGACCGAAAGCCCCCAGTGCATTCTGGCTGGCCTTACGGCTAGCGATGGTCTCGCCCTTGGCGTTGACTTCAGCGACGTAGGCAGCGGACTTTTCAGCAAAGTCAGCTGGCAGCTCGCCGCTCATGCGACGGATCAGCTCGTTGGCCAGCTCCGGGAATTCGGCAGAGTAGGCAGCGAAACGCTGATCCCAGTCGGCTTCAGCCGCCAGGCCCTTCTCTTTGCAGCTCCACTCGGCATAGATATCAGCCGGGATATCGAACGGGCCGTGGGTCCACTTCAGGGCTGCACGGGTCAAGGCGATTTCTTCAGCGCCCAGCGGAGCGCCGTGGGACTCTTCCTTGCCTTGCTTGTTCGGCGAGCCGAAACCAATGGTGGTCTTGCAGCAGATCAGCGTCGGCTTGTCGCTCTTGCGAGCGGTGTCGATGGCAGTTTTGATCTCTTCCGAGTCGTGGCCGTCAACGTTGCGGATGACCAGCCAGCCGTAAGATTCAAAGCGCTTTGGCGTGTCATCGGTGAACCAGCCTTCAACTTCGCCATCGATGGAGATGCCGTTGTCGTCGTAGAAAGCGATCAGCTTGTTCAGACCCAGAGTCCCGGCCAGAGAGCCGACTTCGTGGGAGATGCCTTCCATCATGCAGCCATCACCCATGAACACGTAGGTGTGGTGATCAACGATGTTGTGGCCTGGACGGTTGAACTGGGCAGCCAAAGTCTTCTCAGCGACTGCGAAACCTACCGCGTTGGCGAAACCCTGGCCCAGCGGACCTGTAGTGGTTTCAACGCCCGGCGTGTAGCCGAACTCAGGGTGGCCCGGCGTGCGACTGTGCAACTGACGGAAATTCTTCAGGTCGTCGATGGACAGGTCATAACCGGTCAGGTGCAGCAACGAGTAGACCAGCATCGAGCCGTGACCATTGGACATGATGAAACGGTCACGGTCGGCGAAATTCGGGTTGCTCGGATTGTGCTTCAGATAGTCGCGCCAAAGTACTTCGGCGATATCCGCCATGCCCATAGGGGCACCGGGATGGCCGCTGTTGGCTTTTTGCACGGCATCCATGCTGAGTGCACGAATGGCGTTGGCACGCTCACGACGGCTGGGCATCGCTGATCTCCTGGGAACTGGGAAAAGAATGGATCTGAAAAAGGCGAGCATTTTCCCTCAGGCACTGCCTGGGAGCAATGAAAGATAGCGGCTTGTGGTTGTTTTTCCTGCACGCGATTCGTTATTTATTCATCCACGTCGCTCTGCCACCTCATAAAAGCGGCTCCAGACGGCTCTGAATCCACCGCCCATCAAGCAATATCAAAACTTTTTGATATTGCCCTTGCGGGGAGACGGGACGCTAACTAGACTGCCAGCCCTATGAACCTGCGCGTACCTGCAATTCGCCACGACGACTGCGACGACCTCTCTGCCTTGTGCAAGGCTGGCGGCGATCCGTTGCGGCTCAATGTATTGCGCGCACTGGCCAATGATTCCTTCGGCGTGCTGGAACTGGCGCAGATCTTTGCGATTGGTCAGTCCGGCATGAGCCACCACCTCAAAGTGCTGGCCCAGGCCGATCTGGTTGCAACGCGACGCGAAGGCAATGCTATTTTTTACCGACGCGCCCTGCCCCATACCGGACAAACGGGCGGCAGATTGCACGCGGCCATGCTTGATGAAGTCGACATGCTGGCTCTGCCTCACGATGTGCAGTCCCGTATCGGACTGGTACATCGCCAGCGGGCCAATGCCAGTCAGGATTTTTTCGCCCGTACGGCAGAGAAATTTCGCGCCCAGCAGGACTTGATCGCCGGGCTTGCCCAGTACCGGGACAGCCTGCTGTCGCTGCTCGACAAATTGAACTTCGGTTCGCAAGCGACAGCATTGGAAGTCGGGCCGGGAGATGGCGGTTTTCTGCCGGATCTGGCACGTCGCTTCCAGCACGTAACGGCCTTGGACAATAGCCCGGCGATGCTGGAAATAGCCCGTCAGCTTTGCGCTGCACAGGCATTGACTAATGTTGAGCTGAAGCTCGCCGATGTACTGGATGCCGTCGATGTCAGCGCCGATTGCGTTGTACTGAACATGGTGCTGCATCATTTCGCCGCACCGGCAGAGGCACTCAAACAACTGGCAAGTCTGTTGCAACCGGGCGGTAGCCTGTTAGTGACAGACTTGTGTAGCCACGATCAGAGCTGGGCCAAGGAGGCCTGTGGCGATCTCTGGTTAGGGTTTGAACAGGAAGATCTGGCCCGTTGGGCCATCGCTGCGGGGCTAGTTCCCGGGGAAAGCCTCTATGTAGGCTTACGTAATGGTTTCCAGATACAGGTCCGCCATTTTCAGCGACCGGCTGGCAACACTCACCATCGGTAAAATTCAGGAAACCCGTAGAGATGAGCGAATACTCCCTTTTCACCTCCGAGTCCGTGTCCGAAGGGCACCCAGACAAAATCGCCGACCAGATTTCCGATGCGGTTCTGGATGCAATCATTGCTCAGGACAAACACGCTCGCGTAGCCGTTGAAACCCTGGTCAAGACCGGTGTTGCCATTGTTGCTGGCGAAGTGACCACCAGCGCCTGGGTTGACCTCGAGCAAATCGTTCGTGACGTGATCAGCGACATCGGTTACACCAGCTCCGACGTCGGCTTCGACGGTGCTACCTGTGGCGTGATGAACATCATCGGCAAGCAGTCCCCTGACATCAACCAGGGTGTTGACCGTGCCAAGCCTGAAGATCAGGGCGCCGGCGACCAGGGCCTGATGTTCGGCTACGCCAGCAACGAAACCCCTGAGCTGATGCCTGCGCCAATCGCTTTCTCGCACCAGTTGGTCAAGCGTCAGGCTGAAGCCCGCAAGTCCGGCCTGCTGCCTTGGCTGCGCCCGGATGCCAAGTCGCAAGTGACTTGCAGCTATGAAAACGGCAAGGTTGTGGGCATCGACGCTGTCGTTCTGTCGACCCAGCACAACCCTGAAGTTTCCTACAACGATCTGCGCGAAGGCGTGATGGAACTGATCGTCAAGCACGTGCTGCCAGCGGAGCTGCTGCACAAGGACACTCAGTTCCACATCAACCCGACTGGCCAGTTCATCATTGGCGGCCCGGTGGGTGACTGCGGTCTGACCGGTCGCAAGATCATCGTCGACAGCTACGGCGGCATGGCTCGTCACGGCGGTGGCGCGTTCTCCGGCAAGGATCCATCCAAGGTTGACCGTTCGGCTGCTTACGCTGGCCGTTACGTTGCCAAGAACATCGTTGCTGCTGGCCTGGCCGAGCGCTGCGAGATTCAGGTTTCCTACGCTATCGGCGTCGCACAACCGACTTCGATCTCGTTGAACACCTTCGGCACCGGCAAGATCAGCGATGACAAGATCATCAAACTGGTCCGCGACATTTTCGACCTGCGTCCATACGCAATCACCACCATGCTGGACCTGCTGCACCCGATGTATCAGGAAACCGCAGCCTACGGCCACTTCGGTCGCACGCCGCAAACCAAGACCGTTGGTAACGACACGTTCACCACGTTCACTTGGGAAAAAACTGACCGTGCCGACGCCCTGCGCGCCGCTGCCGGTCTGTAATACGCCTTAACTTTCAGGCGTAACAAAAAGCCCTTGGCGACCGTGGTCGTCAGGGGCTTTTTTGTTTTGGTCAGGTAAAACCTGTAGGAGCGGGGGGGGGGGCGGGCCCCGCGCCCCCCCCCCAAATTTTGATTTCGAGACGCCACCCACACCGGGGCGCGCCCCCCCACCACCCCCCCCCCCTCCCCACACTCTTTACTATCTTCCCCTCCCGCCCCCCCCCCCCCCCCCCCCCCCCCCGCTCCTACAGGTCCCCGTTTGCTGCGCAACAGCGCTGTGTCAGGGACGCTGGACGGCCTCCTACAGGAAATCCCGTTCCAGTGTCTAAGCCCTTCTTGCCACCAACAACACCGAAGCCGCACTGGCCAGCAATCCCGCACACACCCGATTGAACAATCGTTTGCCACTGGGGCGTGCAAACAATCGGCGAGCGTGAAGGCCCATCCAGGCGTAGATCGCAATCGCAAGGCATTCCAGCGCCAGGAACAAAACCCCGAGTACTGCGAACTGCTCCGTCACGGACCCAGCCTGATCTACGAACTGCGGCAGAAAAGCGGTAAACAACAGAATCGCCTTCGGATTACCGATGGCCACCAGAAACTCCTGCCGCGCCAGGCTGAACATGCCTTTGCCTGAGCCTGTCATCCCGCCCTCGTCCTCAGGGCTGGCACGCCACAATTGCATCGCGAGATAAAACAGATAAGCCGCGCCAACGATCTTGATCACATGAAACAACCACTCTGAGGTGTGCAGCACCGCAGTCAGCCCCACTGCCGCCAGCGCAATCATGATCGCGAAGGCCAGCAAACGTCCCAGCCCACCGATGCAGGCCCTGGCAAAGCCGTAGCGGGTCGCGTTGCTGATCGAAAGTAGGTTGTTGGGGCCGGGCGCCATGTTCAGCGCAAAGCAGGCCGGCACGAAAACCGCCAGAGTCGAGATATCCATGAGTCACCCATCAGCACTTGGACAAGGGAGTCGCAATATTGCAGGCAACGTTGCCAGTCTTGAAAGGCACAGTCATGGAGCAAAAGACCGGCATCTGTACTGGCTGAATGATTCAGTAACCAGCACAACCAGACACCCGGCGCGCCGGTCGCTAGCCTCTCTGGCATCTCACAAAGCAAGGATGCTTCGATGCGCTTACTGGCCGTAATCATGCTCTCACTCATCAGCCTGACCGCACAGGCTAATCAATGCCCAGACTGGACGCCCGCCAAGGCAAGAAACTCGATCACTGCCCTACAAACACAAATCTCTGCCTGGGATGACAGCTACCACCGACAGGGCGTGTCACTGATTGCCGATGAACTGTACGACCAGTCCCGACAACGACTTGAATTCTGGCGCGCATGCTTCACCTCACGACCCGGTGAAACCGGCCACCCACTGAGAACTGCCAAAGGCCCGATGCGTCATCCTGTACCGCACACCGGCGTCAACAAACTGAGTGATGAAACAGCCGTAAAAAAATGGCTTAAAGGTCGCAAAGACCTGTGGGTTCAACCCAAGGTTGATGGTGTCGCCGTGACGCTGGTGTATGAGCAGGGCAATCTGGTTCAGGCCATCAGCCGTGGCGATGGCATCGAGGGGCAAGACTGGACCGGACACGCCAAAACCATTGCAGCCATACCCGCGCACCTGCCTTGGCAGGAGACGCTGATACTGCAAGGTGAGCTGTATCTGCGTCTGGAAAATCATATACAAGCCCAGGCCGGGAGCGTAAATGCACGCGGCAAAGTCGCCGGGATGCTTGCCCGCAACGAACTGAACGCTGCTGACGCAGAGCGGATCGGTCTTTTCGTCTGGGACTGGCCTGACGGACCGACCTCAATGCGCGAACGTATGGCGGGGTTGAGCGCTCTGGGGTTCGACGACAGCGCTCACTACAGTCAACTGCTGGAAGGCTTTACCCAGGCTCAACGCTGGCGTGAGCATTGGTATCGCCACCCGCTGCCTTTCGCGACTGACGGCATCATCATCCGCCAGGGCGAGCGTCCACCGGCACAGCGCTGGCAGGCGAAAGCGCCCTACTGGATCGCGGCCTGGAAATACCCCTTTGCCCAGGCGCTGGCAGAAGTACGCAAGATCAACTTCAACATTGGCCGTAGCGGCAAGATCACACCGGTTCTCGAGCTTGAGCCTGTGCGTCTGGATGACAGAAAGATCAGTCGCATCAGCGTCGGCTCATTGCAGCGATGGCAGGCACTGGATATCAGACCGGGAGATCAAGTGGCCGTAAGCCTCGCGGGCCTGACCATTCCCCGACTGGACGGCGTCGTCTCACGTAACGTCGAGCGTGACGAACTGCAGATTCCCCAGGCAGAAAACTTTCACGCCCTCAGTTGCTGGCAGCACGCCCCTGGCTGCGAAAGTCAGTTTCGCGCGCGGCTCGTCTGGCTCAGCAGCAAGAAAGGTCTGGCGCTGGCCGGAGTGGGCCCAGGGACTTGGGATAACCTGATCAATGCCGGGAAAATCAATGGATTGCTCGACTGGATGACCCTGGATAAAGACCAGCTTGCTAACATTTCCGGGCTGGGCGAGCGCAGCGGCGCTAAACTGATCGACAGTTTGCACGAGGCCCGCTCCAGACCGTTTGCTGTGTGGCTAAAGGCTATCGGCCTGCCGCCTACCGGCGAGGCTCAACTGGGTGACCAGTGGAGCGAACTGGAAAAGCGTACGACGCAACAGTGGCAAACGGAACCCGGCATAGGTCCTGGCCGTGCCCACCAGTTGGTCGCCTTCTTCCAGCATCCAGAGGTTCAGGCCTTGAGCGAGCAATTACGAGCCAAGGGTATTTCAGGTTTTTAAAGTGCCGGGCGTTTTATCATCAAGCCCGGACGTTATGGTTTTCAAAAGGAGTTCATATGAAGGTTTTTTCACCGCTGATCCTGCTGACGTGCTGCGCAATGCTCGCCACCCCGCTCCTGGCTGCCGAGTCAGCCCCTGAAGAAGGCGGATGCCTGGCAAAAAGTCAGGAAATCAGCAGAAAAATCGAAGATGCGAAAGCCAATGGCAACAAGCCCCAGCAAGCAGGCCTTGAAAAAGCCCTGAGCGAAACCAACGCCAACTGCACCGAGGCATCGCTGCTTAAAGAACATGAGCAGAAGGTGCTGGAAGCCAAGCGCGAGGTCAAAAAGCGTGAGTCCGATCTGAGCAAAGCCATGACCAAGGGCGATCCGGACAAAATCAACAAGCGCAAAGACAAGCTGGCTGAGTCTCGCAAGGAACTGCAGGACGCCCAGACAGAATTGGAAGACCTGCAGCCGCAGGATTAAACAGCGGACCCTGTGGGAGCAGGGCTTGCCCGCGATGGCTTTATGCGATGGATCAGATATCCGCGGTGTCCTTATCGCGGGCAAGCCCGGCTTCCACAGGATGAACTGACGTGGGACCGGCTTTAGCCAGGAAGGCGGTATTCCTGACAATACAAATGTGTCTGCTGTACTGACCTCTTTCCGAATGAATTCGGTCCCACCGAGTGCGTGGACACCCTGTCGGAGCGGTGCTTGGTCTGGGCGGCATTCCAACGATTCAGGCGCCGCGGTGCATCAGATATGCCGGGTGGCCCAGACCAAATCCCCCCAAATGAAAGCGCAAGCCTCGTATCACCTTAATGATTACGAAACTCTTTATGACACCCCTCACACTCCGCCTGAACCTTGTTCATGGCGGGTGTCAGGGAGCTGGATTTAAAGGGGCGCTCATTGCTGACGATCACCAATTCAGCCGTCGCTGACTCCAATGACCGAGCAAGCTCCTGAAAGCGCGTCTGCTTTTGCCAGACCGCATCCGTGGCGCTGGTATGATCCGGCTCTTTGACTTGCGGGAAATGTTTCCAGGGCTGATGAGACAGGCTGTCGAGCCTGACCGCGCCCTCGCTGAAGCGCTGACCATCGAAAGCGACACGACCGCGCAACATGCCGCCCAGGTCTTCGCTGGTCTTGAGCATGTCCTTGAAGATCGCCTTGCGTTGCGCCAGCGGCGAATTGGGGTCCAGCCCGCCACAGGCGCTCAGGCTCAGGCAGGCCAACAGCACAGCGCATAATCTCTTCAAAATTGCATCCAGCACGATCCGCGGAAACGGCGGCCAGTATCGTAGGCCACCTGATAAAGACCAAGCGCTGGATCACCGCAGTCAGGCAGGCAACGGCGTGGCGGACGCAATGAACAGCCCCACGATCAGCCCCAGCCCGACCATCCAGGCCAGCGAACGCAAGATAGCAAGATCAGCCAGATAGAAAATGATGTAGAGCAAGCGGCTGGTAATGAACAACACAGCAACCACGTCGATAGTCACCAACTGCGCGTTACCGGCGATGTGGGCAATGATCACGGCGGCGGCAAAACCGGGGAGGATCTCGAAGCTGTTGAGCTGCGCCGCATTGGCACGGGCTGGCAGGCCTTCGAGGTTATTCAGGAAATTACGCGGGTTGTGGTTGTGCTTACCGTTGAACTTGCCACTGGAATACTTGGCGATGCCTGCACAAACGATCGGCAGAATAATCGCGACCAACACGCACCAGAATGCAACCGTCATAACAGAATCCTTATAGTTTGATTTTCATTACCAGCATGCCGAGCAAGACCAGGCCACAAGCTAAGAGCCGGGGCCGACCAAAAGGTTCTTTCAGATACCGCATGCCAAACAGCACCACCAGAATCACACTGACCTCACGCAAGGCTGCAGCCTCCGCCACCGACCCCAACTGCATCGCCCACAACACCAGAGCGTAGCTGAGCAGGACACACAGGCCGACGCTTAAACCCAAGCGCCATTGCTCCCGCCAGAAGAGGCTGAACGGTGCACGCTTGTAAGTGAGAGCCAGCATCGGAAAAGGCCATGCGCTGATCAGCGTCAGCCAGACCAGATAGTCCAGAGGGTGCACACCCATCTGCAGCGCTTGCCCGTCGATCCAGGTGTAGCAGCCGATACACACGCCAATCAATGCGACCACAGGAAGCAGCGACCAGGGCAATCGATCACCGCCACCGCCCTGCCAGAGCAGGCAGATCATGCCGCAAGGGATAAGCAGAATACCGAGGATTTGCTGAGTGCTGAGTTCTTCGCCGACAAATATTAAAGTCAGGGCCAGCACCACCAACGGCGACAGCCCACGCATCAACGGATAGACCAGTCCGAGGTCGCCGACTCTGTAGGCTTGAATCAGCAAATACCGGTACAGCAACTCGAACAACGCCGAGGCGATCATCCATGGCCAGATGGCAGCAGGCGGCGACTCGACAAAACTCACTGCGAGCACCGCGAACAGCAACGCCACAAAATCCATGCTGGCGATGACTAGCAAACGCTCACCGCTGAATTTGATCAGGGTATTCCACGTCGCGTGCAGTACTGCCGCGATCAACACCAACGCCGTAGCCAGCAAAACGCTCTTCCTTTTTCCGCATCTGACACCGCAGCAATATTGAACCTGTAGGAGCGAACTTGTTCGCGAACGGCTGCGCAGCAGTCGTAAATCTGACGACCCGATTCCAGCAAATGCACCGAGTCCGGCCGTTGCTGCCGCTTCGCGCCAGATCGCGAACAAGTTCACTCCTACAGAGGTCTACGCGAGTTCAATAGACCAGCTGTCACACCTTGTCCAACCTTCGCCAATGAGAATCCTTACGATTAACGTTTAACCCGATTCGTAAGGAAGTTCCATGCATTCTGTTTTTCGTTCGCGGCCCACTGTCGCCATGACGAAGCTCGCGCTGGCGTGCCTCATCGCCCAAAGCGCCTGCGTTCAGGCTCAAGAAACCACAGCCGCTCCGGTGACCATTCTGGAAGACGTAACCGTCACCGCTGCCGGTTATGAGCAGAGCGTAGAGGATGCACCGGCTTCCGTGACAATCATCACCGGTGACGAATTGCGCAAGCGTTCGTTCCGCGATTTGACGGACGCGCTGCGCGACGTTGAAGGCGTGACGGTCAACGGCGGGGCGAACGAAACCGATATTTCGATTCGCGGCATGCCTGCTGATTACACCTTGATTCTGGTCGATGGCAAACGTCAGAGTGCTCGCGAATCAAGGGTCAACGGCAACTCGGGCTATGAGCAGAGCTTCATCCCGCCAGCCGAAGCTATTGAGCGTATTGAAGTGGTACGTGGCCCGATGTCCTCGCTGTATGGCTCCGACGCCATCGGCGGCGTGATCAACGTCATCACCCGTAAGGTTTCCACCGAATGGGGTGGCTCGGTCACCTACGACTATTCGGCGCGCCAGCACAGCGATCAAGGCAATGCACGACAAACCCAGTTCTACCTCAATGGCCCGCTGATTCAAGACACGCTGGGGCTGCAAGTCTGGGGGCGCTATCTGGATCGCCAGGCTGATGACAACGTCGAAGAAACCAATGGTTTCAGCAAGGCTGACCATAAGGACCTGACCGCACGCCTGGCTTTCACCCCGACCATCGACCACGACATTCTGCTGGAAGCTGGCGCAACCCGCCTGAAAAACGGCGACGGCCTGAGTCCTAACTGGGCAACTCGCGAGCAGGAAAATAACCGTGATCACTGGTCGATCTCTCACCAGGGTCGCTGGGACTGGGCCACTTCCGACATCTCGTTCGCACAGGAAGAGTCGAGTCGCGAAGGTAAGGCTGACGCAGCACAGGCTGACGTACTGGGCCGCAAGCCAACGGTGAAAAACTCGGTGTTTGACGCCAAGCTGGTGATCCCGACCGAGCACAACATCACCACCACCGGCCTGCAATGGAACGAAACCACGGTCACTGACTGGAACCAGGGTTTGGGCGACAAGGTGGACTACGAGTTCTCGGTTGTGCAAAAAGCACTTTTCGCCGAAAACGAGTGGGCAATGACTGATAGCTTCTCGTTAACCACCGGTCTGCGCATGGACCACCACGAAGAATACGGCGTGCATTTCAGCCCTCGTGTTTACGGCGTGTGGCATGCCACCGACGACTGGACCATCAAAGGCGGCGTTGCTCGCGGCTTCAAGGCTCCGGAACTGCGTGCAGTGATCGAGGACTATGCCTACCTGCGTCGTAACCGCTTCGTGATGTTCGGCAACCCTGACCTCAAGCCGGAATCGAGCACCAACTACGAGCTGTCAGCCATGTGGTCCAACCGCAATGACCTCTCGGCTGGCGCAACCGTGTTCTACAACGACTTCAAGGACAAACTGTCTACGGTCACTACCACCGAAAGGTGGAACGGTTTCATCATCATGGACCGAGTCAACGTTGATCAGGCTGTGATCAAAGGCGTGGAGCTGAACGGTCGCTGGGATATCAACACCGACCTGGCCTTGAAAGCCAACTACACCTATACCGACTCAGAGCAAAAAACCGGCCCCAACGCCGGTGCTCCTCTGGCGCTGACTCCCAAGCAGAAAGCCAACATCCGCACTGACTGGAAGCTGTCCGACAAGACCCAGCTCTGGGCAGCGATCAATTACTACGGCGAGGAGTACGGCAACACCATCACTGACGAGTCGGCGCCGGGCTATACCACGACAGACTTCGGCGGCTCGTACGAGTTGACCAAGAACGTCTCGTTCAACGCCGCACTGTACAATCTGACCGACAGACGCCTGGACGACGAAACCTACGGCACCGTGAACTACGGCCGCACGCTATGGGCATCGACGACCGTGCGATTCTGATCGCAGAACGACATTTCGGTAGGAGCGAACTTGTTCGCGAGATGATTCCAATGACACACCGCGCAGCCCTCATCGCCAACAAGTTGCCTCCTACCCGAACGGCATGAACACCGCACCACCCGGTAGGAGCGAATTTGTTCGCGAGACGATTCCAATGACACACCGCGTAGCCCTCCTCGCCAACAAGTTGCCTCCTACCCGAACGGCATGAACACCGCACCACCCGGCAGGAGCGAACTTGTTCGCGAGATGATTCCAATGACCCACCGCGCAGCCCTCATCGCCAACAAGTTGCCTCCTACCCGAACGGCATGAACACCGCACCACCCGGTAGGAGCGAACTTGTTCGCGAGATGATTCAACGCGCCGCAGGCAATCGCACCACAGCACATAACCCGGCAGGCGGGCGGTTTTCCAGAATGAGCTCTCCGCCGTGAGCCTGAATACAGGCGCGGGCGATCGCCAATCCCAGACCTAGCCCGCCACCCTGACTGATATCCGCGCCTCCACGGCCCAACTGCACAAACGGCTCAAACACCTGCGTCAACCAGGCAGGTTCAATACCCGAACCATGATCGAGTATTTCCAGCCGGATCATCCCGTCATCTTCACGCCCCAGGCTGATCTGCGCGTCACCCGCATGCCTCAGGGCGTTATCAATCAAATTGGTCAGCGCACGCTTCAGCGCCAACGGGCGGCAATGGCAACTGATCGGCTCGCCGTCCTGCCACGTCACCGGCTGCTCCATGGTCCGGTAACGTCGCGCCAGATCGTCGAGCATTTCGTTCAGCGATACCCTGACCGTTGGCTCTTGAACGGCATCGCCGCGCACGAAATCCAGCGTCTCGCGCACCATCGCGCGTAGCTCATCAAGGCTTTCCAGCATGTCATCACGCAGCGGACCGTCGTCGATCAACTCGACTTGCAAACGCAGCTCGGTGATCGGCGTGTTCAGGTCATGACTGACCGCCGCCAACATTCGGGTACGGCCTTCCACATGACGGGCGATGCGCTCCTGCATCACATTGAACGCGGTGGTCAGATCCCGGGCCTCTTGCGGACCGCACAGTGGCAAGGGCGCGATCCACTCACCTCGACTGACACGCTCTGTCGCTTCAGCCAGCGTCTTGACCGGCTGAACCACTCTGCGCATGAAGAAGATCACGATCAGCAGCACAGGAATCGTCGTGACCGGCAAGGTGTAAGCCAGCAAACGACTCCACTCATAAGCACCCGCTGGATGCTGCAAGGCATTGAGCGTCTGCCCATCGGGCAAAACGATGCTGGTACGCAATCGCAAAGGCGCCCAGCCAGCTCGAAAAAACACCGCTTCCCGGGCAGGTCCGCCGGTGACGCGTTCCAACTGAATGTTCACCGCATCCTGCGGCGTCAATTCCAGCCGTGCACGTAACTCTTGCGCCAGGCGCCGCTCTTCTTTGTGCATATCAAAGGGGGTGACATCAGGCTGTTGCGCGATCCAGAAACGCGCATCTTGCGTCTCCATGGTTGCCAGCACTCGCGAAGCATCAGCGGCCGACAGCTCGTGGGCCACGTGATAAGCCGTCGTCAGTCGTTCCAGCGTCAGAGTGCGGGACAGCGGGTGAATCAGTGCGCCAGTACGCTGCAGAAACAGCATGGCAATCGCATTGGACGCCAGCAGAGCAAGCAGTAACAGCAGACCCAGTTGATGAGTCATGCGTCGGGGCCAGCATCGGCTCAACCACGTCACAGGGAGTGCACGCAGACATCCGCCGCCAACATGTAACCGCCGCCCCAGACAGTACGCAGCAATTGCAGTTGTAACGGATCATCCACCAGCTTGCGACGCAAGCGGCTGATTTGACGGTCAATGGCGCGGTCATAAACATCGCTGCCGGGACGCGCCGTCAAATCCAGTAGACGCTGGCGATCAAGGGTCTGATTAGGATGCTTCAGGAAAACCGTCAGCAGCCTGCTTTCAGCGGTGCTTAGCTGGATCTGTGACCCATCAGCGCGCAACAACAATTCCGTCGCCGTAATGAAGCTCAAACCGGCGAATTCGTAACGCTGCGCCGACGAGGTACTCGATATCTGATGGCTAGCCCCTTGGGCACCACGGCGACGTAACACGCTGTTGATCCGCGCGACTAACTCGCGGGGTTCGAAAGGCTTGGTCAGGTAATCATCCGCGCCCAGATCCAGGCCTTTCACCCGGTCAGCCGATGCGTCGCGAGCGGTCAGCAGTATGACCGGAATATTTTCCCGACGATGCAACATGCCACACAGCTCAAAGCCATCACCGTCCGGCAGCATCACATCCAGCACCACCACGTCGAAAGCCTGTTGCTTGAGCAACTGCCACATCCCCGCCGCGTCTTCAGCAGTGCGCACATCAAACGCATGGCGACGCAAATACACCGCCAGCGGATCGCGGATCTTGCGGTGATCGTCAACCACAAGGATGCGGGGTGATGCGGGGTTGTTGGTGGGTTCAGAGCTCATTTCGTTCCTGATGGTGCAGTTCTCTCGCTGCAAACATGGCGCTTTTGTGGGAGCGGTGCTTGCCCGCGATAAACGTTAACGCGGTATGTCGTCTATCTGCGTCTCATGTATCGCGGGCAAGCACCGCTCCTACAAAAACAGCATTCCAGTCCAGGTTGTTATGGAGATCCTGATGGAGCAAACATATTTGCGGATGATTCCCATTAACGAGCAGCGATGATAGCCCATGCGCCACTATCCGGCACTCATTTGCAACGCTGTCGGCCTGCCGTGGTCAATGCCACTTCCCATGGATATGGGAAAATATGTGTCCGCTTGCCCCGGCGGCCCATCAAACCCTTGCCCGCTTAAACGTGAATCGCTGTCGGGCACGCTTTGAATCGCAATAACAGGAAGACCAATGCTTGAACTCGTTGCTGCTTTTATCTGCCTCACCTCGCTGCTCACTTATGTGAACTTTCGTTTTATCGGCCTGCCGCCCACCATCGGCGTCATGGTCACCGCATTGATGTTTTCGCTGATCCTGCAAGGCCTGAGTTTCCTCGGCTTCCCCGGTCTCGAAGAGCGTGTGCAACAGTTGATCAGCCAAATCGATTTCGGCGATTTGCTGATGAACTGGATGCTGTCGTTCCTGCTGTTTGCGGGCGCGTTGCACGTCAATCTGACGGACCTGAAAAGTTACCGCTGGCCCATCGGCTTGCTGGCAACCTTCGGCGTGTTGATCGCCACCACCGTGATCGGCACCTTGGCCTACTGGATCTTTGGCTGGTTCGGCTGGCACGTTAGCTTCCTGTACTGCCTGCTGTTCGGCGCACTGATCTCCCCGACCGACCCCATCGCGGTGCTCGGCGTACTGCGTACCGCCAATGCCTCTAAGCCGTTGAAAACCACTATTGTCGGCGAGTCGCTGTTCAACGACGGCACCGCCGTTGTGGTGTTCACCGTGTTGCTGGGTATCGCGCAACTAGGCGAAACCCCGACCGTCGGCGAGACCGCCATGTTGTTCGTGCATGAAGCCGTCGGCGGCGTTCTGTTCGGCGGGCTGATCGGCTACGCCGTGTACCTCATGATCAAGAGCATCGAGCAGTACCAGATCGAAGTGATGTTGACCCTCGCGCTGGTCATCGGCGGTTCGGCAATGTCCACCGAGCTGCACGTATCAGGCCCGATTGCGATGGTTGTCGCGGGTCTGATCATCGGTAACCTGGGCCGTAATCTGGCGATGAACGACATGACCCGTCGCTACATGGACGGCTTCTGGGAATTGCTCGATGACATGCTCAACGCGCTGCTGTTTGCGTTGATCGGCATGGAGCTGTTGCTGCTGCCATTCTCGTGGTCGCACATGCTGGCAGCAGGCTTGCTGGCGGTGGCGATTCTGCTGTCGCGGTTCGTCACCGTTGCGCCGGCCATCCTGCTGCTGCGTCGCTGGCGCACCGTGCCCAAAGGCACGATCCGCATCCTGACCTGGGGTGGTTTGCGCGGCGGCGTTTCCGTGGCACTGGCGCTGGCCTTGCCACTGGGGCCGGAGCGCGACTTGCTGCTGAGCATCACCTACATCGTGGTGTTGTCATCGATCCTGTTGCAGGGGTTGAGTATTGGCAAGCTGGTCAAGGCGGTTACCCGTGACGAAGTAAAACCATCACACGAGCAAACCGCCGATCATTGACGCACGCTACCGTGCCATTCAGTCCTCACGCTGAGTGGCTCGGTCCACTTGACTCAGTTACATCGGGTTAATCTGAGCATTTTTTACGGCCCAATACCGGTGCAAGGATTGCAGTGATCGTCACTGCGATGGCGAGCAATGTAAGTGCAATTGCTCTTATAGGGTGCTCGGGTACCAAATAGAGGAAGATACTGCTGCCAGTAATGAATGTGATTATCAACCTGGTTGCGATGCGTGGAATCGCAATCATCAGAACATTGCTGACGACTACACAATAGAAAACCAGTTGACTTGCCATTCCTGCGGCAACGTCCCGCGAGCTGACTACCCCGCCAAAATAGCGGTAAAAGTAAAAGACTGCCCACACCAAAACAAGATATACAAAACAGGCAGCGCTATGCACCATAAGTCTTGAGTAAAAGCCCGTACTCATCTCAACCAAACTCTATACTTGGCCAGCGCTTCTGCATCAACAGGATACTTGAGCCTTTGATCTTAGGAAGGCTCATACACAGTGACCGTTGACTCGTAAGTTCTCCCACCAATATTACCCTCAATAGTGCGCTTTTGCTTTGAAAGCTTAAAGTTCTCCGCTGCCCAGAGAGCGCTTCTCAAAATCATGTAATTATCATATTCATTGGTCATGTCTGCACGAGGCATTAGAGGATTTCCATCCCCGTAGGCTATTCCAGTGTTGACGGTTTCCGCAATGGCCTTATCCACGTCTCCCGATTTCTCTAGATAATCCCGGTAAGTATCCACGGCAAAGGGAATCTGCCCGATGGCATCAGTCCAGTACGGTTCACCATCAACGAGGACCATTAAATAGCCGTCGCCACCTAGATAACTTGCTTTCCAATCGCCGCTCAACCGAGAACTGAAGCTTAGTGAAAGCCTGTCAACGATAGAGAAATCAATGATATCCGACCATTGGAAGTGTTTAAAAGCTTGTGCCGGCTCCGCCCCTACAGTAGTCGCGTCGGGGTGTACCCAAAGCAATTTTCGATAGTTATCCGCCGCAGGATCAAACCACTGGATTTTTTATCGTATAAAAGATCGGCAGTGATTGATTGGAAGTCTTCATCCGGTCCTGCTGGCTCAAGGCCGAACAACGGTGTTCCATTCTTTCGCGTAATCAGCCATACACTTGGGACGTATATTATAAGATTATTATTTTTTCTCTGGGCAAATCATCCGAATGGTAAGCCAATGAGCTCACACCCTTGACAGTTTGAAGTTTATAGTTGGTATTGTGTATTTTCATTATGGTTTGCAAATCGTACCCCCCTTTATTTTTTTGCACACGGCGTCAAACATGAAATATTCATCGACCTAGGCAGTGAATACTCTCTTCAAAGGATAAGTAGTGAAAATGGCCTTCGCCACTCAATAAACGACTGCAATTAAAATAAATCAAACTCCTACATGAGCAAGGAATATGCCCTGCCGAGCCATCGGAGTTTTCCTACTTTATATGGACATGAGTTGGCCGCTATAGCCCGCGTACAGAAATGACATGAAAATCATGATTATTAGCTATAGAAATCTTTGCGTGCTTGACCAAGGCCCTACTGACCAGATCGCTCGCCTATGACAGGTCACAAGCGTTAAATAGCCACCGTTGAGTCGCGACTGCTGTCATGCGTGACTCGATTGGCTAAGATGCCACGACCGCCAGCCCGTGCTGGCGGTTTTACCGAGGCTCAGGAGCACGCATGTCCAGCAAAGAGGAGATCGCCGTCGTTGGCGGCACACCGATGATTCCCGATCAGCGTCGGGAGTTGATGCTGCGTCAGTTGCGAAAGCATCAGGTACTCAGCGTGCACCAGTTGGTGGAAATGTTCGATTGCTCGCACATGACCATCCGCCGCGACATTGCCTTGCTGGAACAGGAAGGCCGAGCCTATTCGGTTACCGGTGGCGTGCGCATCGCCAGCCAGTTGCACAGCGAACCCAGCCATCAATCCAAAGCCGTGGTCGAACTGCCGCAGAAACAAGGCATGGCGCGATTGGCTGCCGGTCTTCTGCACGACGACATGACCATCTACCTGGATGCAGGCACCAGCACCCTGGAAATAGTCCCGCACATTGCAGCGTTGTCAGGCATGACCGTGGTCACCAACGACTTCGGCATCGTCAACGCACTGGCGGACGCCACGCATGTCGATGTGATCCATACCGGCGGTTTGCTCGACCACCCCAATCGGTCGTGCGTTGGAGGTCTTGCTGCCGCGACCTTGCGCCAACTCGCGACTGACATCGCTTTCATGTCCACCAGTTCCTGGGATTTGCAGCGCGGCACGACAACGCCCTCCGCGTTGAAGGTCGAGGTCAAACAAGCCGCCATGCAGTCGGCCTCCCAAACCGTGCTGGTGGCGACCAGTTCCAAGTACGGCACCTTCGGCATGTACAAGATTGCCGCGCTGGAACAGTTCGACATCATCATTAGCGACGCCGCCCTGGCTGAAGCCGCCGCCGATGGTATTCGCAAGCATCGTGTCGAGTTGCTGCTGGCGCCCGTAGCGGGCCAACGCTGAGCCATGGCGATTCGCGCACTGCTGGTGATACTGGTCCTGCTGAGCGCAAACGCCCACGCATCAATGCGCTGCAATAGCACATTGATCAATGAAGGCGACCTGGCTGTTGAAGTGCTGCGCAAATGCGGCCCGCCTGCCGACCGCCAGATCACCCCGCCTGCACTGGCCGCCAATGGCCAACTGAAACACGGCGCCGTCACTGTCGAAACCTGGGTCTATGGGCCAGAGAACGGCATGTACCGCACCCTGCGGTTTATTGATGGCCGGCTCGTTCAGATCAAAAGCAAAAAATAAGAACGCACGCTATTTCTGTAGGAGTGACCTTGCTCGCGATGCGGTTTGCCTGTCGATAAATTGTCGTCTGACTGGACGCTATCGCGAGCTAGCTCACTCCTACAGAAGATCCCCGAACCCGTTGGAGCGTGTGAGCGGCAAGCCCCGCTCCAACGAAACGCTTCCGCTAATGTGAATCCATGTGAACAAGAAATAACACTTCACATTATTTGCTCACTGATTCACTATCAGATTCACAGATCAGAACAATTCCGACCGATTGCTGGCAGTGACGAGCATCGGCAACCATCCGAGGAAAACAGCATGACTAACAAGAATGTCGGCGTTATTGGCTTGGGTGCGATGGGTTTGGGCATTGCCCGCTCGTTGCTGCGCAGTGGTTTCAATGTGCATGCGTGTGATGTCCGCAGCGCCGTGACCGAGCAATTCGCCACCGAAGGCGGCGTTGCCTGTGCATCCCCTGCCGCCATGGCAGCCGCTTGTGATGTGATCATCACCGTAGTAGTCAACGCTGAGCAGACCGAAACCGTATTGTTCGGTGAGAACGGCGCCATCGCTGCACTGCGTCCTGGCAGCCTTGTCATCGGTTGCGCCACCGTTGCACCGACCTTTGCCGTCGAGCTGGGCGAGCGTCTGGCCTCGCAAAATCTGCTGTATCTCGATGCCCCGATCTCCGGCGGCGCAGCCAAAGCAGCTGCCGGTCAGATGACCATGATGACCTCCGGCCCGGCTGAATCCTACGCCAAGGCTCAAGCGATTCTCGACGGCATGGCAGGCAAGGTTTATCGCCTTGGCGACGTTCACGGCCTCGGCTCGAAAGTCAAAATCATCAACCAGTTGCTGGCCGGTGTGCACATCGCTGCCAGTGCCGAAGCCATGGCGCTGGGCCTGCGTGAAGGCGTCGACGCCGACGCGCTTTACGAAGTGATCACCAACAGTGCCGGTAACTCGTGGATGTTCGAAAACCGTGTGCCGCACATCCTCAAAGCCGATTACACGCCGCTGTCGGCTGTGGATATCTTCGTCAAGGATCTGGGCCTGGTACTGGATACCGCTCGCACCAGCAAATTCCCGCTGCCGCTTTCGGCCACTGCACACCAGATGTTCATGCAGGCTTCCAGCGCCGGTTACGGTCGTGAAGATGACTCCGCCGTGATCAAGATTTTCCCGGGCATCGAATTGCCGAAAGCCAAGCCAGAACAAGCTTAAGGGGCAACCGATGAGTAATTCTCCTGTGCGCCCGTTGCTGGGCTGCATCGCCGACGATTTCACCGGCGCCACCGACCTGGCCAACATGCTCGTACGCGGCGGCATGCGCACCGTGCAAAGTATTGGTATTCCGACGGCTGAAATGGCGGCGGATCTCGACGCCGACGCGATCGTCATTGCCTTGAAATCACGCACTACGCCTGCCGCCGAAGCGGTCGAGGAATCCCTCGCTGCGCTGCAATGGCTGCGCGAACGTGGCTGCGAGCAGATCTTCTTCAAGTACTGCTCGACCTTCGACTCCACCGCTGCGGGCAACATCGGTCAGGTCAGCGAAGCACTGCTGAAAAAACTCGGCAGCGATTTCACCTTGGCGTGTCCGGCATTCCCGGAAAACGGTCGCACAATCTTCCGTGGCCACCTGTTCGTTCAGGACCAGCTGCTCAGTGAATCCGGCATGCAGCATCACCCACTGACGCCGATGACCGACGCCAATCTGGTGCGTGTGCTGCAATCGCAAACCCAGCAAAAAGTCGGCCTGCTGCGCTACGACAGCATCGCCAAAGGTGTTGACGGCGTGCGCAGCAAAATTGCCGAGTTGCGCGCTGACGGCGTGAGCATGGCGATTGCCGATGCGCTGTCCGACGCCGACCTCTACACCTTGGGCGAAGCCTGTGCCGACCTGCCATTGCTGACCGGTGGTTCGGGCCTGGCCCTGGGCTTGCCGGGCAATTTCCGCAAGGCTGGCAAATTGCGTGACATCGACGCCGCCAAACTTGAGCCGGTTTTGGGTGGTGAAGTGGTGTTGGCAGGTAGCGCTTCGGTCGCCACCAACGGTCAGGTCGCGGCCTGGCTTGAAGCCAATCGCCCTGCCCTGCGTATCAATCCATTGGAGTTGGCCGCTGGTCGTCCGGTGGTTGAGCAGGCGCTGGAGTTCGCCCACAAAGCAGGCGAAACCGTGCTGATCTACGCCACCAGCTCGCCAGATGAAGTCAAAGCCGTACAACAGCAACTGGGCGTTGAACGCGCAGGCGCGTTGGTGGAAGACGCGCTGGGGCAAATCGCGAAAGGTTTGCTCAATGCTGGCGTGCGCCGCTTCGTGGTCGCGGGCGGTGAAACCTCCGGCGCTGTGGTTCAGGCGTTGGGCGTGCAACTGCTGAAGATCGGCGCGCAGATTGATCCAGGCGTTCCGGCCACCGTCAGCAGTGGCGCTCAACCGCTGGCATTAGCACTCAAGTCCGGCAACTTCGGTGGCCGTGACTTCTTCAGCAAAGCCCTAAAGCAGCTGGCGGGGGAAGCCTCATGAGTGCTGAAAACAAGCTTCGCGAAGAGATTTGCGACATTGGCAGGCTGCTGTATGGCCGCGGCTATACCGTTGGCAGCGCGGGAAATATCAGCGCACGGCTCGATGACGGCTGGCTGATCACGCCGACTGACGCCTGCCTGGGTCGCCTTGACCCGACCGAAATCGCCAAGGTCAATCTGGCCGGTGAATGGGTGTCGGGCAGCAAACCCTCGAAGACCCTCGCGCTGCATCGCGAGGTCTACGACCGCAATCCAGGTGTCGGTGGCGTGGTGCATACCCACTCCACTCACCTGGTTGCGTTGACCCTGGCGGGCGTCTGGCAGGAGGACAACATCCTGCCGCCACTGACGCCTTATCAGGTGATGAAAGTCGGGCAGATTCCGCTCATTGGTTATGAGCGCCCCGGCTCGCCGAAAGTCGCCCAGCGTGTCGCGCAACTGGCCAACAGTGTGCGCGGCGTGATGCTCGAACGGCTCGGTCCGGTTATCTGGGAAAGCTCGGTTGCCAAGGCCGCCTACGCCCTCGAAGAACTGGAAGAGACCGCTCGACTCTGGTTGATGACCAACCCAAAACCCGCGCCACTCGACCAGGCTGCCCTGGAGGAGTTGCGCGAGGTTTTTGGGGCGCAGTGGTAGTTCAAGGCATTTGATTGAGGGCCGTTCGAACGGCCTTCGACAAGACCCGGCCCCGCCGGAAAACAATAACAATGGGACTTTAAAGTATGACGCCACTAATGCTGATGTTGATCGCTGGCGCGGGCATCGCGCTGCTGCTGTTCCTGGTCCTCAAATACAAATTTCAGCCGTTCGTGGCGTTGATGCTGGTGAGCATCATTGTTGCGCTGGTCGCGGGTGTGAAGCCGGCTGATCTGGTTGCCACCATCGAAGGCGGCATGGGCAAAACCCTAGGTCACATTGCGATCATCATTGCCCTGGGCGCGATGATCGGGCGCATCATCGAGCTGTCCGGTGGTGCCGAGGCATTGGCCAAAACCCTGATCAAACGCTTCGGCAATCGGCGCACGCCGCTGGCACTGACCGTTGCCGGTTTCATCGTCGGTATTCCGGTGTTCTTCGAGGTCGGCGTGATCATTCTCATGCCGCTGGCCTACGGCGTCGCCCGTGCTGCGCGTAAACCACTGCTGCTGTTCGCCTTGCCAATGTGTGCGGCATTGTTGGCAGTGCATGCCTTCCTGCCGCCGCATCCGGGCGCTGTTGCCGCTGCAGGCCAGTTGGGCGCAGATCTGGGCCGGGTACTGATGTTTGGTATCCCGATGGTTGCAGTGCTGAGCCTGATTGGTTACTTCATCGCTGGCCGCATGACCCGCAAGTTCTACCCGATGACGGACGATATTCGTGCCGAGGTCTACGGCCCGCATATGACCAACGCCGACCTGCAAGCCTGGCATAACGGCGACTACTCCAACACCAGCAGCGAAGCGACGCATTCGAACAAGCCAGGCATGGAAGAAAGCGCCAGCAGTCTTGCCGCATCGCTGCCTCCCGCTCCGGCGCCTGGCTTCGGCTTGATCATCGGCCTGATCCTGCTGCCGATCGTACTGATTCTGCTCGGTACGTTGGCCACCACCATGCTGCCTGTCGACTCGACGCTGCGCAGTGTGCTGACTGTATTGGGCGCGCCGCTGGTTGCTTTGCTGATCGACACCTTGCTGTGCGCATGGTTGCTAGGTACTCGCCGTGGCTGGAGCCGCACTCAGGTGTCTGACGTGATTGGCTCGGCGCTGCCAGGTGTTGCCATGGTGATCCTGATCGCCGGTGCCGGTGGCGTGTTCGGTAAAGTGCTGGTTGATACCGGCATCGGCGCTGTCGTCTCCGAAGCGCTGCGTACAACCGGCCTGCCGGTTCTGGCGCTGGGCTTCCTGCTGACCCTGCTGTTGCGTGCCGTACAAGGTTCCACCACCGTTGCACTTGTGACCACTGCCGGTATTCTCAGCCCGCTGATCGCAACCCTGAACCTGACACCCAACCACCTGGCTCTGCTGTGTCTGGCCATGGGCGGTGGCGGTCTGGCAATGTCGCACATCAACGATGCCGGTTACTGGATGTTCACCAAACTGGCTGGCCTTAATGTCGCCGACGGCCTCCGTACCTGGACCGTGCTGGTGACTATCCTCGGCACCCTGGGTTTCCTTGCGACCCTGGTGATCTGGCCATTCGTCTGATCCAACAAGACTGGAGTTAACATGCCTCGTTTCGCTGCCAACCTCAGCATGCTCTACCCGCAACATGATTTTCTCGAGCGCTTCAGCGCAGCGGCCGCCGATGGTTTCGGCGCCGTCGAGTATCTGTTTCCGTATGACTACAGCACTCAGGAGCTCAAGCAGCGCCTGAGTGACAACGGGCTGGTGCAAGCGCTGTTCAACGCACCGCCGGGTGACTGGGCAGCAGGCGAACGTGGCATTGCTTCGCTGCCAGGACGTGAAGAAGAGTTTCGTACCGGCATCGCCCGCGCACTGGAATACGCGGACGTGCTAGGCAACGACCGGATTCACGTCATGGCAGGTTTGCTGCCGGACGAGCAACTTCGTGCACGCCATCAGGCGGTGTACCTGGAAAACCTCGCCTACGCCGCTGAACAAGCCGCCAAGGCAGGCATCACGGTGCTGATCGAGCCGATCAATACCCGTGACATGCCTGGGTTCTTCCTGAATCGTCAGGATCAGGCGCAAGCCATCTGCAAGGAAGTTGGCGCTGCCAACCTCAAGGTGCAGTTCGATTTCTATCATTGCCAGATCGTCGAGGGCGATGTGATCTCCAAGCTACGTCGTGATTTCGCGGGCGTAGGCCACATCCAGATTGCCGGTGTGCCGGATCGTCACGAGCCGAATCTGGGCGAGCTGAACTACAACTGGCTGTTCGAAGAAATCGATCGTCTGGGTTACACCGGCTGGATTGGCTGCGAATATCGGCCCAAAGGCGACACCAGCACCGGCCTGCAATGGCTGCGCGATTGGCAGAGCCTCAAGCGCTGAGTACAGTCAGTCCTGGCAACAGCTACACCTCATAAAAACAAAAAGAGGAACTGAACATGCAAGGTTTCAAAAGCGGCCTGTGCGCTGCGCTGCTGATCGTGGCGCAGACGGGAATAGCCTTCGCGGCAAGCGTTCCAGCATCAGTGGAAGGTGTATGGACAGCACCCAGCTTCACCTTCCACACCGGGGAAAAGCTGGACAATCTGCGCATGAGTTACATCACCGTCGGCGATCCAAAAAACCCGGCGGTGCTGTATCTGCATGGCACCAACCGCCCTGCCAGCGACATGCTGGGCAAGGATTTCGGGGGTGAGCTGTTTGGTCCCGGGCAACCTCTGGACGCCAGCAAATACTACATCATCGCGCCCGATGGCATCGGCGTCGGCAAGTCGAGCAAACCGTCTGACGGTTTGCGCATGAAGTTTCCCGCCTACAACTACGACGACATGGTCGTGGCGCAACATCGTCTGTTGACTGAAGGGATGGGCATCAAGCATTTGCGGCTGGTCATGGGCAATTCCATGGGCGGCATGCAGACCTGGATGTGGGGTCAGAAATGGCCGGAGATGATGGATGCGCTGGTACCGATGGCTTCGCAACCTACTGCGATGTCGGCCCGCAACTGGATCATGCGGCGCATGTTGATCGAATCCATCAAGCAGGACCCGGCCTGGAACGAAGGCAACTACACCAGCCCGCCGCCTTCGCTGCGTCTGGCCAACGTGATGTTTGGCTTCGGTACCAGCGGTGGCACCCTTGCTTATCAGGCTTTGGCGCCTACACGGGCACAGGCAGACAAACTGGTTGATGAACGATTGGCGGCACCGCTGCCGGGCGACGCGAACGACTTCATTTACCAATGGCAGTCGTCGGCGGACTACGATGTGGCGCCGCATCTTTCGGCGATCAAGGCACCGGTACTGGCAATCAACAGCGCGGACGACGAGCGCAATCCACCTGAGACCGGGACTATGCAGAAATCACTCGCCCAGTTGAAAAATGCGCGCCTGGTGTTGATTCCTGCCAGCGCGGAGACCCGCGGGCACGGCACGACCAATATGGCTCGCTTTTATGCTGAACCGCTGGGTGAGTTCATGAAAGCCACCGCCCGGCCTTAGCAAAACGGTCTCAGGTAGGAGCCAACTTGTTGGCGAGGCATCGGCCCTGTGAAAACAGGAATATCGTCTCGCGAACAAGTTCGCTCCTACCGGATGTGGGTCGCAGGCAGTCAGCCGTCTACCGACTCTTCCTTGAACTGATCTTTCACATAGGTGATTTCGGTCTTGCCGTGCGGTGCGGGCAGGCCATCTTCGCCGAGGTTGACGAACACCATCTTCTCGACCGTCAGGATGCTCTTGCGGGTGATCTTGTTGCGCACCTGGCATGTCAGGGTAATCGAGGTACGGCCGAACTCGGTGGCGGTAATGCCCAACTCGATGATGTCGCCCTGGCGTGAGGCGCTGACAAAGTTGATCTCGGAAATGTACTTGGTCACCACGCGCTGATTGCCTAATTGCACGATGGCGTAAATTGCCGCTTCCTCATCGATCCAGCGCAACAGGCTGCCACCGAACAAAGTGCCGTTAGGATTGAGATCCTCAGGTTTCACCCACTTGCGAGTGTGGAAATTCATGCTTGCTCCTGACGTCTGCCGATTGATGCGGGTAATCATGGCAGACACAGCGGGTATCAGCACAGTCATCGCTTCCTATCGAATTCATAGAGTAGTGGCACCGTCCATCCGGTCCCCGGTATTTTTTCAGCCGCTGGACTGGAGTTGCCTCGGCAGCCGCCGATAGAAAACCTTGGGAAGATGAGCCAGCTTGGCTATAATCCCCACCGTTTCAAAACGGTCATCTTCACTTGATACCGTTCCCGCCACCTGTCCGAGGGGCGCTGCAGCAGGTTTTCCTGTCAGGCTCGGATGGGGCGTTGTTCGATCGGGTTGTCCCGTCGAACCTTAAACGCACAACGGCGCCCATTCGCACACTACGAATGGAGACTCTCTAATGAGTGCTGTACTTACGCCCGCAGATTTTTCCGACTACAAAGTAGCCGACATGTCCCTGGCTGCCTGGGGCCGTCGCGAAACCATCATCGCTGAATCCGAAATGCCTGCCCTGATGGGCCTGCGCCGCAAATACGCCGGCGAGCAACCACTCAAGGGCGCGAAGATTCTCGGCTGCATCCACATGACCATTCAGACTGCCGTTCTGATCGAAACCCTGGTTGCCCTGGGTGCCGAAGTTCGCTGGTCGTCCTGCAACATTTTCTCCACTCAAGACCAGGCCGCAGCTGCCATTGCTGCTGCCGGTATCCCTGTTTTCGCCTGGAAAGGCGAGACCGAAGAAGAATACGAGTGGTGCCTTGAGCAAACCATCCTGAAGGATGGCGCGCCTTGGGATGCCAACATGATCCTCGACGACGGCGGCGACCTGACCGAGCTGCTGCACAAGAAATACCCGGCCATCCTGGACCGCGTTCACGGCGTGACCGAAGAAACCACCACCGGCGTTCACCGCCTGCTGGACATGCTGGCCAAAGGCGAGCTGAAAATCCCGGCCATCAACGTCAACGACTCGGTGACCAAGAGCAAGAACGACAACAAGTACGGCTGCCGTCACAGCCTGAACGACGCCATCAAGCGTGGTACTGACCACCTGTTGTCGGGCAAGCAAGCGCTGGTTATCGGTTATGGCGACGTGGGCAAGGGTTCGGCTCAATCCCTGCGTCAGGAAGGCATGATCGTTAAAGTGACCGAAGTCGACCCGATCTGCGCCATGCAAGCCTGCATGGACGGTTTCGAGCTGGTTTCGCCGTTCATCGACGGTGAAAACGACGGCACCGAAGCCAGCATCGACAAAGCACTGCTCGGCAAGATCGACCTGATCGTGACCACCACTGGTAACGTCAACGTTTGCGACTCGAACATGCTCAAAGCGCTGAAAAAACGCGCTGTGGTCTGCAACATCGGTCACTTCGACAACGAAATCGACACCGCTTTCATGCGCAAGAACTGGGCATGGGAAGAAGTGAAGCCACAGGTACACAAGATCCACCGTACCGGCCCTGGCGCATTCGATGCCCAGAACGACGATTACCTGATCCTGCTGGCCGAAGGCCGTCTGGTTAACCTGGGCAACGCCACTGGTCACCCAAGCCGCATCATGGACGGTTCGTTCGCCAACCAGGTTCTGGCGCAGATCTTCCTGTTCGGCCAGAAGTACGCCGATCTTTCCCCGGCTCAAAAAGCCGAGCGTCTGACCGTTGAAGTACTGCCGAAGAAACTCGACGAAGAAGTGGCCCTGGAAATGGTTCGCGGCTTCGGTGGCGTTGTGACCAAACTGACCAAGACCCAGGCCGACTACATTGGCGTGGCTGTTGAAGGTCCGTTCAAGCCGCACGCTTACCGTTACTGATTGATCGAGTGGGCCTCGCTTCCTTGTGGGAGCGAGGCTTGCCCGCGAATGACTGCAAAGCAGTCACGGAATGCGAGCGCCCACTCACGTCGATACCACCGCGTCTCTGTAGGAGTGAGCTTGCTCGCGATAGCGTCAGATCAGTAGATACGTCCATCGACTGACCTGACGCTATCGCGAGCAAGCTCACTCCTACAGGGTGAAGTGTCAGGTTTTCGAATTCCCAAGGTTATTGACCATGTCCCAAGACCGCAGCTTCAGCTTCGAATTCTTCCCGACGAAGACCGAAGCTGGCCATGAAAAGCTTCTGAACGTTGCTCGTCAGATAGCTGGCTACAACCCCGCTTTCTTCTCCTGCACTTACGGTGCGGGCGGATCTACACGCGACGGTACGATCAATACCGTGCTGCAGTTACAAAATGAAATACAAGTGCCGTCAGCTCCGCACCTGTCCTGCGTTGGAGACAGCAAGGACGACCTGCGCGGCCTGCTGAACCAATACAAAGAGGCCGGCATCAAGCGTATCGTCGCCCTGCGCGGCGACCTGCCATCAGGTATGGGTGTTGCCAGTGGTGAGCTGCGTTATGCCAGCGACCTGGTGTCTTTCATTCGTGAAGAGACCGGCGGGCACTTTCACATCGAAGTGGCTGCCTACCCTGAGATGCACCCTCAGGCGCGCAACTTTGACGATGACGTGAAGAACTTCGTGCACAAGGCCAAGGCCGGCGCCGACAGCGCAATCACCCAGTATTTCTTCAACGCCGACAGCTACTTCTACTTCCTGGAGCGCGTGCAGAAGAAGGGCGTAAGCCTGCCAATCGTGCCCGGTATCATGCCGATCACCAACTACAGCAAGCTCGCGCGCTTTTCCGATGCCTGCGGTGCGGAAATCCCGCGCTGGATTCGCAAGCAACTGGAAGCCTACGGCGACGATGTGCAGAGCATTCAGGCGTTTGGCGAACAGGTCATCACCGAAATGTGTGAGCGCCTGCTGGCAGGTGGAGCACCAGGGCTGCACTTCTACACACTGAATCAGGCCGAGCCGAGCCTGGCTATCTGGAACAACCTGAAGCTGCCGCGCTAAGATACGCATCCTTCTTACGGAGTAGGCCCTCACCTTCAGGGCCTACGATTAACTGGATGCATGTAGTTGACTTCTCCAGCCGACAAAGTCACTTCGACACCGCAGCTCATCTATCTGGTGTTCGGTGCTCGAACCTATCACCAGGAGGCGGTATTCAGTATCGCCAGTGCCTTGGCCTGCATGCGTCGGTCAGAACAAGCTCTTGATATCCAGGTCTTCACTGACGACCCGCTGCCCTATCAGGATTTGCCGGTACGCATCCGCGCGCTGGATCCAGAAACCCGCGAAGCCTGGAGCGCGCCGCACGGTTATCATTTCCGCACCAAACATGTGGTCCTGCGCCTGGTGCTGGAAGAGTCAGAACGTGCATTACTGATCGATACCGACACCATCTTCAATACCTCGCCACTCGCGCTCTTTGATCGGGTGAAGCCGGGCACGTTGCTGTGTAACGCGATCAACAAGCGCTATGGTACGAACCCGGATTCGAAACTGTATAAATCGCTTTCGTCGATTCTTCTGGCCAGAGGTCTGGCGGACGATGAAATGCCCATGCTCAATTCCGGCGTGATCGGCCTGATGAGAGAGGATGCGCACGTGCTCGACAGATCCATCGCACTGATGGACGAACTGTTTCCACTGGCCCGAAACTCATACAGCCTGGAGGAATTCTGCCTGGCCATGGCTGCGTACAAGAGCATGCAGATCGCCCAGTGCCCGGATCTCATCCACCACTACTGGAGCCGCAAGCAACTGTTTCGGGCCAAGATCAACGCCTGGTTGCTAAAACATGCAGAAAATCCTGCCAGTGAAGATGCTCTGAACGATACCTCGCGCGTCAGCGCTGAGGTGCCGCGTCCACCCATCTGGCAGCGGCAGCTTTACAAGATGGCGACGCTGCTTGCGCCGGAACAGCAGCGCCAGTTCACACGCGAAATTCTCTACGGCTGCTACGCCCACAGCAACGAGTTTGATCTGGCGTGCTGCACCGTATGGTGGGACAAGGCCCGGGAAAACGCCGAACAACGCCAAAACCAGCTATTTGATGCCCGTCAACTGGAAGAATGGTTGAATCATTGGGTACTTCGCGCCATGCTCGGGCAACGCCGGAAAGCCGTTCATGAGCATTTGATGCAACGTGAAACACGCTGATCTCGTGCGCACTCCAATCTGACATCAACTAATGACACCGTTGAGCAGCAGGAAAGGGGCGCTCGGCGTTTGCTCTGTTATACTCCGGCCTTCCCGCCAGGCTTACGCCCGGATGCTCGGTCTTGTTTCAGGCTCCTCGATCACGCCATTAGCGCATCTTTTTTATCGCGCAGCGTCACGAGATACCCTGAAGGCCCAGCAGGACCGGACGGGACTGCGTTCTCCAGAGCTTGAACGAAAACACCGAGCCGCGATCACCCTGTTCATCGAACAGCATGGTCGACGCTCAGGCAGTTTCGACGAAGCCTGAACGCGATTCGCGCCAGGCAAGACTTCCCTTTGAGCATACGCTCTAACTAAAAACAGGATTACTCATGTCCTTTGCTTCCCTCGGTCTCTCCGAGGCTCTAGTTCGCGCCATCGAGGCAGCGGGCTATACCCAGCCTACTCCGGTGCAACAGCGGGCCATTCCCGCCGTGTTGCAAGGTCGCGACCTGATGGTTGCCGCCCAGACAGGTACTGGTAAAACCGGTGGTTTCGCCCTTCCGATCCTGGAGCGGTTGTTTCCCAACGGTCATCCGGACAAATCCCAGCGTCACGGCCCGCGCCAACCGCGCGTATTGGTCCTGACCCCGACTCGTGAACTCGCCGCCCAGGTGCATGACAGCTTCAAGCTGTATGCCCGTGACCTGAAGTTCGTCAGCGCCTGCATCTTCGGCGGCGTTGGCATGAACCCACAGGTTCAAGCCATGGCCCGTGGCGTAGACGTTCTGGTTGCCTGCCCTGGTCGCCTGCTCGATCTGGCTGGTCAAGGCAGCGTCGATCTGTCCCACGTTGAAATCCTCGTGCTCGATGAAGCCGACCGGATGCTCGACATGGGCTTCGTGCATGACGTGAAGAAAGTCCTCGCACGTCTGCCAGCCAAACGTCAGAACCTGCTGTTCTCTGCCACGTTCTCCAACGACATTACGGCGTTGGCGGGCAAACTGCTGCACAACCCGGAACGCATCGAGGTCACGCCGCCGAACACCACGGTAGAGCGCATCGAGCAGCGTGTATTCCGCCTGCCAGCCAACCACAAGCGTTCGCTGCTAGCGCACCTGATTACTCAGGGCGCATGGGAACAAGTGCTGGTATTCACTCGTACCAAACACGGTGCAAACCGCCTGGCTGAGTACCTGGACAAACACGGCCTTAGCGCTGTGGCGATCCACGGCAACAAGAGCCAGAACGCTCGCACCAAAGCACTGGCTGACTTCAAGGCTGGTGATGTGCGCATCATGGTTGCGACCGATATCGCCGCACGCGGCCTGGATATCGACCAACTGCCGCATGTAGTCAACTTCGAGCTGCCAAACGTCGACGAAGACTATGTGCACCGCATCGGCCGTACCGGTCGTGCGGGCCGTACCGGCGAGGCTATTTCGCTGGTTGCGCCGGACGAAGAAAAGCTGCTGAAAAGTATCGAGCGCATGACCAAACAAAAGATCGCCGATGGCGACCTGATGGGCTTCGATATGTCTGCCGTTGAAGCTGAAAAGCCCGAAGTTCGCGAACGTCCCGATGTGCGTAACCCACGCAATCCGCGCGGTCCGCGTGGCGATGGCCCGAACGGCGGTGGCGGTGGTCGTAAAGACAAAGGCAAGGACAAGGGTAAAGAAAAACCGGCAGCTGCTGCTGGCGAACGCCCTGCCCGCAAGCCGCGCGAGCAGCAAAAGCCTCGTGACGGTTCGCCAGCCCGCGAACAGCGCTCTTCGACGCCACGTGCGGCAGCGGCCCCTCGCCCGGCCGCAGATCGTGCTCCGGATGAGTTTCTGGATGACGAAGTGGATAACTTCGGCAACCGCGCTGATTACGTCAGCCCGTACCAGAACAAGAATCAAGGCCGCGGTCGTCGTCCGGGCGCCCCGGCTACTGGCGCTGCACCTGGCGGCGCGGCACCTGCTGCACGCGGCCCTCGCCCAAGCGGTCCGCGCAGCGGCGGCGGTGCATCCACAGGCACACCGCCTGCCAAGCGTAATGGTCCACGTAACGGCGCTCCGCGCGATGGCCAGGCTCGTCGTGACGAGAACCCGCGCAATCGCCGCCCGGCACGGGATGATTCGGCCCGTCAGGAACCGGCTGTTCGCGGTCCTCGCGACAGTCAGAGCCAGCCACAACCGAAGATCATGCACAAAGAGTCGAAAAGCGATCGCTTCCCGTCCGCTGAGCAACTCGATCAATTACCAAGCCGCCCACGCGGTGAAAAACCAGCCCTGCTGACCCGCAACCGCGAAGGCTAAGCAAGGCTGGAACAAAAAACGCCCCGACTGGTTCGGGGCGTTTTTGTTGGAGCGAGTGGGCGGCAACAAACGCCACACACAAAAACGCCGACCCTGAGGTCGGCGTTTTTGATTAACCGGAACGCTTACTTGGCTTGAACGCCTTCGAAGCTGATTTCCAGGTTCAGAGTCTGCGAGGTAGGACCTGGGCCTTTGATGCCGAAGTCGTTCAGGTTAAGCGTCGAAGTACCGTTGAAGCCGGCACGGTAGCCGCCCCATGGATCCTTGCCTTCGCCGTTGAAAGTCGCCTTGATCACGATTGGCTTGGTCACGCCGTGCAGGGTCAGGTCACCCGTCACGTCAGCAGTTTTCTCGCCAGTGGACTTAACAGCGGTGGAGACGAACTTGGCTTCCGGGAATTTGCCCGCGTCCAGGAAGTCTTTGCTCAGGATGTGCTTGTCGCGCTCAGCGTGGTTGGTGAACAGGCTGGCAGTTTTCAGCTCAACATCGATTTTGCTGGCTTCAGGCTTGGCAGCATCAAAACTGAACTTACCGCTCCAGTCTTTGAAAGTACCGTGAATGAAGCTGTAGCCCAAGTGGCTGATCTTGAAGTCAACGAAAGCGTGCTGACCTTCTTTGTCGATGACGTAATCAGCGGCCATCGCCTGACCGGCGGACAACAGTGCGGTACCAAGAGCCAGAGCGGCGAGAGTCTTCTTCAACATGCTTTTATTCCCGTTTTGGTTGAACAATTAAGCGCGACCCAGCATACGCTTGAGGGTCACATCGCGATCAATGAAATGGTGTTTCAGTGCAGCAAGACCGTGTAGCCCCGCGAAGACCACCAGCACCCAGGCCAGGTAGAGGTGAATCCATCCTGCGGTTTCCGCCTGTTCAGGCAGGCCGCTGACCAACGCAGGTATTTCAAATAGACCAAATACCGGGATCCCCACGCCGTCGGCGGTGGAAATGAGGTACCCGGCGAACATCACAGCAAACAGGCCGACATACAAAAACATGTGCCCAACGTGGGCGCCGATCCGTGTCCACTTGCCATAGCTGGCCAGAGACGGCGGCGGCGGGCTGAGCAATCGCCAGACGATGCGCAACAGCATGAAGGCGAACAGCGTGATGCCGATGCTCTTGTGCAGATCGGGTCCGGCTTTACGCCATGTGTCGTAATAATCCAGACCAACCATCCACAGCCCTAGCGCGAACAAACCAAACACTGCAACAGCGACGCCCCAGTGCAGCACCATGCTGACCAGACCATAGCGAGAGGATGAGTTGCGTAACTGCATTGCCATTACCCTGTAGGAATTGATGCCAGACTAGCTTTTTATCTATCGAATGAAAGCGCAAAATTTTGCTTTGAAGTATCGAAAAATACGATTGTTACGTTTTTCTCATATTCCATTTCGTCAGCGACAAGCGCTGCCAACTGCTCACGATAGTTTAAAAAACGCTATTTTCGAGTCTCTCCTACTCAGCATCCCCCAGAATCGCGCCGTAACAAAACCTTGTGATGACCATCGGCTGATCAGCCACGATGAGCGGCAAGTTGGCCTTATCTCTCTGCGGTCTCACTCACGCCTTGCATGCGTCCCTTCGCGCTAAGCAATCGCATAAAAGCACAAAAAGTCAAAATACTGTCGCAATCTCTGTCAGGAAAAATGACACCCCTCAACAAAATATAAGCTAGTGACATTATTCCGACAGGTGGAGGCCCTAGGCCATTGTTAGAGCCTCAAATAAGCCTCAGCATCCTCCCAGGCCTACAAGGGATGAGCCTGTACTTCTCTTGCGCGAGCCCAATCAATCACTGCTACCAGTCTTCAGACAGTAACGAGCACCGGCGCAGGACGTTTAGGTCGTACTGATAAATGGAGCAACACCCCGATGATGACTGTGTATTTTGTCGTGATGACGATGTGCAGTGGTATGGAAGGCTGTGTGGAGGAGCGAAGGCCGGGAGACGCCTATGCATCCAGAGAGGAATGCATGACGACAGTGAGCGCCATGACGCGGCGTAAAGGCGTGAAATACAAGTGCAAGAGCGAGCCGCAGTGGGTGCTCAAAGAAGACCGCCGTGCTGAAGGGAACAAGAGCTTCGTAACGAGCGGCGCCAAGTAAGCGGTTTCATTTTTTATAGACGTTGCCTCCTACCGCAAACGCCGCCCCGTAGGAGTGAACTTGTTCGCGAACGACTGCGCAGCTGTCGTAAATCTGGCGACTCGATTCCAGCAAATGCACCGAGTCGCGGTCGTTGCTGCCGCTTCGCGCCAGATCGCGAACAAGTTCACTCCTACAAGGTATGTGTTTCAAGCCCATGATTGATGCGAGCTAATGCCCCGTTCTAATTGATCCGGGGCGTGAGGTTGCCAAATAAAAAAAGGGCGCGATCTCATCGATGGCGCCCTTTTCTTTGCTACTTCAGTCCGATCAGTTTTTAGCTTCAGCGGCTGCTTTGGCCTTCGCCTTGGCGGCAGCGGCTTTTTTGTCAGCCTCGATCTGGGCGGGTGTTTTGGCCGGTGCTTTTTTCGTAGCCTCTTTAGCCGGTGCTTTCTTCGCAGGCTCGGTCTTCTTCACCGGCGCTTTTTTCGCAGGCTCGGCTTTGGCAGGTTCTGCCTTGACCGGCGCAACGACAGGCGCAACCTCTGGAGCTACAGGCTCTGGTGCGGGTGCAGGTGCTGGTTCTGGAGCTTTCTCGACCGGCTTGGCGACAGGCTCTTCAGGGCAGCCAAACAAGCACGCGAAGAAACCTGGCTTCTTAGCCTTGGTTTCGTCAGCTGCTTTGACTGGCTCCGGCTTCTTGGCTTCGGCCTTGTCGGACGAACCACCAAACAGGTTGCTGAAGAAACCGCCTTCGTCCTTCTTCGCCGCAGCAGGTGCTGGCGCAGGCACGATTTTGACTGGCTCGAACGACTTGCCAGCAGCCAGATCCTGAACCTGGCTGGCAGCACGTTGACCGGTACGCAGAGCGCCCTCAACAGTGCCTGGGTAAAGTGCATCAGTGTGCTCACCGGCAAAGGCTACACGCTGAATCGGCTTTTCCCACACACGCCAGAACTTGCTGATCTGACCTGGCCCAAAGGCCAGATAGGAACCGCCAGTAGCCGGGTCAACACTGTAACGACGGATCTCGTAGCCGGTGTAAGCGCCGCGAGCCTGTGGATAGAACGTGTGCAGGCGAATCAGTACCTGATCCACCAATTGCTTGTCACCGAACGCTTGCATGATCCGCGCGTTATCGCCGGACAGGTTGATCACCACATTGGCGCCACCCTTGGTTGCAGGCTCGATCCACAGCATGCCCAGACCGGTATTACTGAAGATTTCACCAGACATGCGCGCCTTGCTTTCCCACACCGGCGTCTTGAACTTGAGCATGATCTGGTCGCGCCAACCGTAGTTGGTGCTCTTGATGGCTGCCATGTGCTGGGCATCCAGCGCAGGTGTCATCTGGATCTTGCTCAATGCCCGCAACGGCACGGCCAGCACCACGTAATCAGCGCTGTAACCGACCGCGCCCGCCTTGACCGTCACGCCATCCTTATCCTGAACGATCGCGGAAACCGGTGAGTTGGTCTTGATGGTTTTTATTTGCTTGGCGAACGCTTCAGCCAGTACCGCGCTGCCGCCTGGCAGACGCGCTGCACGGCGATCACGGTCGTCGACGTTACGATAGACACGGGACTGTTGTGCGAAATACAGCAGCGACAAGCGCGAAGGCTCGTCGTAACGCGTACGAATTTCCTGATTGATCAACTGGCGAGCGGTGGCGGGCAGGGTCAGACGATCCAGCCAGTTAGCCACGTTGATCTGATCCAGCGCAAACAAGGTGCTGTTCGACGCTGGGCTCTCAGGGTTGTCGATGGAACGCGCGAGGTTGTCGAGGGTTTCTTCGTAGCGCTTGATCGCCTCGGCGGTCGCCGGTTGCTTGAGCGCCAGATCAGCCTTGCTGAAATACACGCCATCAATCAGATAGCCAGGCGTGCGAACAAACTCCGGAGCGGGCACGGTAGCCAGCTTGAAGCGTTCCAGATACTGGTTCAGTGCTGGCTGAGCCTTGGTGTTGCCGATCCATTCGCTGGTGGCCAGGCCAGAACGGCCGCCCAGGCTTGGCTTGGCCTCCAGCAAGGTGACCTGCCAGCCTTTGGCTTGCAGCTCATAAGCAGCCGTCAGACCCGCAAGCCCACCGCCAACCACGATAGCGGTCTTTGGTTTTTCATTAGCGAGCGCCGAAACGCTGACCAGCCCAACTAAAACGAGCGCACAGGCGCGCAGCCAACCAGAAAGCATTCAGCAGACTCCGAAAAAAGCAGGGGAGGTTTCGGGATATGACGCTCGATACGTCACAGAGGCGCGAAGGATACGCCAGCCGCATCAGGGCTACCAGTGATGTCCATCGGGCGCCTGTCAAACATAAAAAAACTATCTGAATGAATGGTTTTTTCTGTAGGAGCGGGGGGGGGCGCGCGGGCGGGGGGGGAGGGGCAAAAGGTTTTTTTTTGAAAACCCCCCCCCCCCCCCCGCCCCCCCCCCCCCCCCGCTCCTACGGGATCTGAGTTTTCTGCACGAAAGCGTTCGCATCCAAAACCACTTGGCACTAAAGGTTGTCCCGTAGCCGGTCATTGCATAGGCTTGCGCGATTGCTCGTCCTCGCACCGTGCGAGTCGTTACCCGGAGAAAGCCCATGGGCCTGAATGATCAGTGGATGCAGCGCGACCTCAAGGTCCTGTGGCACCCCTGCACCCAGATGAAAGACCACGAAAGCCTGCCGCTGATCCCCATCAAGCGTGGTGAGGGTGTGTGGCTGGAAGACTTCGAAGGCAAACGCTATCTGGACGCCGTCAGCTCCTGGTGGGTCAATGTGTTTGGCCACGCCAACCCACGCATCAACCAACGTATCAAAGATCAGGTCGACCAACTGGAACATGTGATCCTTGCCGGTTTCAGCCACCAGCCAGTCATTGAGCTGTCCGAACGACTGGTCAAACTCACGCCTGAAGGTCTGACCCGCTGTTTCTATGCCGACAATGGTTCGTCGTGCATCGAAGTCGCGCTGAAGATGAGCTTTCACTATTGGCTCAACCGCGGTCAGCCGGACAAGAAGCGCTTCGTCACCCTGACCAACAGCTATCACGGCGAAACCATGGCCGCGATGTCAGTGGGCGACGTGCCGTTGTTCACCGAAACCTATAAAGCACTGCTGATGGACACCATCAAAGTGCCAAGCCCGGATTGCTACCACCGCCCCGAAGGAATGGGATGGGAAGAGCATTCGCGCAATATGTTCGCGGCTATGGAACAGACCCTGGCGGAAAACCACGCCACCGTGGCAGCCGTCATCGTCGAGCCGTTGATTCAGGGCGCGGGCGGCATGCGCATGTATCACCCGGTATACCTCAAGCTGCTGCGTGAGGCCTGTGATCGCTACGGTGTGCATTTGATCCACGACGAGATTGCCGTAGGTTTCGGGCGTACCGGGACCATGTTTGCCTGCGAGCAGGCCGGTATTCGTCCGGACTTCCTGTGTCTGTCCAAGGCCCTGACAGGTGGATACCTGCCACTGGCGGCAGTGTTGACCACCGATGACGTTTACGACGCGTTCTACGACGACTACCTGACGCTTCGCGCCTTTCTGCATTCCCACAGCTACACCGGCAACCCGCTGGCGTGCGCGGCGGCATTGGCGACGCTGGATATTTTCGAGCAAGACGACGTCATCGAAAACAACAAAGCCCTGGCCCAGCGCATGGCGACCGCCACCGCGCATCTGGTCGATCACCCGCACGTGGCGGAAGTGCGTCAGACCGGCATGGCGCTGGCTATCGAGATGGTTCAGGACAAGGCCACCAAAACGGCCTACCCGTGGCAGGAACGCCGTGGTTTGCAGGTGTTCCAGCATGCACTGGAGCGCGGCGCGTTATTGCGCCCGCTAGGCAGCGTGGTCTACTTCCTGCCACCCTATGTGATCTCGCCTGAGCAGATCGACTTTCTTGCCGAAGTCGCGACTGAAGGCATCGACATCGCCACGCGCAAAAGCATCAGCGTTGCCGTGAGAGAGAATTTCCACCCGGATTTTCGTGATCCGGGTTAGGTACTAATTATTGATTTTGAAATGCGCTCCCCCTGTAGGAGTGAGCTTGCTCGCGATGGTGGTCTGCCTGTCACCTGCTATGTCGGAAGGAAAAACGCCATCGCGAGCAAGCTCACTCCTACAGAGGTCACACCAAAATTTCAGAGACCCACCATGAGACTGTCCCGCTTCTTCATCGACGCCACCCTGAGCCTCGGTGAACACGAACTGCCTGAAGCCCAGGCGCATTACATCGGTCGCGTGCTGCGCATGGCCGAAGGCGATGCGTTGCAAGTGTTCGATGGCTCAGGCCAGGAGTATCGCGGCACCTTGCTGGAAGTCGGCAAGAAACGCGTACGCGTCCAGCTCGACGAAACCTTCCCCGGCCAGACCGAATCGCCGTTGCGTATCCACCTAGGCCAGGGCCTGTCCCGTGGCGAGCGCATGGACTGGGCGATTCAGAAAGCTACCGAACTGGGCGTTACGGAGATCACCCCGATTGTCAGCGAGCGCTGCGAAGTGCGCCTCAAAGACGAACGCGCCGAGAAGCGTCAGGCCCATTGGCAGCAAATCGCAATCAGCGCCTGCGAGCAATGCGGTCGCTCGGTGGTCCCGGTGATTCACCCGCCGATGCCTTTGGCTGAATGGCTCAAACGCAGCGATGCCGAACTCAAGCTGGTGCTGCACCCGGTGGCAGAACCGCTGACCAGCCACAGCAAGCCAGCCACCCTCGCCTTCCTGATCGGTCCGGAAGGCGGTTTGAACGACGCCGAAGTCGACCAGGCTCAGGACGCTGGTTTCCACGCCGCCCGCCTCGGCCCACGAGTGCTGCGCACCGAAACCGCCCCTGTTGTGGCACTCAGCGTGGCGCAGCAGTTGTGGGGGGATTTCTAACTTCCGAGACATACTCTCCCTGTAGGGGTGACCGGGGTGGCATCACGACGGCGTGGTGCCAAGGACAACGGGGCGATGCCTATAGCCGTCGATAAATCAAACCGGCAATTCGGTTTTCCTGCGCCGGGCCTTGGCCGGTTCTGGTCTTGCGCAAGGCAAGAACTGTCCGCGTCCCGGTTGACCCAATGCTGCGCCATCCCACACCACGTCTCCCCGTGAAAGAGTCAGCGCAGGCCAGGCAGTCAAATTCATGCCTGCGTATCACGTGCATTCTCGACAGATCATTCTGTATTCACGGAAAAGTCCCACAGATCAAACGGCTCGCGCCTGACTGACTGTCTCATCGCCCGGATGCAAAGTCCCGCCTCTTACTACGGCCAAGGACTCGCCCATGCTCATCCCCGTTGACCGCGCCTCGTCCACGCAGGAAATCGCTGGGCTTGAGTGTCCACCTAGCGCTCAGACTGCACCCTGTTATGCGGCTGAGGGCAACGCTCATGGCTGATAAAAACGGCAACCCTCAGCAGTGTCGCAACGCTCGGTTCTCCAATAGACCCATGGCTAATCCTGGCGTCTGCCCGTTCAAAGGTCCGGACATCGCCATTGTGCCCATGCGCTATGCGCTGGATCGCTCCCGCTATGATGTCGACCCGAGCCGGCTCACTCCACTAAGTGCGGAGGGCAAATGGAAATGCCCTCCCAAACTGCAAAGCCGCAGCTACACCTTGCGACAGCTGCGCGATGGATTTGTGTATGTCTACGACGAGACGGACGAAGCGCTGCACGAGTACCGCTTCAGCGCACAGGACGCGAGCCTGACGCGGATTGTCTGGAGCGATACAGAGCAAGATATCCGGTCTGCCTCAGGTGAAAGCCGCAGCCACCTGCTTTATCCCCGCACTCACAAGTTGCGTATGGCCTTCTCGCCGTATCGATGGACCTGGCGCATGTGCCAGTTGATGAGTGCCAGCGATGTAAAGCGTGCCTCATGGCTGCGTGAACTGGATTTACGCGACTACAGCCGACAGATGACCGCCTGGCATGCGCTGCCGTTGACCCGCCTGAGCAAAGGGGCAGTGGCAGACGTAGATCCCCATCCCGTCAACCATGACGGCCGTTTTGCTGATTCAGCCCATCCTCCGGTGGCAGACACAGAAGGCAAATATCCATCTGTTGCCCTGGCCGCCGATGTGCTCTGGACCGGCAGCGTCGAGGATAAATTCAGTTCGGTATTGATCGCGCTGGACGATCCGCTGGCGATGCTCGAAGACCTGGGTATGCAGCTCGCGGCTGATCAAGCCGCGCTTCATGCGTTTCAGCTGGAGCATGAGCACGCGCTGAATATCGCAGGCGTTGTAGAAAAACTATGCGGTGCAGTGGGGGACAAGTCGCTGCTGCCTGCTTCGGTGCTCAAGGACGAAGCGAAAACCCGGCAGTACATCCGGGATGTGGAAGCATACGTTGAACAGCTTCAGACCGAGGATGATGCTACCGAGGGACAGGACACGCTGACTTATGGTCTTGCCGAGCGCCCGTCGCAGAGTTTGGGCGAGGATATAAAGGGTGAGTACGGCAGTCTGCCTGATCCAGCGTTGCGCAAAAGCTGGCAGGACCGCAGCAAGTGGCGCCGCGAAGTTGATCTTGATGCCGCTCGGGATTACACGGACGTGCAGCAAGCACAGCTCAAAATCTTGCGTGGGCGAGTGGTCGAAACCCAACAGGACGTTAAGGCATTAGGCGAGTACATCGGTACTGATCCTATCCGACTGTTCATCGACACCACCCACTCCACCTCGCTGCTGTGCCTGCTGGATGTCGTGTCTGATCTGCTATGCAACCTGAGCCAGGACATTGGTTTCTCTCACTGGCTGCAGAAAGAAGAGGAAAAAAGTAAAACCCTTTTCGGGCAGATCCGCTTCGGATTCTCACAACCGATCAAAGATTCAATCACCGCTGAAGCCAATCGCGTGATGCAGGGCGTTTCCGACGTAACAGCCTTGGTCGGTCGGGCAGGTGAACTGAACAGTTTTCTAACGCACGATGCCTTGGCGGAAAAGCCGTGGATCAAAGCCCTGAGCGAACCGGCGCGAATGACGCTCAACGCGTTGGTCCAACTGGCAAAAGGCGCGGGCAAAGCCACGCTGGAAAACATCCAGCTGGCATTCTTCCCGGTCGATAGTCGTCTGGTCGGCAGTGCCGTCAATCAAAACGCTGCCTTGATGCTGCGCAACCTGCTCATGGGGCATGTGCTGCTAAACCATCCTGAAAAAATGCAAATCAATGAGGACTTCTTCAAGCGTCATGCCGCCTGGAAAGCCGACTTGAACAAAGGCCGCGATCTCTACAAAACGGCTCAAAGCCGCTGGCTCTATCAAGCCAATGTGTACGACCGCCGTGTCACAGCCAAGCTGATGCAAGACATACAGAAGGAGCTGAAACTTCACCTGATCAAAGAGCCGCTGCTGTTTGACTACCGCAGTCAACGCTACGGTCAGGTCATGCAAAACAAGATTGCCAACTCCTTCGCTGCCTACGGGCAACTCACCAAGGAGTGGAGTCAACAAGCCAAAGCCTGGAGCGCAGAGCAGGGCCTCAATGCCGGAGCCATCACCTGGGGCATTGCTGCCATTAACTTGTTGAATACTTTTGTGACCTACGAAACTGCCAGCCGCGATGGAGAGTTGAACAAGAAGGATTGGGCCAAGATTGCGTCTGCTGCGGCCTATACCGGGAATGCGTTGATGGCGGTGTTTGTGGAGACAGCGTGGGGGGCGATGAAGGACCTTGGTGATTTCGATGAAGACGGGAAATTTATAAAGATTACTCGGAGATCTGCAGCAGATTGGACTCGGCGAGGCAGGCCGGAATTGGGAAGATCGATTAAGGGATTTGGACCTAGATTGGTGGGTTTGGGCGGATTTGCGGTTGTGGCAGCCTCGCTGGAGTTATGGGACATCCTGGATGATCTTCGGGGGGCGACTGGGTTGGATAGGACAATGTTGCAGGCTAAGGGCTGGGCTGTCTCACTAATGACAGCGGGTGGTGCGGCGCAGACTTTTGCAGGAGTTTATGCTCTTGCTGGCTCTGGCAAGTACTCCGCTTTGGTTATGAGCCCTTGGTTTGCTGGGGGTATGGTTATAGTCGGGTTGATATACCTTTTTGCGACTTTTGCCTTGAACTACCTTAAACGGGATGTCGTAGGTAATTGGCTTCGCAAGTGTTCGTGGTCGCGGTATATAGCCGAGCGCTTCGAGAGTCAACATGAAGAAAACCTGACTTTTCAGGAAATTCAATTAAGCCCTGCGTTGTTCGTGAAGCCAACTATGGGGATGAAGTTGGTTGATGTCGGCGAATTGGGTTATCAGGTGCGGGAAATGCCCACCGGAGCCTGGCTTCAGTTGCGGATCCCTGCTGCGTTAAGGGGAGAAACGATTCACGTTAATCTGATGAGCAGTTATCGCCCCTCCAGCGTCATGCCTGTGAAAGCGTTAGGTGGAAGTCTTCAGAAGGACTTCATCAATAATGGCTCCTCTGAACCCTTTAGCCAATGGGGGCACACGTCTGAAAGAGAGTTTCAGGCACACCACGGTGTTCAGCTTTGCAATGCTTTACCCCCTCCAGAGGAGGACGTCATTTGGCAAACATGGATCCCTGTTGCCGAAAAGGCCATGTACCTGGAAGTACAAGTTTGGTATCCCCAAGAAGTACTTTCTACAAGGGCCGGTGATATAGGGTATCGATTTCAGGCCGAGTTAGTATCCGGCGGGACATACGACAATAAAGCAAGCTATTTTCCAAGCGCGGTGAATAGTTCGTTGCAAGTTGAACAATTAGGCGGTCGTGGCGAAGGCGCTCTGTTGCCCATACCGTTGTAAGAGGGATACATGGAGAAGACATCTTTTTCTGCCGCTGATGAGCCTAGGCTAAAGGCCGCGGCAATTGCTTCAATCGTCAAAGTACCACCCCTTATGGAATGGAGGATTAAAGCCCATTCTCACTGGATATTTCCGGCCGACGTGGGGTTCGGCTCCTTAGCTTTAATCGGT
>NZ_JBTOQI010000018.1:0-68880 GCF_055283875.1 Pseudomonas sp. HP_14 | reverse complement strand
AAAACACATCGGTCGGTGTGCGCTGCCCGGGGCCGCCCCCCCCCAACCCCCCCCAAACAACACCCCCCCCCCCCCCCCCCCCCCCCCCCCCCCCCCACTCCTACAGGTTCGTGGTGTCCGTGGCATTAAGATGGATTTCCAATGTTGGTATTTCAATTGCATATGCTTGTACATACAAGTAAAGCCAAGTGCATTGAACTGATCGCTGAGGACTTCTTTCGTGACCGAGAATAACCAACACTGGACCCGCTACCGTGACGTCGAAGTTCGCGCAGCTCGCGGTACCACGCTGACCGCCAAGAGCTGGATGACCGAAGCGCCGTTGCGCATGCTGATGAACAACCTTGACCCGGAAGTGGCCGAAAACCCGAAAGAGCTGGTGGTTTATGGCGGTATCGGTCGCGCAGCACGTAACTGGGAATGCTACGACAAGATCGTCGAAAGCCTGACCAACCTCAATGATGACGAAACCCTGCTGGTCCAGTCCGGCAAACCGGTCGGCGTGTTCAAGACTCACAGCAACGCGCCTCGGGTGTTGATCGCCAACTCAAACCTGGTGCCGCACTGGGCGAGCTGGGAGCACTTCAACGAACTGGATGCCAAGGGCCTGGCCATGTATGGCCAGATGACCGCAGGTAGCTGGATCTACATCGGTAGCCAGGGCATCGTTCAAGGCACTTACGAAACCTTCGTCGAAGCCGGTCGCCAGCATTACAACGGCAGCCTCAAAGGCAAGTGGGTACTGACGGCAGGTCTGGGCGGCATGGGCGGCGCACAACCTTTGGCCGCAGGCATGGCCGGTGCCAGCTCCTTGAATATCGAATGCCAGCAAAGCCGCATCGATTTCCGTCTCAAGACGCGTTACGTCGATGAACAGGCTGTCAATCTCGACGACGCTTTGGCACGCATCGCCAAATACACCGCTGAAGGCAAAGCAATCTCCATCGCGCTGTGTGGCAACGCCGCAGAAATCCTGCCGGAAATGGTCCGTCGCGGCGTACGCCCAGACATGGTCACCGACCAGACCAGCGCCCACGACCCACTCAACGGCTACCTGCCAAAAGGCTGGACCTGGGACGAGTACCGCGCCCGCTCTTTGACCGAACCGGCAGCAGTGGTCAAAGCCGCCAAGCAGTCCATGGCTGAACACGTTGAAGCGATGCTGGCCTTTCAGAAAATGGGCATTCCGACCTTTGACTATGGCAACAACATCCGGCAGATGGCCAAGGAAGAAGGCGTAACAAACGCTTTCGACTTCCCGGGTTTCGTCCCGGCCTACATTCGGCCGTTGTTCTGCCGTGGCGTAGGGCCTTTCCGTTGGGCGGCTCTGTCGGGCGATCCGGAGGACATCTATAAGACCGACGCCAAGGTCAAAGAGCTGATCCCGGACGACGCGCATCTGCACAACTGGCTGAACATGGCCCGCGAGCGCATTGCCTTTCAGGGCTTGCCAGCACGTATCTGCTGGGTTGGCCTGGGCCAGCGCGCCAAACTCGGCCTGGCGTTCAATGAAATGGTCCGCAGTGGTGAGTTGTCGGCACCGGTTGTGATTGGCCGCGATCACCTGGACTCCGGCTCGGTATCCAGCCCGAACCGTGAAACCGAATCCATGCAGGATGGCTCCGATGCCGTGTCCGACTGGCCGTTGCTCAACGCCCTGCTCAATACCGCCAGCGGCGCGACCTGGGTTTCGCTGCACCACGGCGGCGGTGTCGGTATGGGCTTCTCGCAGCACTCGGGCATGGTGATCGTCTGCGACGGCACCGACGAAGCCGCCGAACGCATCGCCCGCGTCTTGCACAACGACCCGGCGACCGGCGTGATGCGCCATGCTGATGCGGGTTATCAGATTGCGATTGACTGCGCGAATGAGAAGGGCTTGAACCTGCCGATGGTTGGGAATTAAGGCTAGCGGAGATCCAGAGGGAACACTGTACCTGTGGGAGCAGAGCTTGCTCGCGATACATGAGACGCAGCTAGACGGCATACCGCGTCATCGTTTATCGCGGGCAAGTCGGAATGCCGCCCACCCGCTCCCACAAGGGTTCTCCAACAGCGCAGAAGGAACTGACCACCCCAAAGGACCGTCAAGTGTCCTGCAATCAGGCTTCTGGCCTTTTGATCTGGAAACTGCCCACATCCATTCGCGAGGAGCGTCACACAATGAAAACCAAGAAGGCACTGCTATCCACGTTGATTTCACTGGGTTTGCTCACAGGCGCTGGCGCGAGTCAGGCAGCGGGTTGGTGCGAATCCGGCAAGCCGGTGAAGTTCGCCGGTCTGAACTGGGAAAGCGCCATGCTGCTGACCGACGTGTTGCAGGTAGTCCTGAACAAGGGTTATGGCTGTGAAGTTGACAGCCTGCCGGGCAATTCCATCACCATGGAAAACGCCCTGAGCACCAACGATATTCAGGTCTTCGCCGAAGAGTGGGTCGGCCGCAGCGAAGTGTGGAACAAGGCTGAGAAAGCCGGAAAAGTAGTCGGCGTTGGTAGCCCGGTCAAAGGTGCCGTCGAAGGTTGGTACGTGCCGCGTTATGTGATCGAAGGCGACGCCAAGCGCAAGCTGGAAGCCAAGGCCCCGGACCTGAAATCCATCAGCGATCTGGCTAAATACTCGACGTTGTTCAAAGACGCTGAAGAACCCGCCAAAGGCCGTTTCTATAACTGCCCGGCTGGCTGGACCTGCGAGCTGGAAAACAGCGAAATGCTCAAGAGCTATGGCTTGGAAGACAAGTACACCAACTTCCGCCCAGGCACTGGCCCGGCGCTGGATGCGGCGATTTTGTCCAGCTACAAACGTGGCGAGCCGATCCTGACTTACTACTGGTCACCAACGCCTTTGATGGGCCAGGTTGATCTGGTGCGCCTGGAAGAGAAAGCCGGGGTGAACAAGACCATCGAGATCAAGGTAGGCCTGTCCAAAGCATTCCACGAACAGGCACCTGAGTTGGTGTCGGTCATGGAAAAGGTCAACATCCCCATTGATCTGCTCAACCAGAACCTGGCCCGCATGACCAAGGACCGTATCGAATCGCCGAAGCTGGCGAAGATATTCCTCAAGGAACACCCTGAAGTCTGGCACGCATGGGTGAGTGAAGAAGCGGCGAAAAAGGTGGATGCTTCGTTGTAGATAACTAATCCGGGCGCCCCTCCCCCCTGTAGGAGTGAGCTTGCTCGCGATAGCGTCAGTCCAGTCAAATAGTCTGAGACTGGCACACCGAATCGCGAGCAAGCTCACTCCTACAGGACCCGGTACCCGATCAAGCATCTCCAATTTAGATCGAGAACCCTTTTATGTTCCCCGAAAGCTTCACATTCTCCATCGCCAATCTGGTCAACGACTGGGTTGATGCGCTGGTGACCAATTACGGCGATGTGTTCCGGCAGATCTCCGACACGCTGCTGTGGGCGATCGTCAACCTGGAAGGCCTGCTGCGCATGGCGCCGTGGTGGTTGATGCTGGCGATTGTCGGCGGCATTGCCTGGCACGCCACGCGCAAGATTACGACCACGGCCGTCATCGTCGGCCTGCTGTTTCTGGTCGGTGCGGTCGGGCTGTGGGACAAGCTGATGCAAACCCTGGCGCTGATGCTGGTCGCCACGCTGATATCAGTGATCATCGGCATCCCGCTGGGCATCCTCTCGGCACGCAGCAACCGCCTGCGCTCGGTGCTGATGCCGTTGCTGGACATCATGCAGACCATGCCCAGCTTCGTTTACCTGATACCGGTATTGATGCTGTTCGGCCTGGGCAAGGTCCCGGCGATTTTCGCCACCGTGATCTACGCCGCGCCGCCGCTGATTCGCCTTACCGACCTGGGCATTCGTCAGGTGGACGGCGAAGTCATGGAAGCGATCAATGCGTTCGGTGCCAATCGTTGGCAGCAGTTGTTCGGCGTGCAACTGCCGCTGGCGCTGCCGAGCATCATGGCTGGGATCAATCAGACCACGATGATGGCCCTGTCGATGGTGGTGATTGCATCGATGATCGGCGCTCGCGGTCTTGGCGAAGACGTGTTGGTGGGCATTCAGACCCTGAACGTCGGACGCGGACTGGAAGCCGGACTAGCGATTGTGATTCTCGCAGTGGTCATCGACCGCATCACCCAGGCATACGGCCGACCACGGCATGAGGCAAACAAATGAGCAATCAAGAGCCCAATAAAATCGTGGTCCGCAACGTCTTCAAGATTTTCGGCAACCGTCCCAAGGACGCGCTGGAAATGGTGACGCAGAACAACAGCAAGGATGAAGTCCTGGCAAAAACCGGCTGCGTGGTCGGCGTGAATGACTTGTCGCTGTCCATCGGCAGCGGTGAGATTTTCGTGATCATGGGCCTGTCCGGTTCGGGCAAGTCCACGCTGGTGCGCCACTTCAATCGCCTGATCGACCCTACCAGCGGCGAGATTCTGGTCGATGGCGAAGACATCCTGCAGTACGACATGGAAGCGCTGCGCCAATTTCGTCGCAAGAAAATCAGCATGGTGTTTCAGAGTTTCGGCCTGTTGCCGCACAAGACCGTGCAGGACAACGTTGCCTACGGCCTGAAAGTACGCGGTGAGAGCAAAGAGTATTGCATCGACCGCGCACGACACTGGATCAGTACCGTGGGCCTGCAAGGCTACGAAAACAAATACCCGCATCAACTTTCCGGTGGCATGCGCCAACGGGTGGGGCTGGCCCGCGCATTGGCGGCAGACACTGACATCATCCTGATGGACGAAGCATTCAGCGCCCTGGATCCGTTGATTCGCGCGGAAATGCAGGACCAGTTGCTGGAGCTGCAAAGCAATCTGAAAAAAACCATCGTGTTCATCACCCACGATCTTGATGAAGCCGTCCGCATCGGTAATCGCATCGCGATCCTCAAGGACGGGCAGTTGATTCAGGTGGGCACTCCGAAAGAAATCCTCTACTCCCCCGCCGACGAATACGTTGATCGTTTCGTGCAGCGGCGCGCAGTGACTGTGTAAGGAAGCGTGCAGATGTCGCCCGTCGAACAAGTGGTGATTGGTGAAGGTCCGGTCCGTTGGCAGGACGTGGTTGCGGTCGCTCGCCGGGGTGCGCAACTGGCGCTCTCGGCCAGCGCCTGGGCACGGATCGACAACGCTCAGGCAATCGTCGAACGCATCGTCGCCAGCGGCGAGCGTGCTTATGGCGTGAACACCGGGCTGGGCGCGCTGTGCAACATTTCACTGCAAGGCGAACAACTGAGTCAGCTGTCGCGCAATACCCTGCTGAGCCACGCGTGCGGTGTCGGTGTAGCGCTGTCAGACGAGCAAACCCGGTCGATCATCTGCGCGGCAATCATCAATTACAGCCAGGGCAAATCCGGGCTGCACCGGCAAGTCGTAGAGGCGCTGCTGAACCTGCTCAACCGCAACATCACCCCGTACGTGCCGTCCCAGGGTTCGGTAGGTTATCTGACCCACATGGCGCACATCGGCATTGCCCTGCTGGGCGTGGGCGACGTCAGTTATCGCGGCCATGTCATGCCTGCGCAGCAAGCGCTGGATGCCGAGGGCTTGAGCCCGGTCATACTCGGTGCGAAAGACGGATTGTGCCTGGTCAACGGTACGCCATGCATGACCGGCCTGAGCTGCCTGGCCATTGCCGACGCACAGCGCCTGACGCAATGGGCGGATGTTATCGGCGCCATGAGTTTTGAAGCACTCGGCGGCCAGATCAATGCCTTCGACGCCGAAATCATCGCCCTCAAGCCGCATCCGGGCATGCAAATCGTCGGCAGCAACCTGCGTGGTTTGCTGGATGGCAGTGAGGTGGTGGTCAACAGCCGTGGCATCCGCACTCAGGACGCGCTGAGCGTTCGCTCAATCCCGCAAGTGCATGGCGCCACCCGCGACCAGTTGGTGCACGCGACCCGGCAGATTGAAATCGAGCTGAACTCGGCGACGGACAACCCGCTGGTGCTCGGCACACCTGAGTCGTATCGCGTGGTGTCGCAAGCCAACCCCCACGGTCAGTCTGTGGCCATGGCGGCGGATCTGCTGGCGATTGCTGTCGCTGAACTGGGCTCGATTGCCGAGCGACGTCTGGACCGCCTGATCAACCCGACCATCAGTAACTTGCCGGCGTTTCTGGTCAGCCAGCCGGGGGTTAACTCGGGGATGATGATTGTGCAGTACGTCGCGGCGTCTTTGTGCGCGGAAAACCGCCAACTGGCGCAACCGGCAGTGACCGACAATTTTGTCACCTCGGGTTTGCAGGAAGACCACTTGAGCATGGGCACCAACGCCGCGCTGAAACTGCACAAGGTGCTGGAAAACACCACGCAGATCCTCGCCATTGAGTATTTGCTCGCGGCACAGGCCTTCGAGTTTTTGAAGCTCCAGCGCTTTGGCGTCGGTACCGATGCCGCGTGGCGTGTGCTGCGCGAAGAAGTCCCGCCGTACGACGAAGACCGCTGGCTGGCCCCGGACATCGCCAGCAGCGCCAAGGTACTCAGGAGTGAGGCGCTGCTGGAAAGAGTGTTTCGCCAGTGCCGGTCGATGACCATTGACTCAGCTCGGGCCGAGCAAGGTGCTGTGAAAGTACTCGATCCTGTGGGAGCGGCCGGGGTGGCGCTCCACCTTGCTCGCGATAAACGATAACGCGGTGTGTCGTCTAACTGAGTCTCATGTATCGCGGGCAAGCCCAGCTCCCACAGGTTCTGCGCATGACGAGGGACCGGCTTGGTCCATGCAATATGCAAACGTATAGACATCCATGACACCGGATGTCAGCCAGGCGACACCCGACAGGCCAATGATTTGGCCGACGCGACCCAGCAGGTATCCTTGCGCGCCTGAGTACCTGGCAGTTCGCTGGAAAGAAACCGGATTGGATTGAAATGACGTCACAGCAAGGTTTGAAACGCGGGCTTTCAGCCCGGCACATTCGCTTCATGGCACTGGGATCAGCCATTGGCACCGGCCTGTTCTACGGCTCGGCCTCGGCGATCCAGATGGCCGGCCCGGCCGTGTTGCTGGCCTACCTGATCGGCGGCGCAGCGGTGTTCATGGTGATGCGCGCCCTGGGCGAAATGGCCGTGCACAACCCGGTGTCCGGCTCGTTCGGCGAATACGCCAGCACCTATCTAGGCCCAATGGCGGGCTTCGTGCTCGGCTGGACCTACGCCTTTGAAATGATCATCGTCTGTATCGCTGACGTCACCGCGTTCGGGATTTACATGGGCTTCTGGTTCCCGGAAGTCCCGCGCTGGATCTGGGTGCTGGGCATCGTGTTTCTGATTGGCGCGCTCAACCTGTGCAACGTCAAAGTCTTCGGAGAGACCGAGTTCTGGCTGTCGCTGCTCAAAGTCGCCGCCATTGTCGCAATGATCGTCGCCGGGCTTGGCCTGTTGCTGTTCGGCGTCAACCTGTCAGGCAGCGGCGAGACGGTATCCAGCATCAGCAACCTGTGGACCCACGGCGGTTTCATGCCCAATGGCATCGGTGGTTTGATCGCCTGCTTTGCGGTGGTGATGTTCGCATTCGGCGGCATCGAAATCATCGGCATCACCGCAGGCGAAGCCAAGGATCCGCAACGCACCATCCCGCAAGCCATTAACTCGGTGCCGCTGCGTATTCTGCTGTTCTACGTCCTGACGTTGTTCGTGCTGATGTCGCTGTTTCCGTGGTCGCAGATCACCAAGGCGAACAGCCCGTTCGTGCAGATTTTCTCCAGCCTGGGCCTGCCATGGGCGGCTGCGTTGCTTAACGTGGTGGTGATTTCCGCTGCAGTGTCGGCGATCAACAGCGACGTGTTTGGTGCAGGCCGCATCATGTACGGCCTGGCGCAACAGGGTCAGGCACCGGCGGCGTTCTCGAGACTGTCTAAACAGGGCGTTCCATGGATGACGGTGCTGGTGATGGGTGTCGCGCTGCTCATCGGTGTACTGCTCAATTACCTGATCCCGGAAAATGTGTTCCTGGTGATTGCGTCCATCGCAACCTTCGCGACCGTGTGGGTCTGGCTGATGATCCTGCTGACTCAAGTCGCCATGCGCCGCAAGATGAGCCGTGAAGAAGCCGAACAGCTGCAATTCCCGGTGCCGTTCTGGCCCTACGCTCCCGCCGCAGCCATCGCCTTCATGCTGTTTATTTTCGGCGTGCTGGGTTACTTCCCGGACAACCGTATCGCGCTGATCGTTGGCGCAGGCTGGGTTGTGCTGTTGATCGCGGCCTACTTCATATGGGTCAAACGCCCTGAACATTCGCCTCCATCCCATCGGTAACCTCGGAGACTGGACATGAAAACGCTCTGGAAACATTGTCACGTAGCGAGCATGGCTCACGGCAAATACTCGATTATCGAGGATGCCGCCATCGTGACTTCTGGAGCGTTGATCGAGTGGATCGGGCCTCAAGCTGATCTGGAGGACATACCCTACGACAGTGTTATCGACTTGAACGGCGCGTGGGTCACGCCGGGCCTGATCGACTGCCACACTCACACGGTGTTCGGCGGTAACCGTAGCGGCGAATTCGAGCAGCGTCTGCAAGGCGTGAGTTATGCCGAGATCGCCGCAGCCGGTGGCGGCATTGCCAGTACCGTGCGCGCCACTCGCGCAGCCAGCGAAGACGAGTTGTACGCCAGCGCCGAGCGCCGTCTGCGGCATTTGCTCAAGGATGGCGTCACCACGGTTGAAATGAAATCCGGCTACGGCCTGGACCTGGCCAGCGAGCGCAAACTGCTGCGGGTCATCCGCCGACTGGGCAATACGTTGCCGGTGACGGTGCGCAGCACCTGTCTGGCTGCCCACGCGCTGCCACCGGAATACGCCGACCGGGCCGACGACTACATCAATCACATCTGCAGCGAAATGCTGCCCGCACTGGCCGAGGAAGGTTTGGTCGATGCGGTGGATGCGTTTTGTGAGTACCTGGCGTTTTCCCCTTCTCAGGTGGAACAAGTGTTCATCACCGCCGGGCAATTGGGCTTGCCGGTGAAACTGCATGCCGAGCAGCTTTCGCCATTGGCAGGTTCAAGCCTGGCGGCGCGCTACAAGGCGTTGTCGGCAGATCACCTGGAATTCATGACTGAGACAGACGCTATCGCTATGGGCGCGGCAGGAACAGTCGCCGTGTTGTTGCCGGGGGCTTATTACTTTCTGCGTGAGACTCAATTGCCGCCGATGGAAGCGCTGCGCAAACACGGCGTGGATATCGCCATCGCCAGCGATCTTAATCCCGGCACGTCGCCCGCGTTGTCGTTGCGCTTGATGCTGAACATGGCGTGCACACTGTTCCGCATGACTCCCGAAGAAGCCCTGGCCGGGGTCACGATCAATGCCGCGAAAGCCCTTGGCATGGGCGAAACCCATGGGTCGCTGGAGGCCGGCAAAGTCGCCGACTTCGTCGCCTGGAACATTGAACGCCCTGCTGACCTGGCGTATTGGCTGGGTGGAGACCTGGATAAACGTATCGTCCGTCACGGTGTTGAATCAATGAACCTGTAGGAGCTCACGAGCACCGCGAGGCAGCGATTGCGGTGTGTCAGAAGCTATCGCGTGGCAGACATTGGACCTGTAGGAGTGAGCTTGCTCGCGATAGCATTCGATCAAACGAAGCCGCGTCACTGACATACCGCTATCGCGAGCAATGTGGATCGCCACCCCGGTCACTCCTACAGGGAAGCGTCTCAATTCTGAAGAATACTTTTAGGAGAGATTCATGGACAACGTTCTGAAGTTTTCCCGCGGCCGGGTGCCGCTGCTGATCAGCATGCCCCACGCCGGGTTGCGCCTGACGCCTGCGGTCGAGGCCGGTCTGGTGGATGAGGCCCTGAGCTTGCCGGACACCGATTGGCACATCCCGCAGCTCTACGATTTCGCAGAAGAACTGGGCGCCAGCACCTTGGCGGCCGAATATTCGCGCTTCGTGATCGACCTGAATCGTCCTTCAGATGACAAACCGCTGTACGCCGGAGCCACAACCGGGTTGTTCCCGTCGATCCTGTTCGACGGTGTGCCGCTGTTCAAAGACGGTCTGGCACCAAGCGCTGAAGAGCGGGCGAGTTATCTGGAGCAGATCTGGACGCCGTACCACCAGACGCTTGAGCAAGAGCTGGCACGCCTGAGAGACGAATTCGGCTACGCGCTATTGTTCGATGCCCACTCGATTCGCGGACATATCCCACACCTGTTTGAAGGCCGTTTGCCGGACTTCAATCTCGGCACCTTCAACGGCGCCAGCTGCGATCAGGAGTTGGCCAAACGCCTGGAAGCAACTTGCGCTAAAGCCGGAGATTACAGTCACGTACTGAATGGCCGCTTCAAAGGCGGCCAAATCACCCGCCACTACGGCGACCCGGCCAATAACATCCACGCCGTGCAACTGGAACTGGTGCAAGCGACCTACATGGACGAGTTCGTGCCCTTCCACTACCGCCCGGATCTGGCTGAGCCTACGCGGGTGGTGTTGAGGCAGTTGGTTGAAGAGATGATTAAGTGGGCGCAGGAAAAATTTGGCAGGTAACCGATAGGAGCGAACTTTGTTCGCGAGACGATCCGCCTGACACACCGCCTCGCCAACAAGTTGCCTCCTACCGTGACGCGGCGGCTAACCTTTGTATCCGCAGGATCACCCACCATCCGGTAGGAGCGAACTTGTTCGCGAGACGATATTCCTGAATAAGCCTGTCAGACGTCTCGCGAACAAGTTCGCTCCTACCTCATTATTTCTTCAACAACCGCAGCCCATTGAACACCACCAACAAACTCACGCCCATATCAGCGAACACCGCCATCCACATCGTGGCCATGCCGGCAAAGGTCATCGCCAGGAAGATCGCTTTGATGAACAAGGCAAGGAAGATGTTCTGCTTCAAGACCGCCGACGTCCGGTGCGACAGCTGAATAAATGCCGGAATCTTGCGCAGATCGTCGTCCATCAAGGCGACATCCGCCGTCTCAATGGCAGTGTCCGTACCGGCTGCCGCCATGGCGAAACCAATCTCGGAACGCGCCAGCGCAGGGGCGTCGTTGATGCCGTCGCCAACCATACCGACCCGATGCCCTTTGGCATATAACGCCTCGATAGCCTCCAGCTTGTCGCTTGGCATCAGGTTGCCCTGAGCCGAATCAATACCGACCTGTGCAGCAATCGCCTTGGCAGTGTGCGGGTTGTCGCCCGTCAGCATCAGGGTTTTAACGCCCAGCGCATGTAGCTGCTGAATAGCTTCGCGGCTGCTTTCCTTGACGGTATCGGCCACCGCAAACAGCGCCAGCGGGCCTGACTTATCCAGCAACAGCACCACGCTTTTGCCCTGCTGCTCCAGCGCATCAAGCTGCGCCTCCAACTGGCGTGAGCAAAGGCCGAGTTCTTCCACCAGGCGATGGTTGCCCAAATGATAAAGCTCCCCGTTGATCTCGCCGCGCACGCCGCGCCCAGCCAGCGCTTCGAACGCAGTGACTTCATGGGCGCTGACGTTACTCTCGGCCGCCTTGGCAATCGCTTGGGAAACCGGGTGATCAGAGCGCCCTGCCAAGCTGGCGGCCACACCCGGAACCCGATCAGCAGCAGTTGACTCAAGTAATACGAAATCAGTCTGGACCGGCTTGCCGTGGGTGATCGTGCCGGTCTTGTCCAGGGCCAGGTAATCGAGCTTGTGGCCCATTTCCAGGTACACACCGCCCTTGATCAGGATGCCTCTGCGCGCAGCCGCTGCCAGGCCACTGACAATGGTCACCGGCGTGGAGATCACTAGCGCACAAGGGCAAGCCACAACCAGCAAGACCAGCGCACGATAGATCCAGTCGAACCACGCCGCACCCATGAACAGCGGCGGAATGATTGCCACGCCGAGGGCGAAGATGAACACCGCCGGGGTATAGATGCGCGAAAAGCTGTCGACAAAACGCTGAGTCGGCGCCCGGGAGCCTTGCGCCGCCTCCACTGCATGAATGATCCGCGCCAACGTCGAGTTGTTCGCCGCCGCAGTGACGCGGTACTCCAGCGAACCGGACTGGTTGATGGTCCCGGCGAAGACTTTGTCGCCAACCGTCTTCTCTATCGGCAGGCTTTCACCAGTGATTGGTGCCTGATCGATCGTAGAGTTGCCGGACACTACCTCACCATCCAATGCGACCCGCTCACCCGGCTTAACCCGGACGATAGCGCCAAGTTCGATGTTTTTGGCTTCCACTTCCAGCCACTGTCCATCCGCCTGCCTCACCGTTGCCAACTCTGGCGTGAGCTGCATCAGCCCGCTGATAGCGTTGCGAGCGCGGTCCAGGGATTTGGCTTCAATCAGCTCAGCCACGGTGAACAGGAACATCACCATCGCAGCTTCAGGCCACTGCCCAATCAGCACCGCACCGGTCACGGCAATGCTCATCAAGGCGTTGATGTTCAGGTTGAGGTTCTTGAGCGCGATCCAGCCTTTTTTGTAAGTACCCAGCCCGCCGCTGAGGATGGAAACCAGCGCCACGAAAGCCACAACCCAATCAGAGGCGAAGGAACCGAAATGGATAACTTCAGCGGCCAGCGCGGTGACGCCAGACAGCGCCAGTGGCCACCAGGCTTTTTTCACGACTGGAGCAGGTGTTGCCTCCGCGCCCTCTTCAACCGGCTCGGCCTGCATGCCCAGTGAGGCAATGGCGTCCCGAATGGGATCGGTGGACGGCAGTTCATGCCAGACGCCCAGCAGACGGTTGATCAGGTTGAATTCAAGCTTCTGCACGCCCGCCAGTTTGCCCAGCTTGTTCTGGATGAGCGTCTGCTCCGTAGGGCAATCCATCTGCTCGATACGGAAAGTGCTCAGTTGAGCGCCGGATGCAGGCGCATCGGTGAATGAAACCACCGCAGGCGCAGCCTTCGACGAACAGCAGCTGTGCGCGTGAGCGACATGATCATGGCTTTTGGCCTGATGATCGTGCTGTGAATGATCGTGCTCGGTGTGTTCGTGCTTGCCGTGAACGGGGGTCAACTGGCTCATGGTCCGGTCCTTTAACGTGCTTGTTGCCAAGTGAACACCCTGTAGCCACTATAGGGTCAAGCACTGAAAACAGGATCGACGACGATGAAGATTGGCGAGCTGGCAAAACTGACTGACGCGCAGGTGGAAACCATCCGTTATTACGAGCGCGAGGGGCTGCTGCCGGCACCGGCGCGCAGTGATAGCAATTATCGGCTGTACACCCAGGCCCATGTAGAGCGGCTGACGTTCATCCGCAATTGCCGCAGCCTGGACATGACCCTCGAAGAAATCCGCAGCCTGCTCAACTTGCGCGACAGCCCGCAAGATCAGTGCGTGAGTGTCAATGCGCTGATTGATGAGCATATCCAGCACGTCAATGACCGCATCGCCAGCCTGCAAGCCTTGCAGACGCAGCTACTGGACTTGCGCCAACGCTGCAGCGACGGTGCTCCGGATCATTGCGGGATTCTGGATCGACTGGAAGTCAGCGGCAGCGTGGTGACTGCAGATGTGGAGCACTCCCATGTGGGCAGGAGTCATGGGCATTGAGGCGATTGAACGGCCTCGCACATTCCCTGTGGGAGCAGAGCTTGGTCCGGGCGGCATTCCGACGATAAACGATAACGCGGTGTTTCTTCTGGCCACGTCTCATACATCGCGGGCAAGCCCGGCTCCCACATAAAAGCATCAAAGCAATGTTCTAAACCGCCATCGGCGCGGTCATCGCCGGGTGATGCTCGTAACCTTCCAGCGAGAAGTCTGAAGGTTCGATCTGCTCTAACCATTCCGGCTGATACTCACCAGTCTTGGCAAACTCGGGCACACGATCAGAAATCACCAGTTTGGGCATCGGATACGGCTCGCGCTTGAGCTGTTCGTTGAGCATGTCCAGATGGTTTTCGTAGACGTGGGCATCGCCGATGAAATACGTGAACCAGCGAGGCGTGTAGCCCGTCAGACGGCCGATCAGGCTCAGCAGCGCCGCACCTTCAGTCAGATTGAACGGCGTGCCGAGGCCCAGATCGTTGGAGCGGATGTACAGCGTCAGGGAAATTTCTTTGGTTTCTTGATTCGGGTGGAACTGATACAGCAGGTGGCAAGGCGGCAAAGCCATCTCGTCCAGCTGCGCGCAGTTCCAGCCGTGGAACAGAATACGGCGGCTGCCCGGGTCTTTGATGATGGTGTCCACGCACTGGCGAATCTGGTCGATGGCCTTGTACAGGACAACGTAAGCCTGACCGTCTTCCTCGGACTGGGCGATCTGCTGATAGCCCTGGCTGATCGCCAGTTCGATGGCTTTCGGATTGCTCAGGTCAATGCGCTTGTAGGCAGGCCACTTGCGCCATTGCACGCCGTAGATTTCGCCCAGATCGTCTTCACCCTTACGGAACGGATTGTCCAGCCATTGGGCGTTTTCGTTGGCGTTCTGGTCCCAGACCTTGCAGCCCAGTTCGCGAAACTCAGCCGCGTTGTTCACGCCGCGCAGGAAGCCAACCATTTCGCCAATGGCCGACTTGAAGGCCATACGCCGGGTTGTAATCGCCGGGAAGCCTTCCTTGAGGTCATAGCGCAGCATAGCGCCGGGAAAACTGATGGTTTTCACACCGGTGCGGTTGGCCTGCAAGGTGCCGTTCTTGATGACGTGGGCAACTAGATCCAGATATTGCTTCATAAATTACCTGCTTCGGTGAATCCGCCGGGCAGGCTCGCCCGGCGTTTCGGTGTTAAACCGCCGCGTTCTTGCCGGCGGGGGCGCGGTTGTAAGCCAGCCAGATCAGTACAGCACCCGCGATGATCATCGGCAGGCTGAGAATCTGCCCCATGGTGACCCAACCCCACGCCAGGTAACCCAATTGCGCGTCGGGCATGCGCACGAACTCGACAATGAACCGGAACAGCCCGTAGAACAGTGCGAACATGCCGGAAATAGCCATCGTCGGGCGGGGCTTGCGAGAAAACAGCCAGAGGATGATGAACAGCGCGACACCTTCGAGGGCGAACTGATACAGCTGCGAAGGATGACGCGGCAATTGCGCCGGATCGCTGAACGGAGGGAAGACCATTGCCCACGGCAAATCGGTCGGCTTGCCCCACAGCTCGGCATTGATGAAATTGCCGATACGGCCCGCACCCAGACCAATCGGCACCATTGGCGCGACGAAATCCATAAGTTCGAAGAACGACTTGCCATTGCGTCGGCCGAACCACCACGCAGCGACCATCACTCCGACGAAACCGCCGTGGAACGCCATGCCGCCCTTCCAGACCTCGAAGATCAACAGTGGATTGGCGATGTACGCAGGCAGATCGTAGAACAACACGTAACCCAGCCGCCCACCGACGATCACGCCCATGGCCAGCCAGAAAATCATGTCGGAGAGCTTTTCCTTGGTCCAGGTCGGATCAAAGCTGTTCAGGCGCCGCGATGCCAGCAGCCACGCGCCACCGATACCGACCAGGTACATCAAACCGTACCAGTGTATTTGCAGCGGGCCGATGGCCACCGCCACCGGGTCAATCTGCGGGTAAGGCAGCATTGCAACTCCTTAAATGGGAACGCTCTTGCGAGCACTTAACCAGACACACTAAAGCAGGAAATATAAACCCACGCTGAACAGCTATTTGGCGGGCATGACGAAAAGAGACCGGCATGTTACCGGAGCAACGCCCGACGCTCTAGCGGCGTGCGATGGATGCAAGCCTCTTGTGTGGGTAGAGTGACTGAAAAAGGAGTACTGCATGTGTCTGATCGTTTTCGCCTGGCGCCCTTCTCACGCACAGCCGCTGATCGTTGCCGCCAATCGTGACGAGTTCTACGCTCGCCCGACTCAACCCCTCACGCAATGGACCGATGCCCCACAAGTCTATGCAGGCCGCGATCTTGAAGCGGGCGGAACCTGGCTTGGCGTCACCGCAGACGGGCGTTTCGCTGCACTGACCAATATTCGCGACCCTGACTTGCCACTGGGACATCGATCACGAGGCGAACTGGTTGCTCAATTTTTGACCAGCGATATTTCGATTGAAGATTATCTTGCCGAGGTAGCCAACAGATCGGATGAATACGGCGGTTTCAATCTGCTGGTGGGCGATCGTCTGCAGTTGTACTACCTCAATGGCTCCAACCCTGAGCCGCGTCGGCTCAATGAGGGTGTTTATGGGCTTTCAAACGCGTCGCTGGATACGCCGTGGCCAAAAGTCGAGAAGGCCAAGGCTGCGTTGAGTACTCATCTGGATGAGCCGAACCCACTGGCGCTTATGGCCTTATTGAGCGACCCGACCGTTGCACCGACCGCAGACTTACCGGACACCGGCGTGAGCCTGGCCACCGAGAGCCTGCTGTCGAGCCTGTTCATCGCCAGCCCCAATTACGGGACCCGCGCCAGCACTGTGCTGATCGTCAATGCTGACGGCAGTCGACACTTCGTTGAACACAGTTTCGGGCCGTATGGCGGGAGATTGGGTGAGGTGGAGTTAAGGATCTGACACAGCTCAACAGATGGAATGCGATCTCCTGTGGGAGCCGGGCTTGCCCGCGATACAGATCACTCGGTATGCCTGATACACCAAGGTGCCTGAATCGCGGGCAAGCCCGGCTCCCACAGGGGATAAGCATTTCAAGCCAAGAACTGATGCACTCACTGCTCTCCGCTTGATCATCAATGCTGACGGCAGCCAACACTTCGTCGAACACAGTTTTGGGCCGTATGGCGGGAGATTGGGTGAGGTGGAGCTAACCGTTTGATGCCTGTTGGAGCGAGGCTTGCCCGCGAATCAAACACCTCGGTTTACCAGGCCTACCGTGTCATCGTTCTTCGCGGGCAAGCCACGCTCCAACAAATTGACCGCGATTAATGCCCTTTCACTGACCCCGGATTGATCATCCGCGACAGCCCCAGGTTTTTCAGCGCCAGTTGCAGCGAGCTGCTGATGACTTGCGGGTTGTCGTTGGTCATCAGTTGCGCGAGCAATTCCTTGGCCTTGCTCAGATGGATCTGACGCAGCATCCACTTCACTTTCGGCAAGTTAGTGGCGTTCATCGACAGGCTGTCGAAGCCCATCGCCATCAACAGCACCGCAGCAGCAGGATCACCGGCCATTTCGCCACAGATACTGACTGGCTTGCCTTCAGCATGAGCATCACGCACTACGTTCTGCAGGGCTTGCAGTACCGCCGGGTGCAAATAATCGTAAAGATCAGCAACCCGTGGGTTATTTCGATCCACGGCCAGCAGATATTGAGTCAAGTCGTTGGAGCCCACCGACAGGAAGTCCACCTGACGCGCCAGATCACGAGTCTGATACACCGCAGCCGGTACTTCGATCATCACGCCAACAGGCGGCATCGGTACATCGGTACCTTCGTCGCGCACTTCGCCCCACGCCCGGTGGATCAGGTGCAGCGCTTCTTCCACCTCGTGGGTGCTGGAAATCATCGGCAGCAGAATCCGCAGGTTGTTCAAGCCTTCGCTGGCCTTGAGCATGGCGCGGGTCTGCACCAGGAAGATTTCCGGGTGGTCGAGGGTGACGCGAATACCGCGCCAGCCCAGAAACGGGTTTTCTTCCTTGATCGGGAAGTAGGACAGCGCCTTGTCACCGCCGATATCAAGGCTGCGCATGGTGACCGGTAGCGGGTGGAAAGCCGCCAGTTGCTCGCGATAAATCGCCAGTTGTTCTTTCTCGCTCGGAAAGCGTTGCTGGATCATGAACGGTACTTCAGTACGGTACAGACCCACACCTTCCGCGCCGCGCTGTTGGGCGCGAGCCACGTCAGCCAGCAAACCGGTGTTGACCCACAGCGGCATGCGATGGCCATCCAGTGTTACGCAAGGCAGCTCGCGCAGCGCGTCCAGCCCTTGAGACAGCTGGCGCTCTTCTTCAACGACCTTGGCGAACTGCTTGCGCATGGCATCGCTGGGGTTGGTGAAGACTTCGCCGTGGTAGCCGTCGACAATCAGCTCGATGCCGTCAACCTTGGAATAGGGCAGGTCAACCACGCCCATGACCGTGGGAATACCCATGGCCCGGGCCAGGATCGCAACGTGGGAGTTGCCGGAGCCGAGTACAGAAATCAGACCCGCCAGCTTGCCTTCCGGAACTTCGCCCAGCATGGCGGCCGTCAGTTCTTCACTGACAAGGATCGTATTGTCCGGATACACCAGCGTCTGTTGCCGCGCCTCTTGCAAGTACGCGAGCAAGCGACGGCCGAGGTCTTTAACGTCAGAGGCACGCTCGCGCAGATAGGCGTCGTCCATCAATTCGAAACGTTTGACGTGCTCGTTGACCACCGAGCGCAATGCGCCCTGAGCCCACTGACCGGCCTTGATGACGTTGGTCACTTCGCTGCCCAGCGAGGCGTCGTCGAGCATCATCAGATAGACGTCAAACAGCGCTCTCTCTTCGGGGCGCAGCTGGTTTGCGAGCTTGGCAGACAGTGCGCGCATGTCGCTGCGCACGCCTTCCAGAGCCGTCTGGAACAACGCCAGCTCAGCCGCAATGTCTGTGACCGTCTTGTCAGGCACCACTTCAAGATCGGCGGGCGGCAGCATGACCACCGCAAAGCCCACCGCAGCACCGGGTGAACCGGCTACGCCTACGAATTTGGCTTCCTGAATACCTTTGCCCTGACGACCCAGACCACGGATTGAGCCAGTGGCTTCAGCGTGGGCGATAACCCCGGCGAGCTGCGCGCTCATGGTCACAAGGAAGGCTTCTTCACCTTCATCGAACTGACGACGCTCCTTCTGCTGGATAACCAGTACGCCCACCACACGACGATGGTGAATGATCGGCGCGCCCAAAAACGACGCATAGCGCTCTTCGCCGGTTTCGGCAAAGTAGCGATAACGCGGGTGATCAGCGGCGTTTTCGAGGTTCAGCGGTTCTTCACGGGTACCGACGAGGCCAACCAGACCTTCGTTCGGCGCCATGCTGACTTTGCCAATGGAGCGCTTGTTCAAGCCCTCGGTGGCCATCAGCACGAAGCGATTACTTTCGGGATCGAGCAAATAGACCGAGCAGACTTGGCTGCCCATGGCCTCTTTGACGCGTAACACAATAATCCCCAACGCCGCCTTGAGATCCTTGGCGGAGTTAACTTCCTGGACGATCTTGCGCAGCGTATTGAGCATGGCTCGGGGTCGAACTCCGTGTCAGTCGCGCGATAAAAGGCGCGGGGCAAGCTCTTTGAGTGCGCGTCGATACACCTCGCGCTTGAATGTCACCACCTGACCCAGCGGATACCAATAGCTGACCCAGCGCCAGCCATCGAACTCCGGTTTCCCGGTCAAATCCATCCGCACCCGCTGCTCGTTGGAGACCAGGCGCAGGAGAAACCATTTTTGCTTCTGGCCGATACACAGCGGTTGGCTGTGCGTCCTGACCAGTCGTTGCGGCAAACGATAGCGCAACCAACCCCGAGTACAGGCAAGAATCTGCACATCCTCAGGTTCAAGCCCGACTTCTTCGTTCAATTCACGATAAAGCGCGTCTTCCGGCGTCTCCTGAGGGTTGATACCACCCTGTGGAAACTGCCAGGCATCTTGGTTGATTCGCCGAGCCCATAGGACCTGGCCGGAGTCGTTTGTCAGAATTATCCCGACATTAGGACGGAAACCATCGGGGTCGATCACGGCAACAACCTCGCAAACGCATGTCACCGCATTGTTCCACAAAGCCGATCAAAGCAGCAACGAGGCTTAGCAGGTTATGTGAAGAGTTGTGAAAACCTCGTATTCTGGTGCTCTTTTTTCAGCAATTTCAGCGAGTAACCACATGCGCCTGGCTTTATTCGACCTCGACAACACACTTCTGGGTGGCGACAGCGACCACGCCTGGGGTGATTACCTGTGCGAACGCGGCATCCTGGATACCGCAACTTACAAAACTCGTAATGACGAGTTCTATCAGGATTACCTGGCTGGCACCCTGGACCTGACGGCGTATCTGAATTTCACACTGGAAATCCTCGGCCGTACCGAAATGGCCCAGCTAGACGAGTGGCATCGCGATTTCATGCGTGATTGCATTGAACCGATCATGCTGCCCAAAGCGCTGGAGCTGATTGCCAAGCATCGCGAAGCAGGCGACAAGCTGGTCGTCATCACCGCGACCAATCGCTTCGTTACCGCACCTATCGTGGCAAAACTGGGTATCGAAACGCTGCTGGCCACTGAGTGTGAGATCGTCGACGGTCGCTACACCGGACGCACCACCGATGTGCCGTGCTTCCGCGAAGGCAAAGTGACACGTCTGAACCGTTGGCTGGAAGAGAACCAGCTCGGCCTGGAAGACAGCTACTTTTACAGCGACTCGCTCAACGACCTGCCGCTGCTGGAAAAGGTTGCCAACCCGGTGGCCGTGGACCCGGACCCGAAATTGCGCGCCGAAGCTGAAAAGCGCGGCTGGCCGGTGATTACGCTGCGCAGTTGACGGAATTTGTTGGAGCGAGGCTTGCCCGCGAATCAGGCGCCTCGTTCCAACAGTTACTCCGCGTTATCGTTCTTCGCGGGCAAGCCTCGCTCCAACAAGCCTGAAACTCAAACCGGTTTGGCCCCCATCAACCCGGCAATGGCGATGAAACAGACGGCCGCAAAAATCGCCAACGCCAAGGTGAACTTCACACCACCTCTGGCAGGATCAATTCGCAGCTTGTTCAGGCGCACCACCAGCCACAGCCAGCTCAACGCGCCCAACGTGTAGAGCACGCTGCTTCCCAGCACCCAGATTTGTCCCAGCGGCCAGCCAACCAGGTGCGCCAGCCACCAGCCGCTAATCGGCATGGTCAGCAGGCAGAGCCCCATCAGAATCCACGCAAACAGGCGCGGCCGAAGCAACAGGCGGGTGTGGTTGGTGGTAAACCCTGCCCTGCGGCCCTTGATCAGCCAGATAGTCAAACCGAGGGCGCTGAGCAAAAACAGCACCGTCGCCGAGATGTGCAGGGTTTTCAGGGCGGTGAGGTGATCCATGTTCTATTCGCTCCGCAGTTGAATCGGTAGGAGCGAACTTGTTCGCGAGACGATGCACCTGTGTACGCAGGCTTATCCTCTCGCGAACAAGTTCGCTCCTACCGGATCATTGTATTAGCCCAGAAACAATTTATACGCCGGGTTCTTGCTTTCATCCCAATACGGATAGCCAATCTCGGCCAGTGCCGCCGGGACCAAATGCCTTTCGTCCTCTGGCACGACCAAACCCGCCACGACCCGACCATCCGCCGCGCCATGGTTGCGGTAGTGGAACATCGAAATCGTCCACTGCCCGCCCAGCTTGTTGAGGAAGTTGAACAGCGCGCCCGGACGTTCCGGGAATTCGAAGCGAAACACCACTTCGTCGCTGACCCGCTCGGCATGCCCGCCGACCATGTGCCGAATGTGCAGCTTGGCCAGCTCGTTGTCGGTCAGGTCAATCACCGGGAAACCCTGCTCGGTGAGGCTTGTGATCAGACCTTTACGTGGATCAGTGTCCGGATGCGTCTGCACACCGACGAAAATGTGCGCTTCACGGTCGGTGTGATAACGGTAGTTGAATTCGGTGATCTGGCGCTTGCCAATCGCTTCGCAGAAGGCCTTGAAGCTGCCCGGCTGCTCCGGGATGGTCACGGCGATGATCGCTTCGCGGCCCTCACCCAGCTCGGCACGCTCGGCAACGTGACGCAAGCGGTCGAAGTTGACGTTGGCACCTGAGTCGATGGCGACAAATGTCTGGCCGCTGACTGCTTCCTGCTCGACATACCTTTTGATCCCGGCCACAGCCAAAGCTCCTGCTGGCTCGGTGATCGAACGAGTGTCGTCGTAAATGTCCTTGATCGCCGCGCAGATTTCATCGGTGCTCACCGTGATCACTTCGTCGACGTAATGCCTGCAGATGTCGAAGGTGTACTCACCAATTTGCGCCACAGCCACGCCGTCGGCAAACAGACCGACCTGTTGCAGCACGACGCGCTCGCCGTAGGCCATGGCTTGTTGCAGGCAATTTGAATCATCCGGCTCGACACCGATGACCTTGATGTCCGGGCGCAGGTACTTCACGTAGGCCGCAATACCGGCAATCAAACCACCGCCACCCACCGGTACAAAAATCGCGTCCAGCGGGCCCTGATGCTGACGAAGAATTTCCATCGCCACGGTGCCTTGCCCGGCAATCGTGTCTGGATCGTCATAGGGATGGATGTAAACGAAGCCCATTTCATCCACCAGCTTTAGCGAATGCGCCAGCGCTTCAGGGAAGGAGTCGCCGTGCAGCACCACTTTGCCGCCCCGGGAACGCACGCCTTCCACCTTGATTTCCGGCGTAGTCTTGGGCATCACGATAGTGGCTTCGACGCCCAGGGTTTTCGCCGCCAGGGCCAGACCTTGCGCGTGGTTGCCTGCTGAGGCAGTGACGACGCCCCGGGCCAGCTCTTCCGGGCTTAGCTGCGCCAGCTTGTTGTACGCGCCACGAATCTTGAACGAGAACACCGGTTGCAAGTCTTCGCGCTTGAGCAGCACCTGATTGCCCAGCCGTTCGGACAACTGACGAGCGCCCTGCAACGGGGTTTCCACGGCCACGTCGTAGACGCGGGAGGTGAGGATTTTTTTGACGTACTGTTCAAGCATCACGGCGACATCACTGGCAAAAGGGCAAGGACAGGAAGTCTAACCCGCACTCCGATGCACGACCACACGAATCACGGGGCTTTGGCGCTGGCATGTCGCTATAATGCGCGCCCTTTTACACATTACCGGTAGGAGCGAACTTGTTCGCGAGACGTCGTGCCTGTGTACGCAGACCTGGCCCCTCGCGAACAAGTTCGCTCCTACCGTACGTGAACAACCCGGCACCCGTGGAGCCCGCATGAACCAGGATCAACTCAAACAAGCCGTGGCGCAGGCCGCCGTGGATTTCATCCTTCCGAAACTGGACGACAAAAGCATTGTCGGCGTCGGGACCGGCTCCACAGCCAACTGCTTCATTGATGCACTGGCCCAGCATAAAGGCGCATTCGACGGCGCAGTTGCCAGCTCCGAAGCCACTGCCGCACGTCTCAAGGGCCACGGCATTCCGGTTTACGAGCTCAATACCGTCAGCGATCTGGAGTTCTATATCGATGGCGCCGACGAAAGCGATGAGCACCTGAACCTGATCAAGGGCGGCGGCGCAGCTTTGACCCGCGAGAAAATCGTTGCGGCCGTGGCCAAGACTTTTATCTGCATCGCCGACGCCAGCAAGCTTGTACCCGTGCTGGGCGCGTTCCCGTTACCTGTTGAAGTGATCCCGATGGCGCGCAGTCACGTTGCCCGCCAACTGGTAAAACTGGGCGGCGACCCGGTTTACCGTGAAGGCGTGTTGACTGACAACGGCAACATCATTCTTGATGTACACAACATGAACATCACTAATCCTGCCGAACTGGAAAGCCAGATCAACGCAATCGTTGGCGTTGTGACCAATGGCCTGTTCGCGGCGCGTCCTGCGGATTTGCTGCTACTGGGAACTAGTGAAGGGGTTAAAACGCTGACGCGTTGATTGCCTGCGCCGCAGTGAATGGAGGACTGTAAGGGCGAGCTTGCTCGCGATTGCGGTCCTTTATTCAAACAAGTAATGCCAGGGAGTACGCCATCGCGAGCAAGCTCACTCCTACAGAACCGGCATAAAAGCCTCAGGGCTTTTTGAACACGTAAAACAGATTCGGCTCGCTCACCAGATACAGGTTACCTTCGTCATCCATGGCGATGCCCTCAGCCTGGGGCACGGTTTTGCGAAGCCCCATGGAGCCTTGGCTTAACGAGACATTGCCCACCGCTCGACCCTTGGTGTCGAGCTCTACGATTTGGCGGGACTCGTCCGACAACGCCAGCAAATGCCCGCTGCGTTCATCGAACTGCAGACTGGAAATGTCCCGCACAAACAGCCCCGCATCACGCTTGGCATCAGAAGACACCTCAATCATGCTCGGCGCATCGGCGTTCATATTGGGGAAGCCACGCACCTCGATGATCTGTGTAGGCCGCCGCTCTTTGGCGACAAAAAGGCGCTGCCCTTTGGTGTCGTATGCCAGCCCTTCATAACCGTTGTTGTTTCCGGCCCCTATGCCGAGCGTGAGTTGCTCAGCATCAGCGGCATCAAGAAAGGTCGTATCGTTATCTACATGGACCTTGATCAGCCGCTGCTTGCGCTCATCACTGATCACATAAATGCCAGGGCTGATGTATTCCACCGCCTCAGCGTCACCGAAGCCGGTCAGCGGAATACGCCGCAAGACCCGACCTTCAAGGCTCAGCTCAACCATTTCGGCATTTGAATTGGTGACGGTAAACAGACTCTTGCGATCCGGGTCGTAGCTCAGGGCCGAGACATCATCCTCCAGCCCGGCAATGACCTGGCCCTCAATAACCACCCGATAATCGCCCAGCCCCATGGCCTGCGCGTCCTTGTCTTGCCAAAACAGGTGCCAGTTGAACAAGGCACGTTCGGCGAAACGGTATTCACGGTTGGCAAAAAATAACAGCAACGCCAGCAGAATCAGGACCGCAACAACGATTTTTCGGAAAGAGAGAAGCTGGCGCATTCAGAAGGCTCAATGATGGGGCGGGCAGCATAAATAGCATGCGAATATGAATTGAAACTTAATGGCGCAGAGCCATCACACGCAATGATCCTGTAGGAGCTGCCGAAGGCTGCGAAGGCGTTTCATCTGATGCACCGCAGTTCGCAGCCTGCGGCAGCTCCTACAGGCAGCTCAACAGAACCCGACCTACTTCTTCTTAAACGAATAAAACAGATTCGGTTCGCTGACGATGTACAGATTGCCATCGTCGTCAAACGCCACGCCCTCGGCGCGGGGTATGGTGTCTTTCAATCCGTTGAAACCACCGAGCAACGTCATGAAACTGACCTGCTCGCCCTTTTCATCGAGCTCCAGCAGCATGTGCGAATCCGCGGACAGCGCCAGCGTGTGCCCGGTACGCGGCTCGACGGTCAACGAGGAAAGGTTACGCAGATCCAGCGACTTGTTGATGACCTTCTGCTTGTCACCGGTCAAAACATCACTGCCATTACTCGCCCAGATAAACATCGCTGCAGGGCGCTCCTCACCCAGCACCAGTTGCTGACGACGCGGATCCCAGGCGACCGACTCGAACGCTTTGTTCTGATTTTTGGAAGCACCCAGGTTGTAGCTAGGGAAATCGGCAAAATTCAGCGAATTGGTCTCCGGGCCGACCTTGATGATGCTCAACTGATGCTGACGCTCATCCGCGATTGCCATGAAGCCATTCTCCATGACGGCAACCGCCTCGGGATTGCTCCAGCCCAGCATAGGAATCTTGCGCAGGACATCGCCCTTGAGGGTCAACTCGACCAGGAACGGATTCTTGCCCATGACCGCAAAAAGCGTTTTAGTCACCGGGTTATAGGACACATCCGACGCCTCATCATCCTCCATACCCGGCAGCGCCTTGGCGTCGATATCGACGACATAGTCCGGCAGCCAGACGCTTGCATCGCGCTCGGTCGAGCTTTCGAAGCGTTCACCAAGCCAGAGCAGGCCACGATCATCCCAGTGCATTGCGTAAGCAACGCCGTAGCCAATCACAACAACCAGAAGCAGCAAACCGTACCAGCGCAGGCGAGATGGACGACGCGACGATTTTGCAGCCGATGAGGGGGTGGTCATGAGCGTTCCCGATTATGAATAACAGGCGATGGCACAGTGCCGCAGCGAAGGCTGCTGGAGGCCGGATTATCCAGATCAATTGTGAAAAAAACGCCAATTGTTCTATTTAAGCCCCATAAAACGCAAAAACCGCCTACGACACTTATCGCAGACGGTTTCGGTCACCGCGAAAAAATCAGCGAACGCTGCTTTCGAAGGGCTTCTGTCCTACCAGTTCCAGGACCAGCTCATCGCCAGCCACCAGCGGGCCAACGCCTGCCGGAGTGCCGGTCATGATCACGTCACCAGCCTGCAGCGAGAAGCAGGCGGCCATGTGCTGAATCACTGGCACGATAGGGTTAAGCATGTCGCGGCTGTTACCGTCCTGACGAACTTCGCCATTGATGGTCAGGCGAATGCCGATATCGGTCAGGTCAGAGAACGTTTCAGCAGGCACAAACGGAGCAATGACTGCAGCACCGTCGAACGACTTGGCTTCTTCCCATGGGTAGCCCTTGTCACGCAGCTTGGTTTGCACATCGCGCAGGGTGAGGTCCAGGCCAGGAGCAAAACCGGAAATCGCGTCCAGAACTTCTTCGCGGGTCGGGTTCTTGGTCAGCGGCTTGCCGATCAGCACGACAATTTCCGCTTCGTAGTGCACCGAGCCACGATCAGCCGGGATGGTGAAACCACCTTCCAGCGCAACAACCGCGCTGCCTGGCTTGATGAACAGCAGCGGCTCGGTAGGCACCGCGTTGTTCAGTTCCTTGGCATGCTCGGCGTAGTTACGACCCACGCACACGGCCTTGCCCATGGGAAAGTGGATGCTCGTTCCGTCGACATACTTGTGCTGATAACTCATGGCGGCTCCTTGGTCTCGTTGTGGTCACGCCACTATAAAGTGACGGCCCATTAAACAGCGAAGATTTTTCCGGGGTTCATAATGCCGTTCGGATCGAATGCAGCCTTGATGGCTTTCATATACTCGATTTCTACCGGAGAACGGCTATACGTCAGGTAATCACGCTTGGTCATGCCTACACCGTGCTCGGCAGAAATCGAGCCGTTGTATTTCTGCACAGTTTCGAACACCCATTTGTTGACCCTGGCGCACTTGACGAAGAACTCTTCCTTGTCGAGCGCCTCAGGCTTGAGGATGTTCAGGTGCAGGTTGCCATCACCAATATGGCCGTACCAGAGCACCTCGAAATCGGGATAGTGCTCGGCAACGATCGCATCAATTTCACTGAGGAACGCCGGCACCTTTGAAACAGTCACCGAGATGTCGTTCTTGTAAGGCGTGAAGTGGGAGATGGTTTCGGAGATGTACTCGCGCAGCTTCCACAGGTTTTTCAGCTGCTGTTCGCTCTGGCTCATCACGCCATCCAGTACCCAGCCCTGTTCGACACAATGCTCAAAGGTAGCCAATGCTTCATTGGCCAGATCTTCGGTGGTGGCCTCGAATTCCAGCAGCACATAGAACGGGCATGGCGTATCGAATGGCGAAGGCACGTCGCCGCGCGCCATGACGCGGGCAAACGACTTGTCAGAGAAAAACTCGAACGCCGTGAGGTCCAGCTTGCCGTGAAAGGCGTGCAGCACCGGCATGATCGAGTTGAAATCGGTAGTGCCCAGCACCATCGCCGTCAGGTTCTTGGGGGCGCGATCAAGGCGCATGGTGGCTTCGACGACAAAGCCCAGCGTGCCTTCAGCCCCGATGAACAACTGACGCATGTCGTAGCCAGTCGCGTTTTTGATCAAATCCTTGTTCAGCTCAAGGATATCGCCCTTACCGGTGACAACCTTCAGGCCTGCGACCCAGTTGCGGGTCATGCCGTAGCGAATGACCTTGATTCCGCCAGCATTGGTGCCGATATTGCCGCCAATCTGACTGGAACCTGAGGACGCGAAGTCCACCGGATAATAAAGGCCGTTTTCTTCCGCAAGGCTCTGCAGTTGCTTGGTGATTACGCCTGGCTGGACGCGAACCGTACGCTCGGTGACGTTCAGCTCCAGCACCTGATTCATGTAATCGAACGAAACCACCACTTCGCCATTGGCCGCCACAGCGGCCGCAGAAAGCCCGGTTCGGCCGCCCGACGGGACCAGCGCGACCTTGTGTTCATTGGCCCACAGGACGATGGCCTGAACCTGCTCGATGGTCTTGGGAAAGACGATGGCAACGGGCGCGGGCGTGAATTGCTTGGTCCAGTCCTTGCCGTAAGCCTCAAGGGATGCGGCATCGGTGAGCACTTTTCCAGGCTCAACCAGGGTCTTCAGTTCATCTACCAGCGCAGAATGGATCATCGACGGAACTCTCGAACAATTCATGGTCATCCTGAGAACGCTTCACGTCCAGGAATGGGGTTTCGCGGGGTGCATATGCTAGCATACGCCCCCCGCCAATCGAGCTGACGGCCCGATTCGCGACCGCTTCACTTACTGCCAAATTTCTCCGGGACACAGGTTAAAGCAGATGAGCAAGACTTCCCTCGACAAGAGCAAGATCAAGTTCCTTCTTCTCGAAGGCGTCCATCAATCCGCTGTGGATGTCCTCAAGGCAGCCGGTTATACCAGCATCGAGTACCACACCAAGTCTCTGCCGGAAGCCGAACTGAAAGAAAAGATCGCCGACGCTCACTTCATCGGCATCCGCTCCCGCACCCAGTTGACTGAAGAGATGTTCGATCACGCGAAGAAACTCGTCGCGGTCGGCTGTTTCTGCATCGGTACCAACCAGGTTGATCTGGGCGCAGCCCGCGAGCGCGGTATTGCGGTGTTCAACGCGCCGTACTCCAACACTCGCTCGGTAGCCGAACTGGTGCTGGCCGAAGCCATCCTGCTGCTGCGCGGCATCCCGGAGAAGAACGCATCCTGCCACCGTGGCGGCTGGATCAAAAGCGCAGCCAACTCTTTCGAGATCCGTGGCAAGAAACTAGGCATCGTCGGCTACGGCTCGATCGGTACTCAGCTGTCTGTTCTGGCTGAAAGCCTCGGGATGCAGGTGTTCTTCTTCGACCCGCTGACCAAGCTGCCATTGGGCAATGCCACTCAGGTACCAAGCCTGACCGAACTGCTGGGCATGGCCGACATCGTGTCTCTGCATGTGCCTGAATTGCCGTCCACCCAAATGATGATTGGCGAGAAAGAAATCCGCGCCATGAAAAAGGGCGCCATCCTGATCAACGCCGCTCGCGGCACGGTCGTGGACCTCGACGCATTGGCTGACGCGATCAAGGACAAGCACCTGATCGGTGCGGCTATCGACGTATTCCCGGTTGAGCCTCGCTCGAACGACGACATCTTCGAAAGCCCGCTGCGTGGCCTGGACAACGTGATCCTGACTCCGCACATCGGTGGTTCGACCGCCGAAGCGCAAGCGAACATCGGTCTGGAAGTGGCGGAGAAGCTGGTCAAGTACAGCGACAACGGTACGTCGGTGTCTTCGGTCAACTTCCCTGAAGTGGCCCTGCCTGCTCACCCTGGCAAGCACCGCCTGCTGCACATCCACGAGAACATCCCGGGCGTGCTGATGGAGATCAACAAGGTCTTCGCCGAAAACGGTATCAACATCTCCGGTCAGTTCCTGCAGACCAACGAGAAAGTCGGTTATGTGGTCATCGACGTCGATGCCGAGTATTCCGATCTGGCTCAGGAAAAGCTGCAGCACATCAAAGGCACCATCCGCAGCCGCGTATTGTTCTAATCCTTGGTGGCTGGATAAAAAAGGAGACCTTCGGGTCTCCTTTTTTGTGGGTGATTTTCGGTGCCAACGTGTGACCTGTAGGAGTGAGCTTGCTCGCGATAGCAATCTGACAATTACAAAGCCTCGCCAGATGAAATGCTATCGCGAGCAAGCTCACTCCTACAGGTCCAATGTTTACTGCGCGAAATTGCGGAGCCATTGAACCCGAGGCAAGCCCTGGAGGGATTATTGCCAGCCCAGACTATTGCACATTCACCCTGATCATCTTCGATTCAACCGACGGGTTCAGCGGAATGTGGCTCTTGTCGCCCACCAGCAACTGCAAAGTGTGAGGGCCGGGCGGCAGGGTAACTTCGGTTTCGGTCTGGCCCTTGCCGAAATGGCGAATGTTATCGGTCATCGGCAGCGGCGCATTGAGGTCTGGCTGGTCTTTGACGTCGATCAACAGGTGATGATGGCCGGTCTCGGGGATATCTACACCGGCAGGCGCAACGCCCATGCCTTTGAGGCCAAACTGGACCTTGAATGTGCCCGGCACTGTCGCGCCGTCTTTAGGCGAAATGATGTAGACCTCAGCCCCGGCAGGTGATGGCGTGCGCGGGACATCGGCAGCACTGGCCATAAGCGACACCCCGAACAGCAGGCCTGCGAGAGCAGTTTTTGCAAAAAGGATTTTCATGGTTTCTCCAGTCAGCCCTTGAATGGCGTACCTGTAACCATAGCGCGGCACTGGCTTAACGTTCTGAAGAAGCGGGCTTTATGACAAAGATTTCATGCAAACCAGAAACCGGTAGGAGCGAATTCATTCGCGAAGAGGCCGGTACATTCAGAGCATCTGTGCCGTCAGGAACTCCGCCTTCCCGGATGAATCCGGTCCCACGAGATCAGCGTAAACCTCAGGTTAAGCGTAGCCCGACCCTGAACATCTAAAACACCCCATCCCCACGCCGACGAAACCAGCCGGTGAGGGAAAGCCGGTCACGACCGGCAGGCATCACTTCGTGGGGAATATCGCCAGACATGAACACCACCAGACAACCACCGGTCGGCTGTACGTCATATTCCACGCCTTCGTCGAGAAACATGCGCAATTGCCCGCCATGCTCGGGCAACCAGGCATTGTTGAGATAAACCACGGCAGAGACCATCCGCCGGTCATCGTCACGGAAACGGTCCACATGCTTGAGATAAAACGCACCGGGTGGATAAAGCGCAAAGTGGCTTTCGAAGTCTTCCAGCCCTAGAAACAGACCGCGATTGAGCGCCTGACGCAGGCTGTCCATCAAACCCAGATAACGATCACAAGGCTCTGACTGACCGGGCTCCAGCCACTGGATATGATCGCCACGAATGCCCTCGCGAATCTCTTGCAATGGCCCGCGTCCGACAGCGGCAGGCGCGAGTTCGCCCTCGGCTGCGCGCGTGCGACACTCGTCGGCAAGCTCAAGCGTCAGGCTTTCGGGCAGGAAAATATTCTGCTGCGACCAGCCGCGTGCGGCGAGGTCGTCGACTATTCGAAGCAGCAGCGGATGATCAGAGGCGATTTGCATGGCGCATAGTATCCAGCCGCCCGAGAATCGGGAAGCTCCAGCACTCGGCAGATTGCCAAGTGCATGAAATTTCATAGCGCAGGCGAAGTCATAACTCGACAAAGCCCCGCAACCACCGGGACAATAGCGGCCTGCCGACAGGAGTCCCTATGCGCCGTTTGTTTGTTGTGTTGTTGATGTTCTGCACGATGCCCGCCTGGGCAGACAGCTATGACCAGTTGTACAAGGTCGCGGGCTGGCCAGAACAACGCGCGCATTTCAACGACGCCCTCAACGCCGCGCAACAACGCTACCGCAACAGCCTGCCACCGGCGGTGTTTCAAGCGCTGGTCAACAACAGCAATCAGCGCTTCGCCCCACAGGCCATGGATCAACGCGCAGAAAAGCGCCTGCGCGAAAGTCTTCGTGACCCCAAGCCTGCGCTGCAATTCTTTCAGTCACCGCTCGGGCGCAAGATCGTCAACGCCGAACTGACCGCCACCCGCCCTGACCAATTGGCAAAAAATGCCAAAGGCCTGCCACAGATTCAGGCCGACGCTACCCGTCAATTGCTCATAGGTCACCTGGCGCAAGCACTGCCCGCCAAACAGGCTGGCGCCGAAGTCAGCCTCGCGATTGCCGGTGTTGCCGCCGACAGCCTGAGCCAGATGATTCCAGGGCTGCTGGGCGGCGGTCAGGCCCAAGGCATGCTCGATGGTCAGCGCGAACGGCTGATGGCGCAGATCGAAGCCGACATGAACAACACGCTGCTCTACGTTTACCGCGACCTTACCGATCCGGAGCTGGAGGAGTTCTCTACCTTCGCCGAGTCTGCCGATGGCAAGGCTTACTACCAGGCCGCACTGGCTGCGATTCGCGCCGGGCTGGCCGTTGGGCAAAGCTCGTCGAGCCTGGCGCCAGCGCAGTAACGCTTAGTTCGCCAGCACCAAACGCATCTTCTGCTCAACAAAGCTCAAATACTGCGCCCGCAGCTCCGGTATCTCGTTGGCCAGATGATGCCGCGCTTCGCTGAGCATCAGTATCCGGGGCTCGGTGAATTTCTCGTTGAGCACCTTCAGGTTATGACGCCAGTCAACGGTCATGTCCGCTTCACCCTGAATAATGATCGGGTTGCGCGGGCTTGAAGGGGCTGATTCTATACGCTTGATCCAGCGCGCCAGCGCACCCACCCACGCGGTCGGCAAACGGCGGGGTTGCAATGGATCAGCCAGCAGGAACGGCAGGAAGGCCGGGGCGTTGGAGTTCTCGCTGAAGCGTCGGGCAATGCCTGTGACGAAAGGGTTGAGCAGGTAATAGCTAAACTTTGACCAACCCCAGGCACGAGGCCTGACCAGCGGCGCGAGCAGGATGACCTGACCTTGAGCGGGGCTTTCCACACCATGGTGGAGCAGATGATCGATCAGAATTGCACCGCCGGTGCTTTGTCCGCAAAGATGCCATGGCTTGGGCAATTGCAAGGCGCTTGCTTCTTCAAACAAGCGCCGCAGGACCGCCTGATACTCAGCGAAGTCATTGATGCTGGCCCGCGAACCGCTGGACAGACCGTGACCCGGCAAGTCGCAGGAAATCACCGCGAAACTCATACTCAGCGCCCATTCGATCAAATGCCGAAACAGGCCCATGTGGTCATAGAAACCATGCATCAGGAACAACGTCGCTACCGGCTTATCCGGTATCCAGACTTGCCCGACAATTTCGTAGCCGTCCACATCCATCCTGCCCAGCCAGGTACGCAGTGGACGCTCCAGCCCCAACCTGTCGAGTACGTAAAAGCGCTGGTACGCCAGCCCCTCGATAGAGTGCGGCTGAGCAGCGCTCAGCGGTTGCAGGCTGTGGCGCAGTGCATCGGGGTTGAACGTGGCAGACATGGAGTTTCCGGCGGGACGATAGACTGTGCAGCGATATTCAGCTGTATCCCCGAGCATGGCAAGCCAGGCGTCCTCAAACAGATGCGACTGAAATGAAGACCCTACGCCGTAGCACGCTCGTTGCAGGGCTCATCACAGTTATCTGTGCGGCGCTTTTATGGACCGGTTATGACTGGTTTCAGGGTCGCTACTTGCGACCGTTCAGTAATGAGCCCGTGTTTTTCGCGGGAGACGCTCTCGGCCTTCCCGTTGAAGTAGCGGGCCCCGGGCGAATTCGGCTGGTGCACTTCTGGGATCCAGCCTGCCCCTGCAACGTTGGAAACCAGCAACACCTTGCCGAATTGATCGAGCATTTCGCTGGGCAGGGTGGTGTGGACTTCTACGCGGTGCAGAAGCCCGGTAGCCAAGGTCAGTTACCCTCCACGCTGAGCGCAATCAAGCCCATTGCCTACTTGCCGGGCGCAGAACACATCAGCGCCAGCCCTGCCGTGGCAATCTGGGATCGCGACGGCAGGCTTGCCTACTTCGGGCCATACAGCGAAGGGCTCACCTGCAATTCAAGCAACAGCTTTATCGAACCGATCTTGCAGGCGCTGACTGCGGGACGAGCTGTGGACGCTACGCACACAATGGCAGTGGGTTGTTATTGCAGATGGAACGCAGGCCCCTTGTAGGAGTGAGCTTGCTCGCGATTCGATTTCCCGGTCGACGAATTTATCGTCTGAACTGACGCTATCGCGAGCAAGCTCACTCCTACAGGGCCAATGTTTGCTGCGCGACAGCGTGGTGTCAGGGACATCCCCCGGGAAGGCGGGTACATCCGCCAGATCATAGTCGTCAGAAATATCGCCTTCCCGGCTAAAGCCGGTCCCACGACACTGCACCACTTCCCCAGGATTGTATTTCAAATGTGAATCGATGCGTCTGGCCGTCCAACATGCCTTCCAATATGCCTACAATCGCGCCTTGTCGCCTTATCTGAGAAGCCGGATGAAACGCAGCCTTTCTATTCTTGTATTCATCATTGCCCTGGTCGTCGGCGCGGGTGCCTGGTATCTGCACAGCAAGCAACCGCAGCGTGACGGCGAAATCGCCCTTGCTCACCTTCAGGCGCCGGTCAGCGTGCGTTATGACGAGCGAGGCGTGCCGCATATCCGCGCCGAAAACGAAGCTGATCTGTATCGCGCACTGGGCTATGTGCAGGCTCAGGACCGACTGTTCCAGATGGAAATGGTCCGTCGTCTGGCACGAGGTGAACTGGCTGAAGTACTGGGGCCCAAACTGGTGGCGACGGACAAACTGTTCCGCAGCCTGCGTATTCGTGAACACGCCGACGATTACGTCGCCCGCCACGACAAGGACACGCCTACCTGGAAGGCCCTGCAAGCCTACCTCGACGGTATTAATCAGTATCAGGACAGCCACGCCAAACCACTGGAGTTCGACGTGCTAGGCATCCCCAAGCGACCGTTCACTGCCGAAGACACGTTGAGTGTGGGCGGCTACATGGCCTACAGCTTTGCCGCAGCCTTTCGCACCGAGCCTTTGCTGACCTACGTTCGTGACGAACTGGGTGCTGATTACCTGAAAGTCTTTGACCTGGACTGGCAGCCCCAAGGCGTTCTCGATCAACCAGCCAAACTCTCGACAGCCGACTGGAGGAGCCTCAACCAGCTCGCTTATTTGAGCAATGAGGCGCTTGAGCAGGCAGGCCTGCCGCAGTTTGAAGGCAGCAATGCATGGGCTGTTTCCGGCAGCCGCACCAAAAACGGCAAGCCGTTACTGGCAGGCGATCCGCATATCCGCTTCTCGGTGCCAGCGGTGTGGTACGAAGCGCATCTGTCCGCGCCGGGCTTTGAGCTGTACGGCCATCATCAGGCGCTCAACCCGTTCGCATCCTTGGGCCACAACATGGATTTCGGCTGGAGCCTGACCATGTTCCAGAACGATGACCTGGACCTGATCGCCGAGAAAACCAACCCGCAGAACCCCAATCAAGTCTGGTATCACGGGGAGTGGGTCGACATGACCACCACTGAACAACAGATTGCGGTCAAAGGCGAAGCACCGGTCACGCTGACACTGCGCAGGTCGCCTCACGGCCCTATCGTCAACGACGTAATGGGCGTCACCGCGAGCACCACGCCGGTTGCCATGTGGTGGTCATTCCTGGAGTCGGAGAACCCGATCCTGGAAGGTTTCTATGAAGCCAACCGCGCCGATACGCTGGATAAGATGCGCGCCGCTGCCGAGAAAATTCAGGCACCGGGATTGAATATCGTCTGGGCCAATGCCAAAGGCGACATTGGTTGGTGGGCGGCGGCGCAGTTGCCGATTCGTCCCGAAGGCGTGAACCCTAACTACATTCTTGATGGCAGCACTGAGCAAGCCGACAAACTGGGCTTCTACCCCTTCAGCGCCAACCCGCAGGAAGAAAACCCTGCGCGCGGCTACATCGTCTCAGCCAATTTCCAGCCCCTCTCGCCCACCGGCATGCAGATCCCTGGTTACTACAATCTGGCTGATCGCGGTCAGCAGTTGAATCGGCAACTGAGTGATCCATCGGTCAAGTGGGATCTGGATAACAGCAAGGCGCTGCAACTGGGTACGCAGACCGATTATGCCAACCGGGTTCTACAGCCGCTGCTTCCCGTGCTCCGCGATGTCATCAGCGATCCGGAAGAGAAGGCGCTGGTAGAACGGCTGGCCAACTGGAAGGGCGACTACGCGGTTGATTCGGTGGGTGCCACGCTGTTTAACCAGTTCCTCTTCGACCTGAGCGAAGAGGTCTTCCACGATGAACTGGGCGATGGTCTCTTCGAAACGCTGCTATCAACAAGGGTCATCGATGCCGCCCTGCCCCGCGTGGCCGGCGACGCCAGTTCGCCGTGGTGGAACAATCGTAATTCGCCGTTTGAAGAAAACCGGGCGCAGACGGTCAAGATCGCTTGGCACGCCACAGTCTCGCACCTGAAATCCACATACGGGCTCAACGCAGACGAATGGCGCTGGGGCAAAGCCCACACCCTGACCCACGCGCATCCGCTGGGCACGCAAAAGCCGCTGGATCAGCTTTTAAACGTCGGGCCGTTCGCAGCACCGGGCACGCATGAAGTGCCAAACAATCTTTCGTCTCGAATCGGGCCTGCACCCTGGCCGGTGAGCTACGGCCCCTCAACCCGCCGCCTGATCGACTTCGCCGACCCGGCCCATGCGCTCGGCATCAACCCCGTCGGACAGAGCGGTGTGCTGTTCAATAAACACTATTCGGATCAGGCACAGACCTACATCAACGGCGAATACGTGCCGCAGCATTTGAGCGAAGAGGATGTGGCGAAGAACGCCAAGGGGACGTTGCGGTTGGTGCCAAGTGGGTAATACCCAGGCCTGGTAGGAGCGAACTTGTTCGCGAGGCGATTACCATGCCTAAACATTTACACCGCCTCGCGAACAAGTTCGCTCCTACCGGAAGTCACCTGACGCTTTAAACCGGCGCAGACCTACATCAGCGGCGAATACGTGCCGCAGCATTTGAGTGAATAGGATGCCGGGGGATGATGCCGGGTCCGGTAGGAGCGAACTTGTTCGCGAGGCGATTAGCCTGCCTAAACAGTCACACCGCCTCGCGAACAAGTTCGCTCCTACCGAGACGCTTCAAACCGGCGCAGCGGCGCGGCGTGGGTCGGGTTGTTTGTAGCTATCCGCGGCGCTTTCTTCGATGGCTTGCTGGATGGCTTTCTTGCGCTGTTGCTCGGCACGGCGACTGAAGAACCAGACCAGGAAGGTCGCGCATGAAACAGCCAGCAGGATCAGGCTCGCCACGGCGTTGATTTCCGGCTTCACACCCAGCCGAACAGCGGAGAACACTTCCATCGGAAGCGTCGTCGAGCCCGGACCGGAAACGAAGCTGGCCAATACCAGGTCGTCCAGCGACAGCGCAAAAGACATCATGGCACCCGCCGCCAGCGAAGGCGCGATCATCGGGATGGTGATCAGGAAGAACACCTTCCACGGCCGCGCCCCAAGGTCCATCGCCGCTTCTTCAATGGAAAGATCCAGCTCACGCAACCGTGCCGAAACCACTACCGCTACATAAGCGGCGCAGAACGTGGTGTGGGCGATCCAGATGGTGACGATGCCGCGTTCCTGCGGCCAGCCGATCAACTGGGCCATGGCCACAAACAGCAGCAACAGCGACAGACCGGTAATCACTTCAGGCATCACCAGCGGCGCTGTCACAAGCCCACCGAAAAACGTGCGGCCTTTGAATCGTGTGATGCGGGTCAACACGAACGCTGCCATGGTACCCAGCGCTACCGCCGCAATCGCCGTATACGTGGCAATTTCCAGCGAGCGCATCACCGAGCCCATCAGTTGCGAGTTGTCCAGCAGCCCGACATACCAGTGCACCGACCAGCCACCCCAGACCGTAACCAGTTTGGAAGCGTTGAACGAGTAGATGACCAGAATCACCATCGGCGCGTAGATGAACAGCAGGCCCAGGACCAGCATCATGTTCGAGAATCGAAAGCCTCTCATGCCCTGCCCTCCAGCTCTTTGGCCTGACTGCGGTTGAAGAGAATGATCGGCACGATCAGGATCAACAGCATGATCACCGCCAACGCAGAAGCCACCGGCCAGTCGCGGTTATTGAAGAACTCTTGCCACAGCACGCGGCCAATCATCAGGGTTTCCGGGCCGCCCAGCAGTTCAGGAATAACAAACTCGCCGACCACTGGAATGAACACCAGCATGCAGCCGGCAATCACCCCGTTTTTAGACAACGGCACGGTGATTTTCCAGAAACTGTTGAAAGTGCTCGACCCAAGGTCAGACGCGGCTTCGAGCAGACTTGAGTCATGTTTGACCAGGTTGGCGTACAGCGGCAGGATCATGAACGGCAGGTACGAATACACAACGCCGATATATACCGCGAGGTTGGTATTGAGTATCTGCAACGGCTCGTCGATCAGGCCGAGCCACATCAAGAATGCATTGAGCAGCCCGTTGTTACTGAGGATGCCCATCCACGCGTAAACCCGGATCAGAATCGCGGTCCAGGTCGGCATCATGATCAGCAGCAACAGCACGGTTTGCAGTTCCTTGCGCGCAGTCGCAATGGCATAGGCCATCGGAAAGCCGATTAGCAGGCACAGCAAGGTGCTGAAAAACGCCATTTTCAGCGAACCGAGATAGGCCGAAATGTACAGGTCATCGCCTGTCAGCAGCGCATAGTTGGCGAAGTTGAGGATGATCTCGAACTTCTGCTCGGCGTAGCTGAAGATTTCCGTATAGGGCGGGATCGCCACGTCAGCTTCAGCGAAGCTGATCTTGATGACAATCAGAAACGGCAAGGCAAAGAACAGGAACAGCCAGAGAAACGGCGCTCCAATGACCAGTTGCCGACCGTTGGGTATAACCCGGTTCAGGGCACGCTTGATTTTGCGTATCTTCATGAGCGCAATACCACGCCGCTGTCGTCTTCCCACCAGACAAACACTTCATCGCCCCAGGTGGGCCGGGTGCCCTGACGCTCAGCGTTAGCCACAAACGACTGAACCAGCTTTCCGCACGGCAGTTGCACGTAGAACACCGAGTGGCCGCCCAGATACGCGATGTCGTGAACCTTGCCACGCGACCAGTTGTATTCGAAAGACGGCTGCTCGGTGGTGACCAGCAGTTTCTCCGGACGCAACGCGTAAGTGATGTGCTTGTCTTCCACCGACGTCGTTACGCCGTGACCGACATAGATATTGCGCTCCAGCTCGGGGCTGCGAATCAGGGCATGACCTTCCATGTCCTCGATCACTTCGCCTTCGAACAGGTTGACGTTACCAATGAATTCGCAGACCAGACGGCTGGTCGGCGTTTCGTAAATATCGATAGGGCTGCCGATCTGAGCAATCCAGCCCAGGTGCATGATCGCGATGCGTTCAGCCATGGTCATGGCTTCTTCCTGGTCGTGCGTCACCATTACGCAGGTCACGCCAACCCGCTCGATGATCTCCACCAGTTCCAGCTGCATCTGCGAACGCAGTTTCTTGTCCAGCGCGCCCATCGGCTCGTCGAGCAACAACAGCTTGGGCTTCTTCGCCAGGGAACGAGCCAGCGCCACACGCTGACGTTGACCGCCAGACAGCTGATGAGGCTTGCGTCGTGCGTACTGGGTCATCTGCACCAGCTTGAGCATTTCGGCCACGCGCTCGGTGATCTCAGCTTTCGGCAGTTTGTCCTGTTGCAGACCGAACGCGATGTTCTGTTCCACGGTCATGTGCGGGAACAACGCGTAGGACTGAAACATCATGTTGATCGGACGGTCGTACGGCGGCATGTCCGTGATGTCGACGCCGTCGAGGTAGATCCGGCCTTCCGTCGGCCGTTCGAAACCGGCCAGCATCCGCAGCAACGTTGATTTGCCGGAACCAGAGCCACCCAGCAAGGCGAAAATCTCGCCCTTGTTGATTTGCAGGGACACGTCGTCCACGGCAATCGTCTCGTCGAATTTCTTCGTGACCCGATCGATCTTGACCAGCACCTGCTTGGGTTGCTGATCGCCTTCGAGTGATTTCTTGTAGGCGCCGGAGGCAACTGCCATGGGTGAAACTCCCAACTGGTTTGCAGCCCGGCCTGCATGGCCGGGCGCGGGGTCTTTTATTTACCGGATTTGATTCGGGTCCAGCTGCGTGTCATGACACGCTGAATCTTCGGCGGCAGCTCGGAATTGACGTACAGGCGCTCCTGCACTTCCTTGGACGGATAGACCGCCTCGTCTGCACGGATGTCTTTGTCCATGAACTCGTCGGAAGCCGGATTCGGGTTGGCATAGCCGACCTCATCGCTGACTTCGGCGATGACCTTGGGCTCAAGCATGTAGTTGATGAACGCGTGAGCCTGCTTGGTATTTTTCGAGTCCGCAGGGATCGCCAGCATGTCGAACCACAGGTTGCCGCCCTCTTTCGGGATGCTATAGGCAATGTTCACGCCTTTGCCTGCTTCCTCTGCCCTGGCCTTGGCCTGGAAAACGTCGCCCGAGAAGCCTGCCGCAACGCAGATGTCGCCATTGGCCAGATCGGTGATGTATTTCGAAGAGTGGAAATAGGTCACGTAAGGACGAATTTCCATGAGCTTGGCTTCGGCCTTTTTATAGTCGGCCTCGTTCGTGCTGTTGGGATTCAGCCCAAGATAATTGAGCATTGCCGGAAGCATTTCATCGGCAGAGTCGAGCATGGCTACGCCACAGCTCTGCAGCTTCTTGATGTTTTCGGGTTCGAACAGCACTGACCAGGAGTCGATTTTATCGACGCCCAGCGCAGCTTTGACTTTTTCTACGTTGTAACCGATACCGTTGGTGCCCCACAGATACGGCACGGCGTACTGGTTACCCGGATCGTTTTTTTCCAGACGCTTGAGCAGCGCCGGGTCGAGATTCTTGTAGTTCGGCAGTTGGCTCTTGTCGAGTTTCTGGAAAGCGCCAGCCTTGATTTGCTTACCCAAAAAGTGATTCGACGGCACAACCACGTCATAGCCCGTTCGGCCCGCGAGCAGCTTGGCTTCCAGGGTTTCGTTGGAGTCGAACACGTCGTACATCGGCTTGATGCCGGTGGTCTTCTCGAAGTCTTCGAGGGTGCTTTTACCGATGTAATCGGACCAGTTATAAATATGCACGGTGGGTGCGGCATGCGCTGCGACGGTAGCTGTCAGCGTAGCGGCGGCGAGCATGGATTTGGCAAATAAAGAAATAGACACGTGAACAATCCTTTTTGAGGTGGGGTCTGGTGCCCGTGTCGGAAAGTTGAGCAGATCAGGTCGGAAAAATCCGGGGGCGCAACTTACCGTTGTTGACCGCGTATCGCAAAAAAACTTTATGTGACAGAAGCCTGCGCTGGATCGGTAGGAGCGAACTTGTTCGCGAAGGCGTCGGCACATTCAACACATTAGCGCCTGACATACCGCCTCGCGAACAAGTTCACTCCTACAAGGATCTGCGCTAGCCCGGGTTATTTACCCGACTTAATCTTGGTCCAGCTACGGGTCATGATCCGCTGTGTGGCGGCTGGCAAATCAGCGATGGCGTAAAGCTTGGCCAGCACGTCAGCAGGTGGGTAAACACCCGGGTCGCTAGTGATGTCTTTGTCGACCAGGGCTGTTGCTGCCGAGTTACCGTTCGGGAAGCGCACTTCGTTGGTGATCTCGGCCATGATTTCCGGCTGCATCAGGAAGTTCATGAACTTGTAGGCACCTTCAACGTTTTCCGCGTCTTTAGGGATTGCCACCATGTCGTAGAAGCTACCTGCACCTTCTTTCGGAATGTTGTAGCTGACCTTGACCTTGCCACCGGCTTCTTCAGCACGGGACTTGGCCTGATAGATATCGCCCGAGTAACCGACCGCTACGCAGATGTTGCCGTTGGCCAGGTCGGAAATGTATTTCGACGAGTGGAAGTAACCAATCGAAGGACGGATTTTCAGGAACAGCGCCTCGGCCTCAGCCAGTTGCTTCTTGTCCTGGCTGTCAGTCGGGTAGCCCAGGTAATGCAGGGCAATCGGCAGCATTTCAGTTGGCGAATCGAGGAAGCTGATACCGCACGACTTCAGCTTGGCTGCATTCTCAGGCTTGAACAGCAGGTCCCAGGAGTTGACCGGAGCGTCGGCACCCAGGGCGGCTTTGACTTTGTCCGGGTTGATGCCGATACCGATCGAACCCCACATGTACGGGAAGGCGTGCTTGTTGTCGGGGTCGCTGACCGATACGGCTTTGAGCAGGTCCGTATTCAGGTTTTTGTAGTTAGTCAGCTTGGACTTGTCCAGTGGCTGATAAACCCCGGCTTTGATCTGCTTGGCCAGGAAGTTGTTCGACGGCACGACCACGTCGTAACCGGACTTGCCTGCGAGCAACTTGGCTTCAAGGGTTTCGTTGCTGTCGAACACGTCGTAGACGACTTTGATGCCCGACTCTTTTTCGAATTTGGCGATGGTGTCCGGCGCAATATAGTCGGACCAGTTGTACACGTGCAGCACTTTGTCATCGGCCTGCGCGGCCGCTACGACGCCCAATAGGGACAAAGCTAGGAGGGTCTTGCCAAATTTCTTCATGTGTACAGCTCCAGTGTTATTAGGTGGCGGCTTCTAGCCATTAGTCTGGCAATTTCGTGACCCGAGTGACAAGTCTGATGCACCGGTAGGAGCGAACTTGTTCGCGAGGCGTTCAGACCCAGACCCATCAGCGCCTGACACATCGCCTCGCCAACAAGTTGCCTCCTACCGATTCGCGCCTAACCTTGCAGCTCAGCCAACGTCAGATCCAGGCACTTGCGGGCTTTCTCGACCAACTCATCAATTTCCGCAAAGCTGATCACCAACGGTGGCGCGATGATCATGGTGTCGCCTACAGCCCGCATAATCAGGCCGTTATTGAAGCAGAAGGTTCGACAAATCATCCCCGCGCCCTTACCGGTGTAACGCTCACGGGTTGCCTTGTCCTTGACCAGCTCAATAGCCCCCAACAGGCCCACACCTCGGACTTCACCCACCAGCGGATGATCGCTCAGCTCACGCAGACGTTTCTGCAAATATGGTGCCGCTTGCGCATTGACGCGTTCGACGATTTTCTCTTCGCGCAGGATGCGAATGTTCTCCAGCGCCACGGCCGCAGCCACCGGGTGACCCGAGTAAGTAAAGCCGTGATTGAAATCGCCGCCATCATTAAGTACCGCGACCACTTCGTCGCGCACGATCAGACCGCCCATGGGGATGTAACCCGAGGTCAGGCCTTTGGCGATGGTCATCATGTCCGGTTTGAGGCCGTAGAAATCACTACCGAACCACTCACCGGTGCGGCCAAAACCACAAATCACTTCGTCAGCCACGAACAGGATGTCGTACTTGTCGAGGATCTCCTTGATCTTCGGCCAGTAAGTATCGGGTGGCACGATAACGCCACCCGCGCCCTGGATCGGCTCGGCAATAAACGCACCGACGTTGTCCACGCCCAGTTCGAGAATCTTCTTCTCCAGTTGCTCGGCAGCCCAGATACCGAACTCATCAGGCGTCATGTCACCGCCTTCACCAAACCAGTACGGCTGCGGGATGTGCACGATGCCCGGGATCGGCAAGTCACCCTGCTCGTGCATGTAGGTCATCCCGCCCAGGCTTGCGCCCGCCACCGTCGAGCCGTGATAACCGTTGACCCGGCTGATGATGATTTTCTTGTTCGGCTGGCCCTTGATCGCCCAGTAGTGGCGAACCATGCGCAGCATGGTGTCGTTGCCTTCAGAGCCTGAACCGGTGAAGAACACGTGGTTCATGCCCTCAGGGGCGATTTCGGAAATGACTTTGGCCAACTCCAGCACCGGCGGGTGGGCCGTCATGAAGAACAGGTTGTAGTACGGCAGTTCGCGCATCTGTTTGGCGGCAGCGTCGGCCAGTTCTTCACGGCCATAGCCGATGGCGACACACCACAGGCCGGACATGCCATCGAGGATCTTGTTGCCCTCGCTGTCCCACAGATAAACCCCGCTTGAGCGGGTGATGATCCGCGGGCCAACCTCTTTGAGTTGCTTGTAATCGCTGAACGGGGCCAGGTGATGCTCACTGCTCAAGGCCTGCCATTCGAGGGTTTGCGGGTTCTTGGAACTCATAAACAACTCCATATGCTTTTAGCTCGTGGTGCTTAAAAGTGCATTCAAGCTGAAATGCGGTTTTTATGTGGGAGCTGGGCTGGCCCGCGATAAGGCTGGACGCGGTTCACTTTGGATCGCGTCCAGCCTTATCGCGAGCAAGCTCAGCTCCCACAGGGGCACAGCATTCACAGCAGCACTACAGCGCCTACCGTCAAACAGCAAACAGCAAAAACTCACGCTCCCACGAACTGATCACGCGTTTGAAATTCTCGTGCTCGGCACGTTTGACCGCGACATACCCCTTGATGAATTTCTCACCCAGATACTTCTCGACGGTCTTGCTGTTTTCCATGCGCTCCAATGCATCTTCAATGGTCAGTGGCAGACGCAGGTTGCGCCGCTCGTAACCACGGCCGACGACAGGAGCGCTCGGGTTGATGTGTTCAACCATGCCAATGAAGCCACACAACAGGCTCGCGGCAATCGCCAGATAAGGGTTGGCGTCAGCGCCGGGCAAGCGGTTCTCCACACGACGGTTCTGCGGACCGGCATCCGGGACGCGCAAGCCAACCGTACGGTTCTCCTCGCCCCACTCGACGTTTACCGGGGCCGAAGTATCCGGCAAGAAGCGACGGAACGAGTTGACGTTCGGCGCGAACAGCGGCAACAGCTCGGGGATCAGCTTCTGCAGGCCACCGATGTGCTGCAGAAACAGCTCGCTCATGGTCCCGTCTTCGTTGGAGAAGATGTTCTTGCCGGTTTTGATGTCGATGATGCTCTGGTGCAAATGCATGGCGCTGCCAGGCTCGCCGGTCATGGGTTTAGCCATAAACGTCGCGGCGACATCGTGCTTGAGCGCCGCTTCACGCATGGTGCGCTTGAATACCAGAATCTGGTCGGCCAACGACAAAGCGTCACCGTGACGGAAGTTGATTTCCATCTGCGCCGTGCCGTCTTCGTGGATCAGGGTATCCAGGTCGAGGTTTTGCAGTTCGCACCAGTCATAGACGTCTTCGAACAGCGGATCAAACTCGTTGGCAGCTTCGATGGAGAACGATTGACGCCCGGTCTCCGGACGCCCGGAGCGCCCGACAGGCGGCTGCAACGGGTAGTCGGGATCATCGCTGCGTTTGGTGAGGTAAAACTCCATCTCCGGCGCAACAATAGGCTGCCAGCCCTGATCGGCGTAAAGTTTGAGCACTTTCTTCAAGACGTTACGCGGCGATAGCTCAATAGGGTTGCCTTGCTTGTCGTAGGTGTCGTGGATCACCTGCGCGGTAGGTTCGATGGCCCACGGCACGACATACACCGCGTTGGCATCCGGACGGCAGAACATATCGATGTCCGCCGGGTCCAGCAATTCGTAGTAAATGTCGTCTTCGACGTAGTCACCGGTCACTGTCTGCAGCAGTACGCTCTCCGGCAAGCGCATGCCCTTCTCGGCAATGAATTTGTTGGTGGGGGAAATCTTGCCGCGAGTGATCCCTGTCAAGTCGGCAATCATGCATTCGACTTCGGTGATCTTGTGTTCTTTCAACCAATCTGTGAGCTGGTCGAGGTTGGTACTCATAAATACCTCAGGTGGTCAGAGTCCTGATCGCGAATCAGGCGTTATTTGACGCATCGGCGTCGCGTTGTAGTGCTCGTTTACGGCAGGCATCGCCAAACGCCTGGAAGATGACAAGGTAATCAGGGTTCGCTGTAACTTGCCACTCGGGATGCCACTGCACCCCCAGCGTAAAGCCCGGACTATCCTGAACCGAGACCGCTTCGATCAAGCCATCAGGCGCGATGGCCTCCACGCGCAGGCCCGGCGCCAGACGCTCGATACCTTGCCCGTGGATAGAATTGACGCGAATTTCGCTCGCCAGCCCCAGTGCCTCCAGCACACCGCCCGGCTGGACGCGCATTGGGTGGCTTGGCGCATATTGAACTTCAACGGGTTCGTTTTCGGGTTCACGATGATCCATGAAACCTTCTGTTTCATGTATACGCTGATGCAGGCTGCCGCCAAACGCTACATTCATCTCCTGAAAACCACGGCAAATGCCTAAAACCGGCACACCGGCTGCCACGGCAGCCCGAATTAGCGGTAAGGTGGTCGCGTCGCGTTCGGGATCATGAGCAGTACCCGGCGCACTGGCTGGGCCACTATAGTGGTAGGGTTCGACATTGGAAGGCGAACCGGTAAACAGCAGTCCATCGAGACTGGAAAGAATGTCGGCGGGGTCTAGCAAGGGACCAAGTGAAGGCAGAATCAACGGCATGCCCTCGGCAGCCACTGCTACCGCACGGACATATTTGTCGCCAGAAACATGATAAGCATGAAGACCGATCTGCTTGGTGCAGGCGGTAATGCCGATCAAGGGCAGGCGTGACATGGGACCCCCGTATTGTTGTTGCTGGTCTGGGTTGCGATCGAGCTTAGCCTTGTTCGTTTTTTTACACAACAGCCCTGTAAAAATCGAACAGGCGACTTGAAAGCCCCGGAATCCGTAGCCTTCCGCTGTTAAATACTTGCCCTGAATTGCGGCAAAAACGGCCTTTTTGCGCCCTTTCAGGGCAACGGAAGGCTCTATTGACTTCATCATGGCTTTCGGATTGACTGAAACCCGTAAAGCTCGATGATTGATATTTTTAACAACAAAGGTGTTGCATCATGTCGGTACCCCCGCGTGCCGTTCAGCTTAACGAAGCGAACGCGTTCCTTAAGGAACATCCTGAGGTTCTGTACGTTGACCTTCTGATTGCAGATATGAATGGTGTGGTGCGCGGCAAGCGCATTGAACGCACCAGCCTCCATAAGGTTTACGAGAAGGGCATTAACCTGCCTGCCTCTTTATTTGCCCTGGATATCAATGGCTCGACGGTAGAAAGTACCGGCCTGGGTCTGGACATCGGTGATGCTGACCGAATCTGCTATCCAATCCCTGACACCCTGTGCAATGAGCCTTGGCAGAAGCGCCCGACCGCGCAATTGCTGATGACCATGCACGAACTTGAAGGTGACCCGTTTTTCGCTGACCCGCGCGAAGTGTTGCGCCAGGTCGTGACCAAGTTCGACGAAATGGGCCTGACGATTTGCGCCGCTTTCGAGCTGGAGTTTTACCTGATCGATCAGGAAAACGTGAACGGCCGTCCTCAACCGCCCCGCTCCCCGATTTCCGGCAAACGCCCGCACTCGACACAGGTTTACCTGATCGACGACCTCGACGAATACGTCGACTGCCTCCAGGACATTCTGGAAGGTGCCAAAGAGCAAGGCATTCCTGCTGACGCCATCGTCAAGGAAAGTGCTCCGGCCCAGTTTGAAGTCAACCTGCATCACGTTGCCGACCCGATCAAAGCGTGCGACTACGCGGTATTGCTCAAGCGCCTGATCAAGAACATCGCCTACGACCATGAGATGGACACCACCTTCATGGCCAAGCCTTACCCGGGCCAGGCAGGTAACGGTTTGCATGTACACATCTCGATCCTGGATCGCGATGGCAAGAATATCTTCACCAGCGAGGATCCCGAGCAGAACGCCGCGTTACGTCATGCCATCGGCGGTGTGCTCGAGACCCTACCGGCACAGATGGCGTTCCTTTGCCCGAACGTCAATTCGTATCGCCGGTTTGGTGCTCAGTTCTATGTGCCCAACTCCCCGAGCTGGGGCCTGGATAACCGTACCGTGGCCGTACGAGTACCAACCGGCACTGCCGACGCGGTACGTATCGAGCACCGTGTTGCGGGTGCCGACGCCAACCCTTATCTGTTGATGGCTTCTGTTCTGGCGGGAGTGCATCACGGCCTGACCAACAAGATCGAGCCAAACGCACCGGTGTCGGGCAACTCTTACGAGCAGAACGAACAAAGCCTGCCCAACAACCTGCGCGATGCATTGCGTGAGTTGGACGACAGTGAGGTGATGGCCAAGTACATCGATCCTAAATACATCGATATCTTCGTTGCCTGTAAGGAAAGTGAGCTGGAAGAGTTCGAACACTCCATCTCCGACCTTGAGTACAACTGGTACCTGCATACCGTTTAAATGATGGTATGAAGCATAAAAAACGCCGCAGAGCCGTGAGGTTGTGCGGCGTTTTTTTGTGTCATGTATCTGTTGGAGCGAGGCTTGCCCACGACTCAGGCACCGGGGTTTGTCAGGTGAATCAGGTTGTGTTCATCACGGGCAAGCCTCGCTCCAACAATTAGATACAATACTTGCGCAGCCCCGCCCAAGAGATCGCCCCATGACCCGCCCCGTCACCACCCGCAAACCCCGCGCAGCAAGTCAGGCCCGGATCGGCTCGATCCTCGATGCCGCACGCGAGTTGCTGGCGGCTGAAGGTGTCGCCAGTCTGTCGATCTATAGCGTGGCCGAGCGGGCACAGATTCCGCCGTCATCCGTTTACCACTTTTTTGCCAGTGTTCCTGCCCTGCTCGAAGCGCTGACGGCAGACATCCACGCAGCCTTTCGCGCCAGCCTGCAAGCGCCCATCGAACATGACTCGCTGGCAACCTGGCGTGATTTGTCACGGATAGTCGAGCAACGCATGCTGGATATCTACAACGCCGACGCGGCTGCGCGCCAGTTGATTCTGGCCCAGCATGGACTGACTGAAATCACTCAAGCGGATCGTCAGCACGATATCGAACTGGGGCACTTGATGCTGGAGGTATTCGACCGACACTTCTTGCTGCCAGTCTTACCAGACGATGTAGACGTGTTCGCTCTGGCCATGGAGCTGGGCGATCGGGTTTACGCGCGATCCATGCAACTGCATGACGAAATCACCCCGCGCATGGCAGAGGAAGGCATGCGCGTGTTTGATGCCTATGTAGGGCTGTACCTGCCGTCTTACCTGCCTAAAAGACAACGCCCCCTGACGCATTAATCCTCAAGCCGGGCTGGGTAACTCTTCCTTAACCCGCGTCAGCGCCTGTACCAGCATTTGCTGCAGTGCCTGCAACACCGGCTCGTGCTTGCGCTGACTGTAACGCAACACGTTGACCACTTCAGGCAGTGGCATACGCTGCTCGAAAGAACGACTTACCTCGACGCGTCTGTCGACATTACTGGCTGTCACGACGCCTATGCCCAGGCCTGCAGAAATGGCCGACAGTACACCTTCTGTAGACGGACACTGCACCGCCACTTTGCAGCGGATACCGGCCGCCTGAAGCCGATCCTGCGCCAGATTGCCGTAGAAACAGCCAGGTCCGTAACTGACAAGAGCAACTGGGGAGTCAACGGTATATTCCCAGCCAGCCGGGACGCACCAGTTCAGGCGCTCAGCCCATAACAAATGGTCCTCGGCGCTCAGTCCGTGGGCGAAATCCTGATGCAAAGCCAGATCCAGCGTGCCATTGGCCAACGACTCGCGCAGCGCCTGACTTTGCTCAACCACGACCCGAACGTCGACATTGCCATGCTGGCGCGAGAACTTCGCCAGTATCGGTGCCAGCTGGGTGAGAGATGCCTGCTCGGTTACCCCGAGCCGCACAGTGCCTTCGAGGGTGGAAGGTGCGAACAGAGCCAGCGCCTCGTCATGCGAGTTGAGAATGCGCCGGGCATGAATCAGCAACTCGGCACCGTCGCTAGTGGCGATCAAGCGCTGACCTTCACGGCGAATCAGATCGCGCCCCAGTTGTTTCTCCAGGCGCTTGATCTTCCAGCTGACCGCCGATTGCGTGAGGTTCAGGCTGTCAGCCGCACGGGTCACACTGCCCAGCTCGACAATGCTGAGCAGAGCCCGGAGGACGTCGATGGGGAGGCGTTGGTTCATGTTTTCTTGTGGTTACCCAAGTGTGTGGGAGCAGAGCTTGCTCGCGATGCAGCCGATGCGGTGTGGCATCTAAACCGGGTTGTCCTCATCGCGGGCAAGCCCGGCTCCCACAGAGAATGCGGGATATCAGCATGACAAAAATCGAATTCCAGCAGCATAAGTTGTCATTGGCGTCATGAAAACCCCTTCGATACGCTGAAGGTGTCATCAACGTTTCGGAGACCACACCCATGGACAATCCACTGCTCAATCAACAGGTGATTATTAACGGGCGACGTATCGCTACAGGCTGCCATGGCGAAGGGCTGCCGGTTGTCCTACTGCACGGCACGCCTGCGCATTCGATCATCTGGCGCAACGTCGTACCCGTGCTGGTAGCCGCTGGGCTTAAAGTGCATCTGTTCGATTTGCTGGGCTTTGGCGCCTCGGAATTCCCGCAGAATCAAGACACCTCCGTAGCAGCGCAGCGCTTATTGCTGGAAAGCCTGCTGGACCATTGGGGCCTGGAACGCACACACATGATTGCTCATGACATTGGCGGAGGCGTTGCGCTGCGGTTGGCGATACAAGCACCTGAACGTTTCTTGTCCCTGACCATTGCCGATATCGTCAGCTATGACTCTTGGCCATCTGCAAGCTGGCAGCACATCCGCACCCACTATGCAGAACATGCCGTAATGGACGCAGACGAACATCGGCAACTCATGATCCGCCAGCTGCGTATGGCGGTTTTCAATAAAAGCATCATGGAGGGCGAGGTGTTTGAAGCTTACCTGGCGCCGATTACCGGTCTCATCGGCCAGCAAGGCTTTTACAAGAATCAGGTCGCGCATTACGACTCGCGCTACACCGAAGACTTCGCGCAACGCCTGCCCGAGTTGAACATTCCGGTGCAGATCCTTTGGGGTGCCGAAGATGAATGGCAGCCATCAAGTTACGCCCACCGTCTGCACGGCGATATTCCCGGCTCGTCGTTGCAGCTCATCGACAATGCGGGGCATTTCCTGATGGAAGATCAACCATTGATGTTCGCCGAGAAGGCCAGTGCGTTTATCCACAAACACAATCTCCTGTAGCAGCTCGTGGACTATCATCAATAACCATCTGAGTTTTAGACGATTTTCTGTAGGAGTGAGCTTGCTCGCGATAGCGTCAGGTCAGATGACATCTTCTTAACAGATCTAACGCTATCGCGAGCAAGCTCACTCCTACAGACTCCTTTTTAGCAGGGCGACAGCGCTGTCTGTATGAAGGGAGGGCTCCTACAGCCATGCGCTCCAACAAAAAACCCCGGAGGGTCTTCACCTTCCGGGGTTATTTTTTGCGCATCAGTTACAGCTTGGCGATGGAAACCTCGGTGGACTTCACAAACGCGATTACTTCACTGCCCACCACCAGTTCCAGCTCTTTTACCGAGCGGGTGGTGATCACGGAAGTCACGATGCCCGACGCAGTCTGGACGTCGATTTCCGACAGTACGTCGCCTTCGACGATTTCCTTGATGGTGCCTTTGAATTGGTTACGAACGTTGATGGCTTTAATAGTCATGGTGATCTTCCTGTATGGGGACGGATGTCTAACGGTCGGTTAATTGGCCCAACGCAATTGCGTGGGCAGCGGTGAAACGGGATCAGGTTCAGGGGGCGAGCCGGGCAACGACAGCACTCGTTCAAGCACTTGCGCTTCCAGGTTGGCCAGACGATGCGAGCCTCTGGCGCGAGGGCGCGGCAGGTCGACCAGCAAGTCCAGGCCGATACGCCCCTCTTCGATAAGAATCACTCGATCAGCAATCGCGACGGCTTCGCTGACGTCATGGGTCACCAACAACACGGTGAAGCCATGTTTACGCCAGAGGTTTTCAATCAGTTGCTGCATCTCGATACGGGTCAAGGCATCCAGCGCACCCAGTGGCTCATCGAGCAACAGCAGGCGCGGCTGGTGAATCAGTGCACGAGCCAAAGCCACACGCTGTTTTTGACCGCCGGATAACGCAGCAGGCCACTCCTCGGCACGTTCGGCCAGGCCGACGGCTTCGAGGGCCTCCAGCGCTTTGCCGCGCCAGTCGCCACTGAGACCAAGACCGACGTTGTCGATGATCTTTTTCCAAGGCAACAAACGTGCTTCCTGAAACATGAGGCGCGTGTCTTCACGGGCGTCAGCCAATGCACCAGACCCCGCCAACAGTTGCCCGGCAGTTGGCTTGTCGAGCCCGGCCAGCAAACGCAGCAAGGTACTTTTGCCACACCCGCTGCGGCCGACCACGGCAACGAACTGCCCGGCCGGAATGTGCAGATCAATGTTCTTGAGCACTTCACGGCTGCCGAAGGCTTTCTTCAGCTGTTGCACCGCCAGAGGAATACCACGCAGCAGATGCGCAGGCTGTTGCTGTTTCAAGCTGCTCATGCGGCACCGCCTTTAGTCACTTGATAGGCCGGGTGCCAACGCAGGCAAACCCGCTCCAGACCGCGCGCGGCCAGGTCGGCCAGCTTGCCCAATATTGCGTACAGCACGATGGCGAGTACTACGACGTCGGTTTGCAGGAATTCCCGGGCATTCATTGCCAGATAACCGATACCGGAGCTGGCAGAAATGGTTTCCGCGACGATCAACGTCAGCCACATGAAGCCCAGCGCGAAACGCACACCTACAAGAATCGAAGGCATCGCACCCGGCAGGATCACATGCCAGAACAATGCGAAGCCGGACAGGCCGTAGCTGCGGGACATCTCGACCAACGCAGGATCAATGTTGCGAATCCCGTGGTAAGTGTTCAGGTAAATCGGGAACAGGGTGCCCAGCGCGACCAGAAAGATCTTGGCGGTTTCATCGATCCCGAACCACAGAATCACCAGCGGGATCAGCGCCAGATGGGGAATGTTGCGGATCATCTGTACCGAGCTGTCCAGCAGGCGTTCGCCCCATTTCGACAGGCCGGTGATAAAACCCAGAGCCAGGCCGATGCCGCCACCGATAGCGAAGCCCAGACCGGCACGCCAGCCACTGATCGCCAGATGGGTCCAGATTTCACCACTGGAAACCAGATTGACACCCGCTTCAATGACCGCGCTCGGCGCAGGCAGAATGCGGGTGGACAGCCAGCCAGCGCTGACCGACAGCTGCCAGATAGCCAGCAGCAGAATCGGCAGCACCCAAGGCGCGAGGCGCTGGATTGTTCGTTGCGAAGCATTAGAGCTCATGGAGTTGTCTCCTCATGGTCCGGCTGATTACGGCGCTTTCGCGACTGCGGCGGGCGGCGTCCAGACCACATCCGCGATGTTCAGCGGTTTAGGAATCAACTTGAGCTGATAGAACGTATCAGCGATTTTTTGCTGCGAGGCCACAACTTGCGGGGTCAGGAACAACGCTCCGTAGCCCTGACGTTTAACCGAAGTCAGCGTGATATCCGCAGGCAAGCCGAGCAACGGCGCGACCTGTTTGGTCACCTCTTCCGGGTGAGCCTTGGACCACTCACCGACCGAGCGAACTTCTTCAATCAGCGCCTGAATCACTTTCGGATTTTTCTGAGCGTAAGGCTTGGTTGCCAGATAGAACTGGTGGTTATCCACAATCCCGGTGCCATCGCGCAGGGTTTTCGCTTGCAGTTGCTGCTCGGCGGCTGACTGGTACGGATCCCAGATAACCCAGGCATCGACGCTGCCACGCTCGAACGCAGCACGGGCATCGGCCGGAGGCAGGAAAACGGTCTGGATATCGGTGTATTTCAAACCCGCATCTTCAAGGGCTTTTACCAACAGGTAATGCACGTTGGAGCCTTTGTTGAGGACGACTTTCTTGCCTTTGAGCTCTTTGACGGAGGTGATCGGTGAATCCTTGGGTACCAGGATCGCTTCACTGGTCGGCGCAGGCGGCTCGTAGGCGACGTACACCAGATCAGCGCCAGCGGCCTGAGCAAACACCGGCGGCGTTTCGCCCGTCACACCGAAATCAATGGAGCCGACGTTCAGACCTTCAAGCAACTGCGGACCACCAGGGAACTCGGTCCATTGCACTTGCACGCCCTGCTCGGCGAGGCGCTTTTCAAGGGAGCCTTTGGCTTTCAGCAGCACCAGCGTGCCGTACTTTTGATAACCGATACGCAAGGTCTCGGCCTGAGCCTGGGTAACAGCGCCGAAGGCGACCGCTGCGGCAAACAGAGCGACCAAACCTTGACGCAAAATAGCTGTGCGCATGGCGCGCTCCTTTGCTAATTCAGTGGCACCTGCTGGCCCGTTGGCGGACGAGTAAGGTGTGAGGGTTTTGTTGAATTGCAGTGACCATATCAGTGATTTTTTATATCCATAAATCTTATTTTTTCATTTGGTTATTCTTTAAATGCATATGAAGAAAGTTATCGGGATTCTCTGTAGGAGCTGCCGAAGGCTGCGAAGGCAATTTTCCTGAAGCACCGCTATCGCAGCCTTCGGCAGCTCCTACAGAAAGTCGGATTTCACGCATAAAAAAGGGCCGACGAATCGGCCCAAGCTAACCCCATCTGTCGTGGAAGGGTGATTCAGCGATTAGGCTGTGGCGTCAGACGCAGGTATGGTTTGACGGCCCTGTAGCCTTTTGGAAAGCGTTGCTTGATCTCATCTTCATCCTTGAGCGACGGCACGATCACTACTTCATCACCATCCACCCAGTTAGCAGGGGTTGCGACTTTGTAGTTGTCGGTCAGTTGCAAGGAATCGATGACCCGCAAAATCTCGTTGAAGTTGCGCCCGGTACTGGCCGGATAAGTGATAGTCAGCCGGACCTTCTTGTTCGGATCGATCACAAACAGAGAGCGTACGGTCAGGGTTTCACTGGCGTTCGGGTGGATCAGGTCGTACAGCTCGGACACTTTGCGGTCAGCATCGGCCAGGATCGGGAAGTTGACGGTGGTGTTCTGTGTTTCGTTGATGTCGCCGATCCACTTGATGTGGGAATCAACCGGGTCCACTGACAGCGCAATGGCTTTTACACCACGCTTGGCGAACTCGTCTTTGAGCTTGGCGGTGAATCCCAGTTCGGTGGTGCACACCGGGGTGAAGTCAGCAGGGTGGGAAAACAACACGCCCCAGCTATTACCCAGCCATTCGTGAAACTGAATACGACCTTCGCTGGAGTCCTGTTCAAAATCAGGGGCGATATCGCCAAGTCGCAAGCTCATGGATGTAGCTCCTTGTTGTGATGTTTGCTAATTCATTGAAGCCACTTTGCGCTCCTTCGTTAGAAATTAAAAAGAATAGATAACGCTTTGAATATAGCTTTTGGAGATATGAAATTTCAGGCAAAAAGAACCCCGCACGAGGCGGGGTTCCTTTTCAACTGACCAGGCTTATTTGAAAGCGTAGGTGTAGTTGAAGATCACACGGGTTTGATCTTGGTTGGTCGAGTTGTTCAGGTCGGCGTCGCCGCGGTACGAACCGTGACGAACAGTAGTGCCGAAACCTTTCAACGGACCGCTCTGGATCACGTAGTCAACACGCATGTCGCGTTCCCACTCGGAGAACTCGCGATCGCGGGTAGCCAGAGTGTTGCCACGGATGTCTTCAGCGTGGATGTAGGCGATCGATGCCTTCAGACCTGGGATACCGGCACGAGCGAAGTCGTACGAGTACTGGCCGAAAGTAGAGTTTTCACCAGCACGGGTGAAGTTGTTGATCATGGCATCAGTGAACAGGTAAACGCTGGAACCGCCGTTACCTTCTGGACGACCGCGACCATCAACAACGTTACCCTGGTTCAGGAAAACCATGCCGCCGTCATCACTAACTTGCTGGTGGCCAACCATGACTGCGTGGCCGCCCAAAGAGTAGGTGAACATCGCGGACCAAGTTTGGTTATCAACCTCGCCAGTATTTTTGGCATAACCGTTGTTGTTGTTGAAACGGTAGCCTACATCGCCATTCTTGCCGTCGGAGCTGCTGTCGAAGTAACGCAGATCGGTTTTGAACGACTGGTCTTCAGAGATCGGGAATACGTGTACCAGACCCAGGAAGTGTTGCTTGTAGAAGTCTTGCAGGTTGGCGTAGTAGTACTGCAGCGTCAGGTCTTTGGTAACTTTCCAGTCACCACCAGCGAAACGGAACTGGTTGCTGGCTTCAGTCGCGCCGCCAACAGACAGGTCAGTCCAGTTGCTCGACGCACGGCCGATCGACTGAGTCAGTTGACCGCCTGTCAGAGTGAGGTTGTTGATTTCTTTAGAAGTCACAACACCGCCTTGGTAGGCAGCAGGCAACAAACGACCATCGTTGGAAACGAGGATTGGCAGGTTTGGTGCCAAAGCGTTACCCAGACGCAGTTCAGTTTTGGAGAAGCGCGCCTTGGCATTACCACCCAGACGGGACCATTGATCTACAGAAGAGCCATCGGTGTCGGTAGGAGTGATGCCGCCAGCTGCTGCGTGGTGCCCTTTGCCGCCGTCGAGGTGAACGCCAACCAGTGCTTGTACGTCCAGACCAAAACCAACAGTGCCCTCAGTGAAACCCGACAGGTAATCAAACTTCAGACCTGTTGCAGTTTCTTTGTTGCGGGTGCGGTTAGCAGTAGTGTCCCGACCTTCGCGTGCATCACCATCAAAGTAGAGGGTACGCGAGCTAAGAGTCGCTTTGCTGTCTTCCAGAAAACCTGCTGCACTAGCCTGCTGAGCCAAAACGCCGAAGGCTACAGCCAGGGCCAGAGTGGACTTCTTCATGAATCGCTCCTCGTGAATCTTAATTTTTTATAATTTCTGGTGCCGAGGCCCGTGGGGCGCTCTGACCCAAAAATTTACGGTTAGCGCCAAACCCGACCGAAGCCAATGGTTAACCGACGCCTCAAGACCAATGACCCACCGATGAATCGGTGGTCGCAGGGTAGTGAACAATCAACAAATCGAAAAAGAATTATTACTAAGCTTTTAAGACCTGTCGGTTATATGTCCAGCACCTTGTCGGATCCTTCCGTCCTTGAGTGTATCGAGCTGTTTCACTAATTCCTAAATAATATTTCACTGCCATTCGTCAGATCATTCTGACTGGTACCTCGGACAGCAAAAAGCAGGCCACCTGCTCCCGGGAATCAGCACAACTGAAAACTCTCAATGAACACTCAAGCCCCCGAAATCATTGAGGCGCACAGGGTATAGTGGCAATTGTTACAGTTGTCATCACTTGCCTCTATGCACCTGAAATTTATCTCGAAAAAACTTTGAAACGGTCGTTTCAAGACCTTCTGTCGGACGATTTTGGGTCCCATTCCGAGACCACTCCCGGGAATGAGGCGAACAAAACTCGAAAAACGTTGTCGCTGCGCCCCCTCAGAAAAAGTCGTTAAACCGTGCATCATCAGAATTTTTTGCACCATAACGACGCGCGATTCACACACAGCAAATCGTCCTGCGGAAAATCTCAGGGGGGCTGAATGGGCGCTGAACGTGATGGCGATAAATTTATGAAACAGCCAGAAAGCCCGCAGATTGGGGCTTTCGAGGTGGGGAACACAACGAGAAGACTTTTTAAAACAAGAAATTTCAAAAACTGGCACGCCGTCTGCAATAGGTTCCATATCACCAGTTTTGGGGACCTTGGTACAGGCAGGCCGGGGATTCCCCTCTTTTATTCCTCTCGGAGACTGACCTCCAGTCTCCAGCGCCCGTCCAGCTTCTCACCGTGCAAGTCACCGTGAAGCGGGCGGGCCGCCAGCAGAGTCAGCAGCAAATCCCTCTTGTCTCGCTCCAGCCTCCAGCGCACATCCTTCCCGTTGATCTTCAGTTGCCCACGCCATGGCTGACCCTTTGCCGTAAACCTCAGGGCAAATGTGCCATCCACATGCTCAGGCAAAACCTCCGGATCACGGTTGAACCACAAAACGAGGCCGGTAGCTCGCTCTTCGATTTGTAAAAGTTCAAGCGGAGCAGGCTCGGTCAGGCGGCCGATCATCAAGCCGATCATAAGCCCGACAATTGCCAGCGAACCCAAAACCTTTGGCCATAGCTTCGGCCGTGGATCCTCTTCAAGGGTAGAATGCTCGCCATTCTTCAGCTCGGAGCCGTGCATGTTTCACGTCATCCTTTTTCAACCAGAAATTCCGCCGAATACCGGCAATGTCATCAGGCTGTGCGCCAATACGGGCAGCACCCTGCATTTGATCGAGCCTTTGGGCTTCGAACTGGACGACAAACGCCTGCGCCGTGCCGGGCTCGATTATCACGAGTTCGCCACGTTGCAGACCCATCCCGACCTTGCCAGTTGCCTGGAAAGTATCGGTCATCCGCGGTTGTTTGCTTTTACCACAAAAGGCTCACGCCCCTTCCACGATGCCAGCTTTCAGGAGGGCGATGCCTTCCTGTTCGGCCCTGAGAGCCGTGGTCTTCCTGCTGAAGTCCTGGACGCCCTGGCCTCCGATCAACGCCTGCGCCTGCCGATGCGCGAGGGTTGCCGCAGCCTGAACCTGTCCAACACCGTTGCCGTGGCAGTGTATGAAGGCTGGCGGCAGTTGGGGTTTGCCTGACGACGCATAGCTTTTGTAGGAGCTGGCTTACAACGCTGTGCAAGGACACAAAGCGCCCCATTGAAACCTAGTCACCCAACACCCACAAAAAAGCGCCTCAAAAGGCGCTTTTTTAGTCCAGCCAAACCACTTACTGAACAGTAGGTGTTTCGCCAGCAGCCTGCATGCGTTGCAGTTCTTGCGCGTACAGGGCGTCGAAGTTCACCGGGGACAGCATCAGCGCCGGGAACGAACCACGGACTACCAGGCTGTCGATGGTTTCGCGAGCATACGGGAACAAAATGTTCGGGCAGAAAGCACCCAGCGTATGGCTCATCGAACCCTGGTCCAGGCCTTTGATCAGGAAGATACCGGCTTGCTGGACTTCAACGATGAAAGCAACTTCGTCACCGTTGTTAACGGTAACCGACAAGGTCAGAACCACTTCGTAGAAATCACCTTCCAGCGGCTTCTGACGAGTGTTCAGGTCGAGGCTGACAGTCGGCGTCCATTCCTGACGGAAGATCGCAGGGCTTTTTGGCGCTTCGAACGACAGGTCACGAACGTAAATACGCTGCAGCGAAAATTGCGGTGCGTCTTCTTCGTTGGTAGCGGTGCCGTTGGTCGGTTGATCGGTCATCTCGGGTCCTTTTAACGTTTAAGTTCTGGAAGGGGGTTGGAGTCTGGCTTAGAGCAGCTCATCGAGCTTGCCGGCGCGCTCCAGGGCGAAAAGGTCGTCGCAGCCGCCCACATGGGTCGAGCCGATCCATATCTGCGGAACAGAGGTGCGGCCGGACTTTTTCACCATTTCGGCGCGAACTTGCGGCTTGCCATCGACTCTGATCTCTTCGAAAGACACATGCTTGTTCTGCAACAATTGCTTGGCGCGAGTGCAGTAAGGGCAATAATCGCTGGAATAGACGATGACTTCAGCCATTTCACTTCACCAATGGCAGGTTGTCTGCACGCCAGGTGGATACGCCGCCGGACAACTTGGCAGCCGTGAAGCCGGATTTAAGCAGCTCACGTGCGACCGAACCAGCCTGCTGGCCCATGGCGTCGACGATGATCAGGGTTTTGGCCTTGTGCTTTTCCAGCTCGCTGGTGCGGGTCAGGACTTTGTCATTCGGGAAGTTCAGGGCACCCACAATGTGGCCTGCCGCGTAATCCTTGGTGGAGCGAATGTCGATGACCACGGCCTGATCCTTGTTGACCAGCGCAGTCAGTTCGCCCGTGCTCAGGCTGCGACCGCCCTTGCTCAATTCGTAGGCGATCAGCATCCCCAGCAGGATGATGAAAGCGCCAGTGATCAAATAGTGGTTGGTAGCAAAAGCAAGCAGGTGCTGAAGCATCAGTAGGTTCCAGGGCGTTAAAATGTCGGCCAGTATACACAGCAGCCAAGGTCGGCCAAAGTCCGTCAGACAATGAGGTCAATCAAGTTCAGACGACATCGCGCCAGAACCGATAACTCCGGCATCGTGGCTCGCAATTGAAGATCAACAGCCCCTAAAATGCCGGTCTGTTTTCCAACTTACTTTTTTAGCCACGAGTGGGTTCTATGACTACCACGCCAAAACCTTTGGTCCTGATCATTCTGGACGGCTTCGGACACAGCGAGAGCCATGAGGGCAACGCCATCCTGGCAGCCAAAATGCCGGTCATGGACCGCCTGTACAAGTCTATGCCCAACGGCCTGATATCGGGTTCCGGGATGGACGTCGGCCTGCCGGACGGTCAGATGGGCAACTCCGAAGTCGGCCACATGAACCTGGGCGCCGGACGCGTGGTTTATCAGGATTTCACCCGGGTCACAAAAGCCATTCGTGATGGCGAGTTCTTTCAGAACCCGACTATTTGCAGCGCGGTAGATAAAGCCGTCGGCGCAGGCAAGGCCGTGCATATCCTTGGCCTGCTGTCGGACGGCGGCGTTCATAGCCACCAGGATCATCTGGTTGCAATGGCTGAACTGGCCGCCCAGCGTGGTGCAGAAAAGATCTACCTGCATGCCTTCCTCGACGGTCGCGACACACCACCACGTAGCGCCCAGAAATCACTCGAACTGCTGGACGCAACCTTTACCCGTCTGGGCAAAGGCCGCATCGCCAGCATCATCGGCCGTTACTTCGCTATGGACCGCGACAACCGTTGGGACCGCGTAGCAGCGGCCTACAACCTGATTGTCGACGGCTCCTCGGAATTCAACGCCGCCAGCAGCGTGGCGGGCCTGGAAGCTGCTTACGAACGCGGCGAAAACGATGAGTTCGTTAAAGCCACCACCATTGGTGAAAAGGTCACCGTTGAAGACGGCGACGCAGTGGTGTTCATGAACTTCCGCGCCGACCGTGCCCGGGAAATCACCCGTGTATTCGTCGAAGACGACTTCAAGGACTTCGAGCGCGCCCGTCAGCCGAAGGTCAACTATGTGATGTTGACCCAATACGCAGCCAGCATTCCTGCACCTTCGGCGTTTGCCGCAGGCAGCCTGAAGAACGTGCTGGGTGAATATCTCGCCGCCAACGGCAAGACTCAGCTGCGCATCGCTGAAACCGAGAAATACGCTCACGTGACCTTCTTCTTCTCGGGCGGCCGCGAAGAAGAGTTTCCGGGCGAAGAGCGCATCCTGATTCCCTCGCCGAAAGTTGCGACCTATGACCTGCAGCCAGAAATGAGCGCGCCGGAAGTCACCGATAAAATCGTCGATGCCATCGAGCATCAACGTTATGACGTCATCGTCGTCAACTACGCCAACGGCGACATGGTTGGCCATAGCGGCATCATGGAAGCGGCCATTAAAGCCGTCGAATGCCTGGACGTGTGTGTCGGCCGTATCACTGCCGCGCTGGAAAAGGTCGGCGGCGAAGCCTTGCTGACTGCTGACCATGGCAACGTCGAGCAAATGACCGACGACCATACAGGTCAGGCACACACAGCGCACACTTCCGAGCCGGTGCCTTTCGTTTATATAGGCAAGCGTAATTTGAAAGTCCGCGAAGGCGGGGTTCTGGCTGATGTAGCGCCCACCATGCTGAAACTCATGGGCCTGGAAAAGCCGGAAGAAATGACCGGCCACTCGATCCTGATTGACGCGTAAAAGGCTCCATACCGGCATGTCGCATAGCCACATGCCGGTTTTTTCTATGAATGGCCTCAAGCGAGGCGTTTTTTTTGCAGCGTGTGCCGGGCATACTAAGCCTGACACTTTTTTTCACAATTCCTCGGTATCGCCCACCCTCATGCTTCGCGCCTTGATCACCCTTGCTTTGATCTGCCTGCTCAATCCGGCGTTTGCCGACGATCAGCGGGCGCTCACCCAGAAACAGATTGACGCTGCGCGTCAGGATGTCGCCGAGCTGCAAAAAGCCCTGGGCGATTTACAGAAAGAGAAAGCCGGAGTCCAAAAGGACCTGCGCGGTACCGAAACCGACATGGGTAAGCTGGAAAAGCAGGTCGAGGTCCTGCAAAAGGAACTAAAAAAGACCGAAGCCGAGCTCAATCGGCTCAACCAGGAAAAAAGCAAACTCCAGAGCGCACGCGTTGAACAGCAACGCCTGATCGCCATTCAGGCCCGCGCTGCTTATCAAAGCGGCCGGCAGGAATACCTGAAGCTGCTGCTCAATCAACAGCATCCTGAAAAATTCGCCCGGACGCTGACCTACTACGATTACATGAGCCAGGCTCGCCTGACTCAGTTGCGCACCTTCAACGAAACACTGCGCCAGTTGGCGGGTGTCGAAAAAGATATCGACCTGCAACAGGCACAACTGCTGGTGCAGAAGAGCACGCTGGAAACTCAGCACGAAGAGCTGGACAAGGTTCGCCAGGAGCGCCAGCAGGCGCTTGCCAAGCTCAATCAGGACTACAAGTCACGGGATCAAAAGCTCCAGGCGCGACAACAGGAACAGGCTGAACTTGGCAAAGTCCTGAAAACCATTGAAGAAACGTTGGCGCGGCAGGCCCGAGAAGCCGAAGAAGCCCGACAGAAAGCATTGGTTGCGGAGCGCGAGGCTGAAGAAAAACGTCAGCGTGAAGCTCAGGCACAAGCCAGCAGCGGTAGTAAAAACAGCAGCAAAACCGACAGCGATGACGCACCACGACGCCCTGCAAAAGCACCCGGTGCCATGGTTTCCAGCGCTGGCGCTTCATACGGCGGCGCATTCTCTGCAGCCAAAGGCAAACTTCCATGGCCAGTTGATGGTCGATTACTGGCACGCTACGGTGAAGCTCGTGGTGATGACGCTCGCTCCACGTGGGACGGCGTGATGATCAGCGCATCGGCTGGTAGTCAGGTACATGCTGTACACGGCGGTCGGGTGGTCTTCGCAGACTGGTTGCGCGGCGCCGGGCTTCTGGTCATTCTCGACCATGGCAACGGTTACTTGAGTCTGTATGGGCACAACCAGACTTTGCTCAAGGCAGCCGGGGACATTGTTAAAGCCGGTGAAGCTATCTCCACTGTAGGCAACAGTGGTGGACAGGACACACCGGCGTTGTATTTCGCTATTCGTCAGCAGGGTCGCCCTAGTGATCCGGCCCAATGGTGCCGCACTCAAGGATAAGTCGGTTCCACCTTCAGGAGTTCGTTAGACATGCCGTATCTGTCCCGCCTCACCTCGCTGGCCCTGGCTATTGCCGTCGTTATCGGCGCTCCACTGGCTCAGGCTGCGGAAGTCAAAGCAGCGCCAGCCGCTATTCCGCCTGCGGCAACTACCGCCAAGGCGCCGCTGCCGCTCGATGAGCTGCGCACTTTTGCCGAGGTCATGGATCGGGTCAAAGCCGCTTATGTCGAGCCGGTTGACGACAAGACCCTGCTGGAAAACGCCATCAAAGGCATGCTCAGCAACCTCGATCCGCACTCGGCCTACCTGGGCCCTGAAGACTTTCAGGAGCTGCAGGAAAGCACCAGTGGTGAGTTTGGCGGGCTGGGCATCGAAGTTGGTGTTGAAGACGGCTTCGTAAAAGTTGTCTCCCCGATCGACGACACGCCAGCCTCCAAGGCTGGCATCGAAGCCGGTGACCTGATCGTCAAGATCAACGGCGCACCGACGCAAGGTCAGACCATGCAGGAAGCGGTCGACAAGATGCGCGGCAAGATCGGCGAGAAGATCACCCTGACGCTGGTCCGCGACGGTGGTAACCCGTTCGACGTGACGCTGGCACGCGCGACCATTCAGGTCAAAAGCGTCAAAGCGCAGATGCTGGAAAATGGCTACGGCTATATCCGCATTACCCAGTTCCAGGTCAAGACCGGTGACGAAGTCGGCAAAGCGCTGGCCAAGTTCCGTAAAGACAACGGCAAGAAAATGAGCGGGTTGATTCTTGACCTGCGTAATAACCCTGGCGGCGTCCTGCAATCGGCCGTTGAAGTGGCTGACCACTTCCTGACCAAGGGCCTGATCGTTTACACCAAGGGCCGTATTGCCAACTCCGAGCTGCGCTTCTCGGCTGACCCGGCGGATGCCAGCGAAGGCGTACCGCTTGTGGTGCTGATCAACGGTGGCAGTGCCTCAGCTTCGGAGATTGTCGCGGGCGCCTTGCAAGACCAGAAGCGCGGCATCCTCATGGGTACTGACAGCTTCGGTAAAGGCTCGGTGCAAACCGTGCTGCCACTGAATAATGACCGCGCCTTGAAGATCACCACGGCGCTGTATTACACGCCTAACGGTCGTTCGATTCAGGCGCAGGGCATCAACCCTGACATCGTGGTGCGTCGCGCTAAAGTCACCAACGAAGCTGACGGCGAAGCCTACAAGGAAGCCGATCTGCTCGGTCACCTGGGCAACGGCAACGGCGGTGCGGACAAGCCAACGGTCAAAGGCGGCGCCGCCAAGGCCCGTCCGCAGGATGATGACTTCCAGCTTAGCCAGGCTCTGAGCCTGCTTAAGGGCCTGAGTATCACGCGCGGCAACTAAGGCCATGCGTGTATTCCTGTCGGGTTGGCTGCTCGCCACCCTATGCGTCCTGACTGGCGTTGCTTGCGCAGCGCCAGCCGCGCAGGCCGGCAAGCCTCATACGGCGTTTCTGACATTGATCATCGATGACCTGGGCCAGAATCCGGCCCGGGATCAGCGCGTACTTGCCCTGCCCGGTCCTGTCACGCTGGCGATCATGCCGGATACCCCTCACGCCACCGAGTTCGCCCGCCAAGGCCATCGTGCTGGCAAGATCGTCATACTGCACATGCCTATGGACCCGGCCACGGGCCCGTATGCCTGGCATCCCGAGCTCCCCCTTGCCGAACTGGAAAGCAGGCTAAACGCCGCTCTCCTGAAAGTCCCGTACGCCGCTGGGATCAATAACCACATGGGCAGCCGCATGACCGCCGAGCCTGTAGCCATGGGGTGGTTGATGGCCGAACTGCAACGCCGTCATCTTTTGTTCGTCGACAGCCGCACGAGTGCGAAAACCGTTGCGGCAGCCGAGGCACAAAAGATCGGGTTGGCCAGCGTCTCCCGCGATGTCTTTCTCGATGATGAGCGCACGCCGCAAGCCATCACCCGGCAACTGAATATTGCCATTGAGCTCGCCCGCAAACAGGGTTCGGCGGTGATGATTGGTCATCCTTATCCGGTGACGCTCGACGTGCTTGAACGCGAGCTACCGCGCCTGAAAGCCCAGGGCATCGAGTGGATCGACCTACGGCAGATGATCAGCGTGCGGGGCAATCAGGCGATGGCCGGCCACGGCAAGAATGGGATTTATCGCTAACGACCGGCATCAACGGTAGGATGCGAACTTGTTCGCGAGGCGATGTTCCAGGCAGAACCTCATCGCGGCCTTGCGGTGGCGGGGCTGAAAACCGTGCCATCGTTCATCGCGAGCAAGCTCGGCTCCTACAATTGACCGCGCTCCCGCATTCAAAATGCGGTATTACCGGTACCGGGACAGGATCTTATCCACAACGCCCTCCGCACGTAGCTGGTCGAGCGACGTCTGCAGCTTGTTCACCACCTCATCCGGTGTGGCCTTGTTCAAAGCCAGATACAGATCAGCGTGATGGAAACGCAACACGGTTTTGAGACCGGTCACGCCTTCAATTCTGGCCAGATATGGTCCGGTCGGATCGCCCGCCGCCCACAGGTCGATCTGCCCGTTGACCAGTTTTTTTGCGTTGTCCTGATCGCGCAGCAGCAGGATCGGGTTCAGCCCTTGGGCCAGCAACCGTTCACCGATGGCGTCACCTTTGTAGGCACCGATACGGTAAGCCTTGGCCTGCTCCAGGCTGGTCAGCTTGATTGGACTGTCGGCCTTGGCCAGCATGATCCAGTCATAGGAACCTACTGGCCCAACCCATTTGAAGAGGTTTTCCCGCTCGGGCAAACGCGCGGTGGAAAACACTGCGTAGCCAGGCTTTTCCAGAGCAAGCTTGTAGATCCGCTCCCAGGGAAAGCGCAACGTCATGCTGTAACCAATCCCGGCGCGCTTGAAGGTCTCACGCACCACTTCGGCGGCGATGCCTTCAATGTTACTTTCCTGAGCGAAATTCTTGCCGTCGATTGCCATGTTGTAGGGCGGCAGGTTTTCGGTCATCAGCACAATGGAGTCGCGTCCCGGTGCCTCAATGGCGTCATCGGCCAGTGCAGCCTCAGTGGCGCTAAAAACCAGAGCGCTGAAGGCCGTTAGGGCAATAAAACGAGATTTGAACATTGGCGCTCTCCATACGCTGACGGCAGACAGAGTGCAGCGCTCAAAAGCGCTTGTCCAGCAGACATGGCGTATTGCCCACATAAGCGAGATTAAGCTTAGAGGCGACATGAACTGTAGGAGTGAGCTTGCTCGCGATAGCGTCAGGTCAGACGATAATTTCTCAACCGATCTACTGCTATCGCGAGCAAGCTCACTCCTACAGTGTGGGGAAGCGAATTCTAGCGAACCACAATCCCGCGCGCGGCCATATAGGCCTTCGCTTCCGGTACGGTGTATTCGCCGAAGTGGAAGATACTCGCCGCCAATACCGCGCTGGCGTGACCTTCGATCACACCGTCAGCCAGATGCTGAAGGTTGCCAACGCCGCCCGAGGCGATGACAGGAATCCCCAGCGCGTCACTGATTGCGCGGGTTACCCCCAGATCGAAGCCGTTCTTCATACCGTCCTGATCCATGCTGGTCAGCAGGATCTCACCGGCGCCCAGATCCTCCATCTTCTTCGCCCACAACACAGCGTCCAGCCCAGTAGGCTTGCGACCACCGTGGGTGAAGATTTCCCAGCGCGGGGTTTCACCCGGCAGCGAGACCTTCTTGGCGTCGATGGCGACAACGATGCATTGCGATCCGAAATGCTGGGCGGCTTCGGCGACAAACTCAGGGTTGAACACCGCAGCCGTGTTGATCGATACCTTGTCGGCACCCGCGTTAAGCAGATTGCGGATGTCCTGCACGGTACGCACGCCACCGCCCACGGTCAGCGGGATAAACACCTGGCTGGCCATGCGTTCGACGGTATGCAACGTGGTATCACGGCCATCAACACTGGCTGTGATGTCCAGAAAGGTGATTTCATCAGCGCCCTGCTCATCGTACAGACGGGCAATTTCAACCGGATCGCCAGCGTCACGGATGTTCTCGAACTTGACGCCCTTGACCACACGACCGTTGTCGACGTCCAGGCAAGGGATGATGCGTTTGGCCAGGGCCATTGGGTTAATCTCCGATTTCTATCCTGCCGGGATCCCGGTAGGAGCGAACTTGTTCGCGAGGCGTTTAGACAGGCATCCATGATGCTGAATGCCCCGACCTCTCGCGAACAAGTTCGCTCCTACCGAAACTGCTTAGCGCTGGTAGCTGTCACACAGCGCCTGAGCTTCAGCCACATCCAGCGTGCCTTCGTAAATCGCCCGGCCGGTGATTGCGCCGATGATTCCTGGAGCCTTGGCATCCAGCAATGCGCGGATATCGCCCAGGTTGTGGATACCGCCGGAAGCAATCACCGGGATCCGCGTAGCAGCAGCCAGCGCAGCCGTGAACGGAATATTGCAGCCCTGCATCATGCCGTCTTTGGCGATGTCGGTATAAACGATGGCCGAAACACCGTCAGCTTCGAAACGCTTGGCCAGATCAATGACCTGCACAGTGCTGACTTCGGCCCAACCGTCGGTGGCCACAAAACCGTCTTTGGCATCAAGGCCGACGATCACTTTGCCAGGGAACGCACGGCACGCCTCAGCAACAAACTCGGGCTCTTTGACGGCCTTGGTGCCGATGATCACGTAGCTCACGCCCGCTTTCACGTAGTGCTCGATGGTCTCCAGCGAGCGAATACCGCCACCGATCTGAATCGGCAGGGTCGGATAACGCTTGGCAATGGCAGTGACCACGTCGCCGTTGACCGGCTGACCTTCGAACGCGCCGTTCAGATCAACCAGATGCAGACGACGGCAACCGCCCTCGACCCACTTGGCAGCCATGGCAACCGGGTCATCGGAAAATACGGTGGAATCTTCCATCCGGCCCTGGCGCAGACGCACACAGGCACCGTCTTTGAGATCGATAGCGGGGATGATCAGCATGCTTTTTCCTTCGTCAAAAGAGCCGCAAGCTGCAAGCCATAAGCTGCAAGTGTGCGTACCCACCAATTCTTGCGGCTTGAAGCTTGTCGCTTGAAGCTGCTTCTATTCAGTTTTTCTCGAGCGCCCACAGGTCGCTTTCGAGGCTTTCAAACCGCTCCTTGAGCAATTGCTGCACATCGAAAACGGCTCGGTTGTAATAGTGCGGGGCAATCTCGCTGGTAAAAAACTCAAGCACCTCGGCGACTTCGAACGAACCCAGGTCCAGTTCGAAACGCTGAGAGAACAGCCGCTTTAACTTGTCGATGGCCTGCTGCTCGTGCTCGGCACTCAGCGTCAGGATCGGCGGCTTGTTTTTACCTTTGGCCATAACGATTACCAGCGACCATCCCACGCGGCGAAGTTCTGCAGCAACTGCAGGCCATGGGTATGGCTCTTCTCCGGGTGAAACTGCACGGCAAAGCGCGAACCGTCAGCCAGCGCAGCGGCGAAGTCGACGCCGTAGTGACCGCGCCCCACAACCTGACGCTGATTAGCCGCGTCAATGTAGAAGCTGTGCACAAAATAGAAACGCGCCATGTCCGGAATGCTGTGCCACAGCGGGTGATCCACCGCCTGCGCAACTTCGTTCCAGCCCATGTGCGGCACTTTCAAGTGCGCGCCATCTTCATGCAGATCCTTGCCGAAGAACTTCACCTGGCCGGGGAACATGCCGATGCAATCCACTCCGCCATTCTCTTCACTGCTGTCGAGCAACGCCTGCATGCCAACGCAAATACCGAGAAACGGGCGATCCTGGCTGACTTCACGCACCAGCGAGTCGAAACCCAAGCGACGGATCTCAGCCATGCAGTCGCGAATCGCGCCTACACCGGGAAACACCACGCGGTCGGCTTCACGAATCACGTTGGCGTCGCTGGTGATGTGCACCCGGCCAGCGCCAACGTGCTCAAGCGCCTTGGCAACCGAGTGCAGGTTGCCCATGCCGTAATCGATGACCGCGACTGTCTGCATCAGAGCACACCCTTGGTCGAAGGCATTTGCCCGGCCATACGCTCGTCCAGCTCAACCGCCATGCGCAGTGCGCGACCGAATGCCTTGAAGACGGTTTCGATCTGGTGGTGAGTGTTGGTGCCACGCAGGTTGTCGATGTGCAGGGTCACATTGGCGTGGTTGACGAAGCCCTGGAAAAACTCCTGGAACAAGTCCACGTCAAAACCGCCAACAACAGCGCGGGTGTACGGCACATGCATTTGCAGGCCCGGACGACCCGAGAAGTCGATGACCACACGCGACAGCGCTTCATCCAGCGGCACGTAGGCATGACCGTAGCGACGGATGCCTTTCTTGTCGCCAATAGCCTTGTTGAAGGCTTGACCTAAAGTGATACCGACATCTTCCACCGTATGGTGATCGTCGATCTCAAGGTCGCCCTTACAGTTGATATCCAGATCGATCAGCCCGTGACGGGCAATCTGGTCGAGCATGTGCTCAAGAAAAGGCACGCCGATATCGAATCGGGCCTTTCCGGTGCCATCCAGGTTGATCGAAGCGTTGATCTGGGTTTCCAGAGTATTACGCTCGACGTACGCCTTACGTTCGGCCATCACCAGCTCCGCAAAATCATTGGGCGAAAAAGGCGAGCATTATAGGCCCAGAACCGGCTGGCATGAAGCAAACAGAAGAAGGGAAAGGGAGAAGACGACGAATTACGGAGGGGTGCTGCTTTTTGGTGCAAATAATTCAAGGAACTGTAGGAGTGGGGGGGGTGGGGGGGGGGGGCCGGGGGGCGGGGGCGGTGGGGCGGGGGGTGGGGGGGGGGGCCGCCCCGCGGCCAGCCCACACGCGCGGCGGTG
>NZ_JBTOQI010000017.1:0-72821 GCF_055283875.1 Pseudomonas sp. HP_14 | reverse complement strand
CCCCCCCCCCCCCCCACCCCCCCCCACCCCCCTCCCCCCCCCCCCCCCCCGCCCCACCCCCCCACCCCCCCCGCCCCCCCCCCCCCCCCGCCCCCCCCCCCCCACCCCCCCCCCCCCCCCCCCCCCCCCCCCCCCCCCCCCCCCCCCCCCCCCCCCCCCCACAAAGATTGCGATAACTCTACCTACTTCTGCTCCGCATGTGCCCAACGGTAATCAAGACGCGGCGCACTGATTTTGATTTTCCGTTTGGTCTTGGTCAGCGTCGGTTCGAACACCGGCTCAGGGTCGCGCAGGAAGGCGGTCATGACTGCGCTCAGGGCATAGAGGCCGGTGAATGCCCAGACCACGCCCGCCAGGCCGAAGCTGTCCTGGAAGATGGCGACTACGGCAGGACCGACCCAGGTCGATGCACCTGCACCAAGGCTCAATACCGACAGTGCGGCCGCTTTGTTCTGCGGGGCAAGGGCAGGCGCCAGTGCCGAAAGTGGTACGAAGCAAGCCAGCGTCAGGCCGTAGAAAGCGCCGAAGATCGAGGCAATCAGGAAGTCGTTCGGGAATGCCTGCGGCATGAAGAAGAACAGCGGTGTACTGATCGTGCTGCCTACCGCGCCCAGCCACAGGATCGTGTTGCGATAGCCGATCCGGGTACTGATGATGCTTGAGGCCAGGTTACCAATGATGTTGAACACGAACACGATGGTCAGCAGTCGCAGCCATTCTTCAAGGCTGAAGCCCACGGTGTGCATGAAGAACCCGGGCATGATGACCAGAAAGCCGAACATCGATGACGTGTTGATCACGCGCACCAGACCTGCCAGCGACACCTTGGGCATTTCCCACATGATGGTGATGTTCTTGGCCATCGACACCAGCGGTTTTTCGCCTTCGGGTGCCAGACGTTTCATACCGTGTGCGTCGCGCATGCCCACCAGGCCGATGACTCCGCCGACGACTACCAGGGCGAAAGACAACCAGAAAGTGGCCATAGCACCAATCAACGGGATGCTGACGCTGGCGACCAGCGAGCCAAGGGTCGGCAACCCGGCTGCATAAGCCACCCAGAACCAGCCAACGGCCATGCCCATTTTGCGCGATGGCGTTGCGGCGGCAATCCACACCAGAAACCCATAAGCGAACAGCGGATAACCGAAGCCACGCAAGCCGTAGGTGAGCAGGATCATCGAGTAGCTGAGCTTTTGCAGGCCGTAGATCAGGAACAGCACCTCGAAGGCGCTCCAGATCAGCAAGCCGATCATCATCACGCGCTTGGGACCCCAGATGTTCGAGAGCGCGCCGGCCAACCAGGAAGAGATACCGACGGTGACGCCGTAGACGGTAAAGACCATGGCGATTTCATCGGCAGGCATGCCGCGTTCGCTAAGGAAAGGGGAGAGATAACCCAATTCGACGCCATCGCCGATCATGAAAATCAAGAGGCCGACGAAGCCCCAGAACATGGGATAGGGGATGCCGGTTTTCTCGCAGAATCTGGCGAGTGCAGTGTTCGGAGTGGATTGATCGCTCAATTTTCCGGTCCTTCTTTTAGGTGCAGCACAGCGTTTGGTGACGCCGTATGAATGGCCTCAATGAGGTTGAAAGGCAGGGGTGGCCAGCACGCTGTTGGCACAATGCGCGAACACAGTACGTGTGGACTTTTAGCTAATGCAGGATCGCCGCTATACGACTTCAATGACCCATGAATCTACGTTTTTTATAGATTTTCGAGCCCGTTTGCTTTTTGTTTATCCCATCTGAGGCCGATGATGGCAACCGCTCTAGCCGGGGCCACCTGTGGCGGGATGACGCACCATGCCGCACGACGCGCCCAGTTTCAGGGGGCGTAAGGCGTTACAAAAAATGTCGAAAAAAATGGCAAAAAAACTGTTGATGGCCAGATTGCTAGCAATCAATTGGCTGCATAAGGGCATTTACGCCATTTTGATAAGGGCTCAACCCAGTGGATTGAAACCTTCACCTGCCGCGCAAAAGCGCTCCTCGATAGCCTGGCTCGCATCGCTGCCATCTTTATCTCGGCGCTTGCCCCATTCTCGGCACTTTTCCCGGAAGTAAACTTTGGCGCCTTTGCGGCATTCGCGGTGTTCAATCGAGCCGCGTCGATAGTTGGCGCAAACGCTGCTGTCGTCGATTCGATTGCTATTGATCGCCCACTCGGCGGCGTAGGTGCGTTTGCCGTCCCACTGCCAGACCGTTGCGCGCTCAATGTTGAAAGCGGTGACGCGTCTGGTTCGGGCCGGGGGCTGTTGCTGGTCGCTTTTGTACTTTGCCATGTAGGAAGCGCTCACCATGCCCTGTGCATTTGTATCTTCGGTTGCGCGTGGAAATTGTCCGTAGCGGCAGGTGGCAACTGCTTCGTCGATGATGTTGTCGGGTTTTATGCAATCGGCCAACGGCTTCGGGGCGACCAGAGCGTCGCGTGTGTACATCGGTGGCACGGGGTTCGAGCTGGCGGGCAGCGCAGGCGCTGGATTTCGGTAGGCGGTGACCTGCTGAATAACGTTCTGCAGACGCTCACTGAAATGCATCAGCAGATAGCCAGCAGCAACGATGAAAATCAAGGGCACAAAGATACGGCGATAGAGTCGTGAAGGCTTGGAGGGGTGGCGCCTATATGCCCGAGGCGCGTCATCGGCCTGCGCATGCAGGTGCTCAAATGGATTGAGTTTGTCCCGAGACGGGCTCTCGCTGGGATCCATGCACTCTTCCTTGATGTCGACGGCGCATCCATTGCGCTGCGGATTGGCGAGGTTAAACCGATTGAAAGTGTTTCGCCAGCGTTACAGGTTTTGGGTTTAACCCCTGTAGGAGCTGCCGAAGGCTGCGATGGCGGTATCTCAGGATGAACGCTTCGCAGCCTTCGGCAGCTCCTGCAAAGGGTTGGCGATCCAGAGATGGATCGCCAGGTCCTTTAAACCTCTTTCAACAACTCATCCGCAATCCGCAGGCTCAGTGCCGCGCCTGTCAGCGTTGGGTTAACGCTGGACGAGGACGCCATGACGCTGGTGCCTGCGATGAACAGGTTCGGGTGATCGTGGGTGCGGCAATCGCGGTCGACAACCGAATCCTTCGGATCGTCGCCCATGATGGTTGTGCCCATGATGTGCTGGCGGTTCTGGAAGCCCACGTCGGTGCTGAGGATGTCGGCATCGAGCAGTTTGGCGAACTGTTTGAAGTCCTCCAGCGCCTTTTCCTTACCGGCATGCCAGTACTCAGGCACGCTGTAATAGATCTCCGGCACCGGCAGGCCGATGGCGTCGAACTTGGTCTTGCTTGGCGTGACGCGGTTTTCCGGCAGCGGCAAGGTTTCGAAGTCCACCGCCCAGTTCAGCGAGCGAGCCGATTGCAGGCGAATGCCTTCGTCCAGCTTGGAACCGAGCACGCCTTTAGCGATCAGGTTTGAAGTGATCTGCGAGGTCGGCACGGTGTTACGCACCTTGATCTTGTAGCTCGGATAATCCTTGCGGAAGGCACCGTCGCGGCTGTTCAGATAAACCAGCAACTGGGTCGGACCTTCACCCGGCCACATGTCTTCCTTGGTCATCACGTTCATGCTGATGCCGGTGTGGTCCATCAGGTTGCGACCAACCTGGTCAGACGAGTTGGCGATACCGTTCGGGTATTTCTCCGACGTGGACATCAGCAACAGTTTCGGTGACTCGATGCCGTAAGCCGCGAGCACGAAGTACTTGGCCTTGAGCTGATGCTTGGACTTGTCTGGCTTCATGTACCAGATCGAAGTGATCTTGCCGCTATCGTCGGCTTCTATCTTGTAAACGACCGAGTTGTCCATGACCTTGGCGCCATGTTTCTCGGCTTCGTCGATGTGCATCGAGCCGTCGTACTTGGCCGCAATCGGGCACACCGGGTTGCAGTTGTTGTTGCCTGCACATGGTGGGCGTTTGCCGTAAGGACGAGTGGCGCGGCCGTTGGGCTCCAGAATCGGGTTGTAGCCGCCTTTGCTCAGCAACTCCGAGAGGCGCTTGAACATGTAGCTCGGCTTGAGGCCTTCCATCGGGTAGGGAATGGAGCGGGGCGGGAATGCTTCGCCGCCCTGGCCGCTTTCATCCTGACCGTCGACGCCAGAGACGCCCAGTTCTGTTTCGGCGCGAGCGTAGAAGGGCTCCAGCTCGTCGTAGCTGATCGGCCAGTCGCGACCACGCCCGTACAGGGACTTGAGGCGGAAGTCGTTGGGCAGCATGCGCCACAGCGACGAACCGAAGTGCCAGGTGGTACCGCCCACCACGCGCAGGTACGACGTGTTGTATTTCACCGGCCCGACTTGCTGCAGGTAGTCGCCATAAGTGGATGGCGCGTGGGGCAGGCTTGGGTATGGCGAGCCAGCGCCTTGCAGCTTGGCGTTGGCCAGCGACAGTTTGATCGGCGCATTGCGGAAGGTTTCGACGATATCGCGTCGGTTAACCCGCGGGCCCGCTTCCAGCACGATCACTGATTTATTGGCTTTGGCCAGTTCGCTGGCGATCAGGCCGCCCATTACGCCGGAGCCGATGATCACCACATCGGCGTCGAAATCACCGCTGCTCATATTCTGGAATCCTTGGTGTCTGCTGGCTTGGGACCCCATGTAGCCGGGCCGCTGCCGTATGTTGGGACGATGAGGGTGCCGTGGGTCGGGAGGTACATCATCGCTTCGGAGAAGGCGACGAGTTCCGCGTCGGCTGCTTCGCCGACAATGCCCAGGTACCAAGCTGCAATGATGCTGGTCGCGGTCGCCTTGAGGGACGCGTCAGGGTTGGCCAGCTTCAGGTATTCATCGACATGCTTGAGGTTGTTGTCGGCGATCAGTTGCTTCAAAGCCGCAGCGTTTCCGGCGAAGTTCGGTGCGCGTTTGGCCAGGGCTGAGTAGTAGCGCCCGGCCAATACCGGATTGACCGGACGGCTGACCAGAAACTGCGACAGCGCGATGAAGTCAGCGGTCGACTGATCGGCGGCCAGCACCGATTGCCACGGCAGCATGCCACCCACCAGACCCATCAGGCCCAGTGCAACGGAGCCGCGCAGCAGATTGCGGCGAGAGAAGCCGGTCGGTGATTCAGCTTGAGTCGGTGCTTGCTTGTGATTCATTGAGTTATCCATTGCTCAGGCCCCCTTGCGGCGGCGTGCGATCAGCCACACCACGAGGCCGATCAGCAGAACCACGAGGATGATTGCCGGGATCGTGAACCTGGCCAGTGTCGCCAGCGGAGCCGTTGGCCCGCCTGCGCGAGTTTGGGCGACGTCGGCGGCGGTGACTTTCTCGGCCGCGTTGCCGTAGTGCGAGAGCACATAGTTGCTGACGTCGGCGATCTGCTGGTCGGTCAAACGGTCAGTGAAGAATGCGTCTGGACCAAAGCCCGGCATGTCCACAGCCACACCATCGACGGTGCGATGCACGCCGTAGACGATGGTCGCGATCAGGTTGTCCGCACGACTGGTGGCCGTGTTGTTGAACAGCGACGGATATTCTTTGTTGCCCTGGCCGTTTGCCTGGTGGCAGTTGGCGCAAGTGCCACTGAAAACATGCCAGCCCGGATTGTCTTCCGGCTTGCCGCCACGCAGGGTCAGCTCATCAGTCGAAGCCTGGCCAAATTCATGGCGTGCCTTGGTTTCGCCCGATTTGACTGGCTGGGTTTGCTGCAGATACGCAGCAATAGCCTTCAGGTCTGTATCCGGCAGGTATTGCAGGCTGTGCTCGACCGCTTCAGCCATCGGACCTGCCGCTTGTGCTTTACCTTCCACGTGACCGGTGCGCAGGTAAGCGACGATTTCATCGCTGGACCAGGCGCCAATACCGCTGACTTTGTCGGAGCTGATGTTGGGCGCATACCAAGGCCCCAGCGAACCACCGCCCAGTGGTTTGCTGTTGTCAGCGGCCATCAGGAAGTTACGCGGCGTGTGGCAGGTATCGCAGTGGGCCAGAGCGTTGACCAGGTAATCACCGCGATTCACCTCTGCAGATTTGCTGGCGTCCGGCGTGAAGCGAGTGGTGTCGTGGAACAGCAGGTTCCAGCCAATCATCGATGCGCGAATGTTGAACGGGAATGCCAGTTCGGTTTTCGGCGATGGCGTTTCTACGGCCGGGACTTCATGCATGAAGTAGTCGTAGAGCGCTGCGATATCGCTGTCGGTGATTTTCGAATACGAGGTGTACGGCATCGCGGGGTACAGGTGCGTGCCATCTGGCGTCACGCCGTCGCGCACCGCTCGAGCAAATTGCTCTTGGGTGTAGTTACCGATACCGGCGGTTTTCGAAGGGGTGATGTTGGTCGAATAAATCACACCCATTGGCGAGTTGAGCGGGTAGCCGCCCGCGAATGGTTTGCCGCCCGGCGTGGTGTGACACGCAACGCAGTCCGACGCAATTGCCAGACGTTTGCCGGCCGACGCATTGGCCTCCAGCTCTTCGCCACTGGCGGAGCCCGCCAGGCAAAACATCAGCGTCAGCAGGCCCAGACAGGCACCCCTGATCCGCTGTCTTTCTCGAATAAAACAAGACATGTATTTGTCTACCTTAGGCAACTGCAGCCGTGGCTTTTTCAGGTTCGGAGGCTAGTGGTGCGCTTGGTCGGAAACGACGCTCACGGAAGGCGTCAATTCAGCGCTAGCGACAAGTTGTCGCACAAAAACGAGGGGAATGTTTCACGATCCGTAACATCTTGCAACATCAAAAACAGGCAAAGTGCCATGCTATTTTTGAATCGTCGAAGGCTCTAGATCGGGCATCTTGCCTACAGGCCCCGGCCCGTATGGGCTAGATGTACGACGACTGTATGACTTTGGAGGGGAGGGCTTTGGAACGTTTGTGCTGTTTTTTGGTGAGGGGGATGTAAATCGAGAGATCAGCAGCTGCAAACAGGGCTGATGGAAGAGATGAAGAAGGGCAAGACTGACAGGTTGGATGAAAGGGCTTTACATATGCATAGCACCTGTAGGAGCCGAGCTTGCTCGCGATGAGGGTTTGGAGGCAACACATATGCGGCGGATGTACGGGCCTCATCGCGAGCAAGCTGCGCTCCTACAGAGTCTTGCGGTTGCACATGGTTTGCGCCACTCCCAGAAACAACAAAGCCCGCACAAGGCGGGCTCTGAACCACTTCAGCGTTTACACCAAGGTGTTTTTCTTGATGCTGCCTTCCTGAATGATCATCGCCAGGTTTTCCCCTTGGCCCACCAGACACCCGATGGATTCCAGCGGGTTGCCGTCGACTACCAGCAGGTCGGCGATGGCGCCTTCAGCGATGCAGCCGAGCAGGCCTTCGCGTTGCAGGATTTTGGCCGCGACAGTGGTGGCGCTGCGCAGGGCGGCGAGGTTACCGAGTAATTCGGCGCGGATCTGCAACTCATGGCTTTGGTATTGGTGCATGTCCCCCAGCAAGTCTGAGCCGTAACCCATTTCCACGCCCGCTTCAGCGAAAAGCTTGAGGGCGTTGCGACCGGCTAGGCGCACGTCTTCAATCTTGGCCACCGAATCAGGCGGCAGACCGGCTTCGGCGCCGTGTTTGGCGAGCATTTCGTAGGTGACTTGGGTCGGCACGGCGAACGCGCCTTTTTCAGCCATCAGTTTTGCGGTGTCTGCGTCAACGAGGTTGCCGTGCTCAATAGTGCGCACGCCGCACTCAATGGCGCGACGAATCGCACGCGCGGTGTAAGCGTGGGCCATCACATAGGTATTGGCAGCTTCTGCTTCATCGACGATGGCGCGGATTTCCGCTTCGCTGTACTGCGTGTTGGCAATCGGATCGGTGGGTGACGAGACCCCGCCCGAAGCCATGATCTTGATCTGGTTGGCGCCTTGTTGCAGCTCTTCACGCACCGCCAGACGCACGTTGTCGACGCCATCCACGACGCGGGCGATAGCGCCAGCGCGGAAGCAGCACGAGCACGGCTCGCTCAGCAGCAGCTCGCCGCGAGCGCGCATGTCACCGTGACCACCGGTTTGCGACAGCGCTTTACCCGCTGCGAAAATACGCGGCCCCGGCACGAGACCCAGTGCTATAGAGCGAGCCAGCGCCCAGTCCGCACCGCCCGCGTCACGCACCGTGGTGAAGCCGCGGTTAAGCATCGCTTCGAGAATCGGCAAGGCGCGGTACATGATGATCGCGTTGGGCTGTAGCGCGTTCATACCCAGGTTGGCATTGGAAGCCAGCACGTGAACGTGGCAGTCGATCAGGCCGGGCATCAGCGTACGGCCGTTCAGATCGATGACTTGGTCATCGGCCTCGGCAGTGTCATTTTGTGGGCGAACTGCGCTGATGCGTCCATCCTCGATCACCACTTCCAGACCGCCCAGCAACTCGCCTTTGTTCAGGTCGAGCAACTGGCCGTTGCGCAGAATCAGGCGTGTCGTTTTTTCAGTATTCATTGCAGGGCTGCTCCCTTGAAGCTGGCATTGGCGGTGGTCTTGCGGTCGCGGTACAAGAACGCGCCGCAACCGCTGACCACGGCCGCGAACATGATGTAGAAGGCCGGCGCGACATTGCTGCCGGTGTTGGCGATCAGCCAGGTGATGGTGAACGTGGCGAAACCGCCAAAGATCGTGACTGCAAAGTTGTAGGCCACGGACAGGCCGGTGGACAGCACGTGAGTCGGCAGCAGTTCGCTGAACGCGGCCAGAATCGAGCCGATGTAACCGGCGATCAACAGGCCCATTACCACTTCAAAAATCAGCAGCGAGGCCAGCCCCGGCATCTGGTTGATGAACAGGAACATCGGATACGCTGCAACAAAAATGGCAGCTGCCGAACCCAGCAACCAAGGCCTGCGACCGGTTTTGTCAGCGAGCATGCCGACAATCGGCGTGGCCACGATCAACACCGCGCCGCCCATCATCCCGGCGCTGAAACCTACACCGCTCGGTAGGCCCAGAACGCGGGTTGAATAGGACGGGATGTAAAACAGAATCGCGTAGGTGCAGACCGTCCACAGCACAACCAGCGAGAAGCTGATCAGGGTTTCCCGTGGGTAAGTGCGGAAGACTTCGCGCAGCGGTGATTCGGTGGTTTTGGATTCTTTGTAGACCGGCGTCTCGTCGATGCGGCTACGGATGTAGAAACCGACCGGACCGATCAGCGTGCCGATGATGAACGGGATCCGCCAGCCCCAGCTTTCCAGCTGCGCCTGAGTCAGGTAGTTCGAGAGGATGGCGCCCAGCGTGGAGCCCAGCAGCACGGCGACGCCGATACTGGCCTGAATCCAGCTGGAGTAAAACGCTTTCTTGCCGTCTGGGGCGTGCTCGGTCAGAAACGCCGTCGCGCTGCCCATTTCACCGCCCGCGGAGAAGCCTTGCAGCAGCCGTGCGAGGACGATCAGCACCGGCGCGATCAAACCGATTTGCGCGTAGCTTGGGGTGATCGCAATGATCAGCGTACCCAGCGCCATCAACAGGATGGTCAGTGACAGCGCGGCTTTACGCCCGTGCTTGTCACCGTAAACGCCCAACACAATGCCGCCGACCGGACGCATGAAAAAGCCTACGCCGAAAGTCGCCAATGCCAGTAGATAAGAGGTGAGTTCGCTGTCGGTGGGGAAGAACACCTTGGCGATGATGACCGAGAAGAAGCTGTAGACCGTGAAGTCGAACCATTCAAGACCGTTGCCGATCACAGTCGCGATCACGGCTTTGCGTGCTTTCTGGTTGTGGGTTGGCGTGTTTTTTATAGCGTTCACGTTGAACTCCTGCATGCAGATTACGCAGGGAGTGGTCCCGCGCACGAGTGGGGCAGAGAAGCAATCGGGTGAAACATCGTCAGGGTCTTATGCCCTTGTAGGCCCGAGAATAACTCGCGTAATTGGATGCGGGAAAACGCTCATTGGGAAGATATGCATGCGCTGGTCGCATGCAAGAAGACAGAGTGCTATCGCATCTGTGGAGCACCTTGGCGTCCATGGCACCGCGCCGTCTCGCGGCAAAGATAGGACCTGTAGGAGTGAGCTTGCTCGCGATTCGATTTTTCTTTCGATAAATTATCGCCTGACCTGGCGCTATCGCGAGCAAGGTGGATCGCCAGCCCGGTCACCCCTACAGGAAGCGATATTCAGTCTGCATTTTGCAGCGTCAACCACTGCTCAAACGATCGCGCCGCACGGCTCGGAAACTGCCCCGACGGATTGAGCAAGTAATAACCACCGATCTCGCCCACATGGACATCACAAGCAGGCACCAACGCCCCGGACTTAACGTGCCCATCAATCATCGGTTTCCAGCCCAACACAATGCCGCGTCCACCAATGGCCAGTTCCACCATCACCGGATAGTTATTAACGGTCAGGCGTTTGGAAATCGCCGAAGCATCAATACCCTGACGTGCAAACCAGTCGGTCCAGGACAGCCACTGGCGCTGACCATCCTCAAGCATCAACAACCGATGTTCGAACAACGCTTGCGGCTTGAGCACCTGGCCTTGCAGATAGCCCGGCGCGCAATACGCCCCCACCGACTCCGCAAACAACAACCGACTGTCCAGCCCCGGCGGCGAACCCGAGCGCAGGAAATACACAGCCAGATCAAACTCCGCACGCACCAGCGAATCCAGCCCGTCGACCACCCGCAGACGCACGTCCACATTGGGAAACTCATCGGCATAACGTCCCACCAACGGCCCCAGCCATAACGCCGCGACACCGCTCGAACACGCCAGCGTCAGCTCCTGCTCGCCACTGTGGGTCATGACCTGCGCCGTCGCTTCAGCGCATTGGGCAAGTACGCGATGCACCTGCTCGGCATACACCTGCCCGGCCACCGTTAAATGAATGCGCTTGTGCTCACGTCGAAACAACGCCCGCCCCAGAAACTCCTCAAGCTGCTGCACCTGCCGGCTGATCGCGCTCTGGGTCAGATGCAACTCAGTGGCAGCACGGGTAAAACTGCCATGGCGCACCGCCGCCTCGAAAGCGATCAGGGTTTGCAGTGGCGGCAGGGGTTCGATGCGCATGGGAAATCCGGAGTGGTCATGGTTGCGGCCATCAGAACAAAAATGCGCGGGAGTTTCATCTGCTGGTTGCGATCCCTGCCGAGATCACAGAGGATGCGTTATGCATATAGGTAGGGGGGGTATGGTATGTCGCACATCAAAACGGGCAAAGACGACTTGCTCAAGCGCGTAAAACGCATCGCCGGGCAAATTCAGGCAGTGGAGCGGGCGCTTGAGGCCGAAGACGATTGCGCCAAAACCCTGCATCTGGTGGCGGCAACGCGGGGGGCTATCAACGGCCTGATGGACGAAATCATCGAAGCCCACGCCCGCGAGCACGTCGCTAAGCCGGGTTTGAGTGATGAAGAACGAGCCGAAGGCGTTGAGGAACTGATCGAAGCCATCCGCCGATACACCAAATAGGAGCGCACCGACATGAGCAACCTGCAAGCGGACTACGCCCACGATCACGTATTTTTGGGCTCATCCCATGATGAAAACGCTAAGCGCACCCTGTGGGTAGTAGCGCTGACGGTTGTCATGATGGTCGCCGAAATTGCTGCCGGTTACATCACCGGCTCCATGGCCCTGCTGGCGGATGGTTTCCATATGGCGACCCACGCTGGCGCCTTGGGTATCGCCGCCGCTGCCTACAGCTACGCCAAACGCCATGCCGCCAGCGCTCAATACAGCTTTGGCACCGGCAAGGTGGGCGACCTGGGCGGCTTCGCCTCTGCGTTGATACTGGGCCTGGTTGCCATCGGCATCGGCGTTGAGTCAGTGGTGCGTCTTTTCGAGCCTACCCAAGTCGCGTTCGGCACGGCCACGTGGATTGCCGTTGTCGGCCTGCTCGTCAATATCGTCAGCGCACTGCTGCTGTCCGGCGGCCACAATCACCACCATGGGCACGACCACGGGCATACTCATCACGCACACGGTCAGGACAACAACCTGCGTTCGGCCTACGTGCATGTGCTCGCCGACGCACTGACCTCCGTCCTCGCCATCGCTGCATTACTCGCTGGCCGCTACCTGGGATGGGTCTGGCTCGACCCGGTCATGGGCATAGTCGGTGCATTGGTTATTGCCCGTTGGTCCTGGTCGCTGATACGCACCACTTCAGGTGTTCTGCTCGACCGCACAGACGAGCATGTCGCGCAGGAAATCCGCGAAATAATCGAGCAGTCAGGTGATACAAAAATCACCGACCTGCACGTCTGGCAGGTCGGCCCCGAAGCCCGTGCCGCCATTATTAGCGTGGTCGGCAACGCATCCGTAACCGCCGACATGATCCGCGCGCGTCTGGCGCCGGTGCACGAAGTGACGCACCTGACCGTGGAGCTTCGCAGCACATAGTTCATGACCGGCCCAAACGGCCCTAGGTACTAGCCAAGGGCCGTTCAGCCCAGATGATTGTTTGCTCCACCCGCTGACAACGCATCATCCAGAATCGCCTTCGCCATATCACTCAAATGGTGAACCGCCCAAACACTCTGCTTGCCCGCATCATTCATCGCGGCGTCGAGGCTCAATTCATGGATACACGCCAATAAGCTGGAAGCGTGCTCCAGTGCGGATTCGATGGGGATGTCGGGATTGATGCGAAACAGCGGCTGACGGGATGGGCCGCAGGTGGAGAAGGTGGTGGTGCCGAGGGTTTTGTTTGGGTGTAAGTCGTCAGAGTTAGTCATGATTCGCCTTCCTATATCTTGATGAACCGTCATCTCTGCCGCCAAGCAAAGAAGGGTGACGGATTGCACAAGGTTGGCGGACCGGAGATATAGGAACCCGGCACTCCCGAAAGAGTCCCCGCGCAACCCGTCATAAAGCCAGGCCACACGCGAAAAAACAGCGCCTGCCATCTTAAGTCGGGGCGCTGCTTTCGCCTATATCTGTCGGGCCGCCAAGCCCGGTCGCTGCGTTTGCGGCGACGGGGTGGACTCTAGGGTTGTGAGGCGGGAGCGACAAGGATGGGACGTGGACGGAGCGTGTAGGGATATTCCGTAAATTAGCTTGGCAGCGGAATGCGTTTCACACAGGCACCTATGTAGTAAACCAAGTCATTTCTGACGGGATCACCAAGTATCTTCATCACTGCCGTCACTTGATCCGTCGTCAGAATGTGCTCACCCGGGGGCACATGTTGTATTGAGGCCCAGCCCATTGCAGCGAGTACTTTTGACTCTAGCTCTTGCGGTACGTCCATGTCGTATTTTAAAGAGTCGTCCGGATTGGAGTCTAAGTAAAACCCACTGATTGAGAGGAATATAACCTTTACTGTGTTTTTATGTCTCTCTGCTACCTCTTCGTCGCTAAACCGCACTCCAATGGACAAATTCAGATCGGTTGAAATTGCTTCGTTGATTACTGCAGAAATTTGCTGAGCCCTTGAGCTAATTAGCGGCTCCCAATGCCCTATCTCCAAGTGTTCCCAACCCATTAGGTCCATCACTGTTCGTTCGAATTCAGGCTTAACATTAATTCTTAGTTTGACTGAATTGTCTTTACTGGAGTCAGCCAGAAAACCTGCGATTGCTATAAGCATAAATTTCCTCTAGAACCTCGATCCGCTGGCGTTCCCCTATCTGTAACGTCCAACGCAATACACCAACTCATCCTTTATTGGGTCACCCGCTAGCGCCATTGCTGCCGCCACCTCTTCGTCGCTACGCCCGAACGCCGATAAACACGTCTAGATTGCTTGGCAATGGCTCGTTGACCGCTGTGGATACTTGACCCACCTGTTCAATGGATAGCAGCCATTCACCATCAGGGCTTTCCTCCAAGCTTTCCCATCCGAGAATCTCCAATACAGCGTCTTCATATTCTCGCTTCACGACGAGGTCAAATTTCAACGCGTCATCCTCAGCGTCATCTTTCAAAAAACCGGAGATCCATAGAAACATAGTCGTCGTCCTTCTATTTAGGTGTGGTTCTGCCGGGTTTCGGCGGATCTATCTGTTTACCCGTTATGTGGTTGAACTCGCCAAGATGCTTACCTTGCTTGTCATACAGCTCGATTGAACCCGTCTTACTGTCCCACTCATAAATACGCCCCTTACGATCTTTCCAGCGGGCACGTTTACTGCCTCCCCCTTGAACACTGCTCTTGGATCTAACAGGGAAGGTGCCTGGGAATCCAGGCAGATCCAAAGGCGGCTTGTGGTATTTGATGTCCCCACCCACCGCCCTCGCAAACACCACATACATCGACTTCAACCCAGTATCCGCCGGGAACACCACGATGCAGTCGTCGGTGGTGATGTCTTCGCCGGGGAAGCCTTCGATCTGGCTGTCGGTGTTTTCCGGGATCGGGTGGACGAGGATGGTGCCCAGTTGTTCGCCGCTGTTGTCGGGGTAGATCAGGGGCGGCATTTCGCCCAGCGGGCCGCGTTTGGGTGTCCAGAGAATCGTAATGCCGTTGAGCTTGGCCTCCAGTGCCGTTTGGTCGGCATTCCAGGCAGCTTGCACAGTGCGGACTGAGTCGTCGCCTGTCGGTCCGGTGTGAATGCCGTAAACCTGCAACACGCCCTCTGCGTCCTGACGAAACTGGAAGCGCACGCGACTGGGCGCGCGAGTCATATTGCGCAGTTGTTCGTCGGTGTACAGCGTGCCGTCGCCCATCCTGGTCGGGAGCAAGCCTAGGATGAATACACTGGCAGGCAAACTCGCGCCGCGGATTGCCCAGGTCAGACCCTGTTGCATGATCCCGCCGCCAGCCACTCGGCCCAGCGCGAGGTCGGCACCTAGCGCAGTTGCAACAGCAGCATTGGCTGCAGGCACCGCCATAGAACCGGCAACCATCACGGCTCCGAAGTTGGACACAGGTTCGGTGCAGGTGCCTGCTTCGGTCTGGCGCCAGTTTGCACTGGTACACGACTTGGCGAAGATCAAATCTTTGCGGGGTTTGGGCGCTGGCCAGTAGTCTTTTTCGATGTAGACCGGCTCCGCAGGTTGGGCAGGTCTTACCCCTCCACCCCATGCGTTGCTACCGCGAAAATAGGGGGCATACCATGGCTCCTCGAATGGGTCTTTTTTCAGATCGTCCTTTCTCATCACTCGACCGAAACTGTCCTTAATGTCGGGGCGTGCAGGGTGTCGATCAGTCTGATGTGGGTCAATAAACACTCGGTAACCGGGCATTTCAGGTGCGTGGTAATTCCACCTCCCTTTTAAACGTGATGAAACAGGCCCTGACGGCCGCGCATAAAGGCCAAAAGAGCCTGTAAACTCCTCACGCCCGCAGGTACGCGGCCCGTTTATTGATCAAGCGTTGAGGATAGGGAATGAGTCTCTGGGATGACCTGAAAAAGAAAGCTGTCGACGCTAACCCTGAACTGGCAGCCAAGGCGGCTCAGGCGTTGAACAAGGCTAAGGACATGGCCGTCGAGGCCGGTCAGAAGGCCGCGCCGATTCTCAAGGAAGCGAGCGAAAAGGCGGCGGCCTATGCTCAGGAGAAAACCCCGATTCTCAAGGCCCAGGCACTCAAGGCCATCGACGATGCCAAGGTGCGTCGTGCCGAGCTCAAAGAGCGCGCCAAGCACGACAAGGCCGCTCGCGCTGAAATGATCCGCACCATGTACGACATCAGCCTGTCGCCGGAAGACGTCAACTTCATCGACGAGCCGTTTAATCACTACGACCGCCAGCTGCACTTTTTCGTGGTCACGGGGCAGATCCTCGACACCCAGAAGCGTAACCAGACCCACCTCAGCGCCAGTCATTCACACAGCTCCGGCGGCGGCCTGATACTCAACGGCTACGGCTCCATGGGCGGCAGTTCGTCGTCGATGCACGTCAGCAGCCACAACATTCAAGAGCACGAATTCTGGGTCAAGTTGCGCGATGGCAAGGAGGCTTGCTTCCAGTTCTCCGACAGCAATGTGCGCATCCGCGAAGGGCAAACCGTCAGCATGCTGTTCGCACGCCGCGCTGATAGCCAGACCGGGCAAATGGTCGCGCTGTACAACCACAGTTCGCAAGAGAACTACAGCATCGCCGGGCCCGCTGCGATCAACCAGATGTTTAACCTCTACACCGTCGAGCCGGGCTTGTTCAACGGCAACGAAGTGCTGACCACGCGTAACCGTTTGCTGCTGGAACTGGAGCGCCGATTAGGGCAACTGACCACGTACTCTATGCTGCACGGCAACGTCGAAGGGCAGGGACGTGTTATTGAAGGTGAGCGTCAGGAATGATGATCGGCATGCGGCAATTAGCCCACGGCCCCCAGCTGTCTCAACCCGACGAGCGGTGCTAGAGTCGCGCCCATGAAAATCTCGCGTGATGACCGGTCGATGATTGCCTGGGTGCTGTATTTCAGCGTCCTGTTCAGTCTGTTCGGCTGTGGTATTCATCACGGGCAGATGAGTGGCCTGGCCCTGAGCGGGTTGAATGGTGGCTTTTGCTCGCTGGAAGTCGGGAGCGGCACGCGCATTGATTTGGGCGGCTCGGATCAAACCGGGCAAACCGTCGCCCAGATGGGTTGCTTGCTGTGTTCTTCCTCTGGCGTTGCAGTGGCGCTCAACTCCGATGGCTGGGCGCTGGATTACATTCCGGTCGCAGCCTCGGCACCGATCAATGCACAGAACTGGCCGCAACCGCCGCCGCGCTATCTGTGGCCTTCGCTCAATCCCCGCGCGCCTCCCGGCACCTTCCTCGCAGTGAATCCATCAGTCTGATCCCGCTAGTCCGCGCATAAGCGTGTGGCGGGAGCAGCCGTCACTTTTTTGCGTGGAAACTGTTTTCATGAAAGTAACAAACACCTCTTTGGTGCTGTTGATCAGCGCCTGCAACAGCGTGTGGGCGCAAAATACCCCCGTCGCAGACTCAACACTCACGCTCGGTACCGTCAACGTTTCCGGCTCTGCCACGGGCCCGTTGTCGACGACCAGCGTGTTGAGCTCGGTGGATATTCTGGGCGGCGATGTCATCGAAAGCATGCCGGTGGCCTACAGCTGGGAACTGTTTCGTCGTACGCCCGGCGTCACGATCACCGAGTTCAACCAAGGCACGACGTCCGGGAAAATCTCCTTCCGTGGCTTTAATGGCGAGGGCGAAGTGAATGCCGTGAAGTTGTTGATCGACGGCATTCCCAGCAACAGCAACGACGGCAACATGCCGTTTATGGACATGATCTTCCCGCTGGATATCGACAGCATCGAAGTGGTGCGCGGCACCAGCGACCCGCGCTACGGCCTCAACAACATTGCCGGTAACGTCAACATCAATACCCGGATTGGCGGCGATTACAGTAAGGCTCGGTTGCGATACGGCAGCTACAACACCCAGGAAACCCAACTGGCCAAAGGCATCGAAAGCGCCAACTGGACTCAGAACTACTTCTTCGCCTACCAAAAAAGCGACGGCTATCGCGATCATGCCCAGGCAGACAAATTTTCACTGGGCGGCAAGTGGTTCTACACGCCGGATGATGAAAGTTATCGCATCGGCCTGATCGCCCGGCACTACGAAACCGAAGCCCAGGAACCGGGCTACCTCACTGAAGACAATGCCCGCAACCACCCGCGCATGACCAATGCCTACAACGCCAGCGACAAAGGTACGCGGCGCATGAACCAGCTCAGCGTGCACTTCGACACTGACTTGACCGAGCAACTGGCGTGGGGCGCCAAGGCCTACGTCAACACCTTCGATGATCGCCGCTGGACGCAATACTGGAGCAGCAGCGCGCAACAGGAACGCGATGCCTACGAAAAGCAGTACGGCGCAATGAGCAACCTAACCTGGCGACCGGTGATCCGTGGGCTCTACGACTTCGCGCTGGAAGGCGGACTCGACGTACAAAAGCAGGACAACCAGAGTGAGCGTTATCGCACCCTGAATCGCACCCGCCAGACGCAAGCCCGGAGCCAGCAATTCGATTTCAATACCTATGGCGGCTACGTTCAGGCCGTCATCCAACCCTTTGAATCGCTGAAAATCATCCCGGCGTATCGCGTGGATAAAATCGAGGGCGACTTCACCAATCGCCTGACCGGTCTCGACTCCGACATCAACGACTACGGCCTGATCAAACAACCGAAAATCAGCGTGGTGTACTCACCCTGGAAAGAGGCCAGCCTTTACGCCAACTGGGGGCGCACCTTCCAGGTCGGCACTGGCGCCGCCGCCTACAAAGTGCCGCCTCGGGATACCGACCTCGAACCGTCAATCAATGACGGCTGGGAGACCGGCATCAAGTTCGCCCCCGCAGACTGGATCGACGGTCGCGTCGCCTACTGGCAACAGGAAGCCAGCGGTGAAGTCAGCCGACGCCTGAACGACCCAAGCGGCGAATCCGATAACGTCGGTGAAACACGACGCTGGGGCTACGACCTGCAAGTCAACCTGCACCCCAACGAACGCACCGACCTGTGGATGGCCTACTCCTGGCAGTACTCAAAAATCCTCCAGCCAAGCGCCACCTACCCCGACAGCAAAGGCCGGGAAATCGACCACGTCCCCCATCACCTGTACAGCGCGGGCGCCAACTACCAACTGACCGAAGCCTTGCAACTGTCAGCGTGGATGAACGGCCAGACCAACTACTACCTGGAGCGCGACAACACCGAAGGCACCTACGGCGGCTACGTACTGATGAACATCGGCGCCACCTACAAAGTCAGCCCAACCGTCACCGTCGACCTGCAACTGAAAAACCTGACCGATCGCTACTACGAATACGTCTGGTACGACCCGGACGGCGCGCAAGGCTCGCTGCACTCGCCGGGTGACGGGCGTGCGTTGTATGCGGGGGTTACGTTTGATTTTTGACGTCTGGCAGTTCAGCCCAGCTGATTCTTTACTGCGCCAGCCGACAACGCGTCATCCAGAATCGCCTTCGCCATATCACTCAAATGATGAACCGCCCACACACTCTGCTTACCCGCATCATTCATCGCGGCGTCGAGGCTCAATTCATGGATACACGCCAATAAGCTGGAAGCGTGCTCCAGTGCAGATTCGATAGGGATGTCGGGATTGATGCGGAACAGCGGCTGACGAGATGGCCCGCAGGTAGAGAAGGTGGTGGTGCCGAGGGTTTTGCTTGAGGTATGCGGTTGCTTCATTGACTGCTCCTGGAGTTGGAAGCTGCGACCGTTTGCGGCCAAGCAAATCAGGGTGGCAACTGTACGCGGGTTGGCCGACCGGAACTCCAGGCACCCGGCACACCCGAAGGTGTCCCGCGCACAGCTGCCATAACTCGATATCGCGGGCAGGCAACATGCCCTGAAATCGAATGGTGAGCGCCTGTGCGCCTGAAGTTTAGTCGAGCGGCCAAGCCCGGTCGTTACGTTTGCAGCGACGGCGTGGACTCTAGGGTTGTCGGGCGGGAGCGACAAGGATGTGAAGGGGACGGAGGGTGTAGGGGAATTCCGTAAATCAGTTTGGAGGTGGAGTGCGTTTTACGCAGGCAAGTCGACTATTCTGCTAGTGGGTGATGCGCCAAGGGCGCTACTAATTTCAAAAGGAGATGAGATGTTGTTTGCCGTATTTTTTGAGGATAAACCTGAGGCATCGGAGATTCGGAAAAAAACTCTCATCGACCATATCCAATGGTTAGAGCAGCACAAAGATTTGATTTTAGTAGGTGGATCACTCCGAGAGCATCCGTCCTCAGAACCTTTAGGGGGATTGTGGCTGGTCGAGGCGGAAAGCAAAGAAACAGTGACTCGTTTGATTCATACAGACCCGTTCTGGATCGAAGGTCTGCGTAAGAGTTTTAGAATTCTTCACTGGTCGAAGGCATTCCCCCATCTGAAAACTTTGGTTTAAAGAGGTCATTTATATTGGGATTTTAGGAATTTGTTAGGCTGAAGTGACTGACCGAGTCCGGCCAAAAGCCGACCATAGAGTGAAGTATTAGAGAACCTTGAATAGCGCATGCCATAAACGAATGGCGCAGCGCGCTTCTGTTTCGATATTAAATTTAGCGTTTTACAGAAAGGATTCATGATGAAGTACGCCGCGATATTGTTTTCGATTCCAGTCATAGCGCTTGCGCTCGTATTGCCGGTATCGGCCGATGAATCATCCCAGCGTCTGCAACGCGCCTCAGGCTTGTGGAAAGTGACACCGGCCACCTCGCCGTTTTCCTGGGAAATTTGCGTCGACCAGGCAAAGGACCGTCTGATTGACGACGACTTGTGGGCCAACTTCGAACAGGAATGCAAGATCGAGTCAAAAAGCGGTAACGGCGACGGCTACAGCTTTATATCCAGCTGCCCAGACGCGAAGCTGGCCGCCTCGTTCAAGGGCGATCTGACGAAATCGTACATATTGACGGCCGACACTTCGTTCGACCTGAACGGAAAAACCGAAACGCAACGCACCATCGTCAATGGCAGCTTTGAAGGCGCATGCCCGGCCGACATGGAGCCGGGCGTCAAGAAAATGCGCGGCGGCATGAAGATGAAAAGCCTGTACATCAACCGCTGAACGGTCAGAGATATTGCACTGGCCGCGGGACACTGACTGGTAGTACGAGTCAAGGCGATTGCTGACTGGTGCGATTTCGGCACAAGCCTCAGCGAAACTTTCCAGCAAAAACAACAAAGCCCGCACAAGGCGGGCTTTGGGTAATTTCAGATCTGCTAATCCAGCCCTGAAATCAAATATGGTGCACCAGGCGGGATTCGAACCCACGACCCCTGCCTTCGGAGGGCAGTACTCTATCCAGCTGAGCTACTGGTGCAATGCGGGCGCCATGATACTCATCTGGTTGGCGGGCGTCCATGCTGGTGAGTGCTGTTGTTGATTTTGCACGTTTCAAGGTATTTGGACGACGCTGATCAGAAAATCGGGCCGATGTTGGCAAATGCGTTCTTTTTTTCGAACGGCCTATTGTCCTTTGCCCTAGCAGTGCCTAGGATTCGTTTGAGATTTCAAACGCTCTTGTCCGGTTTACCTGCACTTTGTGACCCTGCGTCGCGGGGGCCGGCAGATGATTTCCTGATGGCAGCCTTGTTCGAGGCGCCTTTTGTACGATCAAAAACCTGCTCCGCCGGTGTGCGGTGCATTTTCGGTATATCAAAGCGGAGGCCGACATGCAGCTCAAAGACTCCAAGTTGTTCCGCCAGCAAGCCTATATCAATGGCACCTGGCTGGATGCGGACAATGGCCAGACCATCAAGGTTAACAACCCTGCAACAGATGAAACTCTGGGCACTGTGCCGAAGATGGGCGCTGCTGAAACCCGTCGTGCGATTGAAGCGGCTGACAAGGCGTTGCCAGCCTGGCGTGCACTGACCGCCAAGGATCGTGGCAACAAGCTGCGTCGCTGGTTTGAGCTGATGATCGAGAATCAGGACGACCTGGCTCGCCTGATGACCTTGGAGCAAGGCAAGCCGCTGGCCGAGGCCAAAGGTGAGATCGGTTATGCCGCTTCCTTTATTGAGTGGTTCGCTGAAGAAGCCAAGCGCGTGTATGGCGATGTCATCCCAGGCCATCAGCCGGACAAGCGTCTGATTGTGCTCAAGCAGCCGATTGGTGTGACCGCTGCTATTACGCCGTGGAACTTCCCGGCGGCGATGATCACCCGTAAAGCCGGTCCGGCATTGGCTGCCGGTTGCACCATGGTGCTCAAGCCTGCTTCGCAAACCCCGTATTCCGCACTGGCGCTGGCTGAACTGGCCGAACGTGCAGGCATTCCGGCTGGCGTGTTCAGCGTTGTTACTGGCAGCGCTGGCGATATCGGCAGTGAGCTGACCGGCAACCCGATTGTGCGCAAGCTGTCCTTCACCGGCTCGACCGAGATTGGTCGCCAGTTGATGGCTGAATGCTCCAAGGACATCAAGAAGGTCTCGCTGGAACTGGGCGGCAACGCTCCGTTCATCGTGTTCGACGACGCGGACCTGGATAAGGCTGTCGAAGGCGCGATCATTTCCAAGTACCGCAACAACGGTCAGACCTGTGTCTGCGCCAACCGGATCTACGTGCAGGACGCGGTTTACGATGCGTTCGCTGAAAAGCTCAAGGTCGCAGTGGCCAAGCTGAAGATCGGTAACGGTCTGGAAGAAGGCACCACCACTGGCCCGCTGATCGACGGCAAGGCTGTGGCCAAGGTTAAAGAGCACATTGCCGACGCGGTGAGCAAAGGCGCGAAAGTGCTGTTCGGTGGCAACAGCATTGAAGGCAACTTCTTCGAGCCGACTATTCTGGTCAATGTGTCCAAAGATGCAGCCGTTGCCAAAGAAGAAACCTTCGGCCCGCTGGCACCGCTGTTCCGCTTCAAAGACGAAGCAGATGTGATTGCCATGGCCAACGACACTGAGTTCGGCCTGGCGTCGTATTTCTATGCTCAGAACATGAGCCGCGTGTTCCGCGTGGCCGAGGCGCTGGAGTACGGCATGGTAGGCATCAATACCGGCCTGATCTCCAACGAAGTCGCGCCGTTTGGCGGTATCAAGGCCTCGGGCCTGGGCCGTGAAGGCTCGAAGTACGGCATCGAAGATTATCTGGAAATCAAATACCTCTGCCTGTCGGTTTAACGCAGGGGTTTGCAGCCGCCGGGGCGCGAGAGCGACGTTTCGGCGGTTTTTAGTGGCACCCAAAACCTTTTTGGTGGCCGGAGGCCGTGACAGTCGATCATCGAATGCTGTCACGCGTTGATCCGCCGCTTGATCCTTGAACCACGCCGACCGATGAGCGGCGAATGAGGAAACATGTCCCAGACAAACGCAGAATTGATGCAACGCCGCGAAGCCGCTGTTCCACGCGGTGTTGGCCAGATTCACCCGATCTTCGCCGAGTCGGCAAAGAACGCCACGGTTACCGACGTTGAAGGTCGTGAGTTCATCGACTTCGCGGGCGGTATCGCCGTACTGAACACCGGTCACCTGCACCCGAAAATCATTGCTGCTGTGCAAGAGCAACTGACCAAGCTGACTCACACCTGCTTCCAGGTATTGGCTTACGAGCCGTACGTTGAGCTGTGCGAGAAAATCAACGCCAAGGTGCCAGGTGATTTCGCCAAGAAAACCCTGCTGGTCACCACCGGTTCCGAAGCGGTAGAGAACGCCGTGAAAATCGCCCGCGCTGCCACTGGCCGTGCTGGCGTGATCGCGTTCACCGGCGCTTACCATGGCCGGACCATGATGACCCTGGGCCTGACAGGTAAAGTCGTGCCTTACTCGGCAGGCATGGGCCTGATGCCGGGCGGTATCTTCCGCGCACTGTACCCGTGTGAACTGCATGGCATCAGCGTTGATGATTCCATCGCCAGCATCGAGCGCATCTTCAAGAACGACGCCGAGCCTAAAGACATCGCGGCAATCATCATCGAGCCGGTTCAGGGCGAAGGTGGTTTCTACGTGGCGCCGAAAGCGTTCATGGCTCGCTTGCGCGAACTGTGCGACAAGCACGGCATCCTGCTGATCGCTGACGAAGTGCAGACCGGCGCGGGTCGTACCGGTACGTTCTTCGCCATGGAACAGATGGGCGTTACGGCTGACCTGACTACTTTCGCTAAATCCATCGCTGGCGGTTTCCCGCTGGCCGGTGTGTGCGGTAAAGCTGAATATATGGATGCCATTGCCCCAGGCGGTCTGGGCGGCACGTATGCCGGTAGCCCGGTGGCCTGTGCTGCTGCGCTGGCGGTGTTGCAGGTCTTCGAAGAAGAGCATCTGCTGGATCGCTGCAAAGCGGTCGGCGAGCGTCTGGTGACAGGTCTGAAAGCCATTCAAGCCAAGTATCCAGTGATCGGTGAAGTCCGTGCGCTGGGTGCGATGATCGCGGTTGAGCTGTTCGAAAACGGCGATTCCCACAAGCCAAACGCTGCTGCTGTTGCGCAAGTAGTGGCCAAGGCTCGCGACAAGGGTTTGATCCTGCTGTCGTGCGGCACCTACGGCAACGTGTTGCGCGTGCTGGTACCGCTGACCTCGCCGGACGAGCAACTGGATAAAGGTCTGGCAATCATCGAAGAATGTTTCGCTGAGTTGGCGTGAAAATGCCAGGGTCGCAATTGATTAAAATGTGACCAAACAGACAAAAAAGACCCGCTTCGGCGGGTTTTTTTGCGTCTAAAAGGGGTAAATGAGGCTTTTTGTCTATATCCCGTCGTTTGCTTTGGCTAAGGTGGGTGCATTGGTGGAAGAGGATCGTAGTTCTTCGTATTGGTGTTTCTGACTTCGCGCTGTCGTGAAGCAAGCACATGACCTGTAGGAGTGAGCTTGCTCGCGATTCGATCTCTTGGTCGACTAATTTGTCGCCTGGACTGGGGCTATCGCGAGCAATGTGGATCGCCACCCCGGTCACTTCTACAGGGAATGCATTCCAGTTCAACGGATGCAGTAAGGTTGGTTCATACAGATACATTTCAGTTCATTGGTTATGAGTTGTTCGACGAGAGAGTTCTGATGACAGCTGTAGATACACCCGCAGGACCTCGGGTTTTGATTGCTGAATCCGATCCATGGATTCGTGAAACGCTCAGTGAACTGATTCTGACTGTGCGTGACGATGTTGCGCTCGAGATTTGCAGCGATGGTAAGCAGGTCGTTGAGTTCTTGAAGAAGCACATTCCTGATCTGATCATCGCCGCCAGAGAGTTGCCCGTTGTCGACGGTTTGAGCTTGCTGCGCGGTGTGCGCGCATTGCGCCGCCAGCCCCAGGTACCTTTTATCCTGATCAGCAATCGCGGTGACACCGCCAGTGTCCGCGAGGCTGTCCCGCTGGCGCCGACTGCCTATCTGACCAAACCGCTGGACACCGAAAAACTTCGCCAGCGTCTTGAAGGATTGCTGCTGGCCTGTCCGGTGCCGGGCGCAGTGCCAGCGCTTGCGCCGGGTCAGACGCTGAGCAAGTACCTTGAAAAACACCGTGACACTGCCGACGGTGCGCCGTTGTTCGTGGACGTTGCCACTGCGCTCAAACTCAGTCAGGTAGGGGGCGGCGTTGATGCGACGTTGCTTGAACAAGAGCTACGCGCAGACCCGCATATCACGGCGGTGTTGATTGCTGCGGCCAATACGGCGGCCAAACATCTGGTCAAACCGGTGCAGACCCTCGGCGCCGCACTGGCGCTTTTGGGCGCTCCGCAGAGTGCCAGTATTGTTTCCGGTTTGACCAAGAAGCGCGTGTCTATCCTCAGCAGCAGTGCGTTACAGACAAAGGCCAGCGAGTTCTGGGAGATGTCGCAACGCACGGCCGAATATGCACGGGTGTTGGCGGGCATGCTTGATGTGGATCCGGAGCGTTGCTTCTGCGCGGGGCTGCTGCTGTCTCTGGGGGACCTTGCCGTGCTGGGCAGTTTGCAGGAGTGGCTGCTGGCCGGTGGCAAGCTGGATGACGAGCAGATAGGCAAGGCGCTGGAGCAGTATTCCGCCGCTTACGGCTCAGCATTGCGCGTGCGCTGGCGTCTGCCGCTTGAACTGCGTGAGTTGACTTCATCGGTCTACCAGTACAACACCGGGGTTTATACCCGCGAAGTGTTGGTCATGAACCTGGCCGGGCACATGGCGCGTCTGGGTGATGAAGACAGCGTTACGACGCTGCTCAAAACCAAACCTGCCAGATTGTTGAAGTTGACGGTCGCGGACTTGCAGCGGTTGCGCAAGAAGCTGACGGGTGTGACGGACCCAAGTCTGCTGGCGCCACCGGTAGCATTGGCGGTTGAAACGCTGCCCGAAGCGGAGGCGGACGAAGGCCCGGATTTGCTGGACGGTACGCCGGAGGTGGAGCCTGAAGCAAACACCGACCTGTAGGAGCGCACGAGCACCGCGAGGCCGCGATAGCGGTTTATCAGGCAGGCCGCCATCGCTGCCTCGCGGTGCTCGTGAGCTCCTACAGGATGCCTTCCAATTCAGCGACCTGGATGTAATTGGCCCCTACAGACCAACCGCCCCCCCGACAAACTCCGCATACCCGCTCACCACCACGTACACCGCGAAGTACGCAAAGATCAGCGCCGACGCGATATAGGTGTACTTCATCAGCTTCTCGCCGATGAGTCGACCGCCCTGGTAGGCCACCGCACACAGCGAAATAGACCACAGCAAACCCGCCGCAAAAAAGCCTGACAGGAATAGACCTGCACTCGCCACGTCATGCCCTTGTCGCGCAATGATCGCGCCGCCCACAGCCGCAAACCACAAAATGGCACTCGGTGAAGACATCGCCAGCATGATGCCTTTGGAGAACAACGCCAGATTGGTCTTGCCCCACTGCTCACCGCTTTGCTGCATTGTCCCGTCAGTCTTGAAGGCACTGAGCAGCATTTTCACGCTCAAGAAGCACAGCACCAGCGAGCCACCAATCCACAACACCCAGCGCACCGCTTCGAATTGCAACAAGACCGCCATGCCCATCATCGCCAGTACGGCATAGATCAGATCGCCGACGCAGGTACCCAGCCCCAACCAGACGCCCTGAGCAAAACCGCGCTGCATGGCGATATTGATCATCGCCATGTTGGCCAGGCCAATTTCCAGGCACAGCGACAGGCTGAGCAGGAAGCCGTTGTTGAATTCCATGAGGGTGTATTCCTTACTTAAGTGGGCGCCACTTTAAGCAGGAGACAAATGGCCCGCAAGATACAGTCCGCGATACCAACTGTATGGTTTAAGCCAGCAACCGTCGCCACCACGAAGCGGTCTTCCCGGCACTCTGCCGAGAACGCTCCAGCAAAATCTCTGGCATATCCCGCACGCGAATCCACGATTCGTTCTGCCAGTTCAGCAGGCTCAGCGTCATGTTGGGCCAATGCATCAAACCCAGCACCGGGCGTTGTGATGTTGGCACTTGATCACGGTCGCGCACGGCTTGCACAACATGATGCTCAAGCCATTCACGCAGCGGCCCGTTGTGAGCGCCGTGCTGGTAGAGCAACAGAGCGTAGGTCCCGGATTCGCTGATCATTAGCGCTTCCTGAGTCACCCCATAGCGCTCCAGCAAAACGGTTTACGCTGGTCGGGCGCCAGTTTGCGGGCGCGGTGCTCATCCAGAAAAATCCCCATCAGATAGCCCGGATCGCGCGCGCAGAACCAGACCTGGCCTTCGAGGCAAATGGCGTGCATGTGTTTTTTCTGGCGGATGAAGAGCATGGGGGGTGGGGTGGGTTAGTGCATGTATTCAAAAGTGCATCTCCTTGGTGGGAGCCACCGCTTCTCGTCGCCAAACGATAGGGTGGCAACTGCATGCGGGTTGGCGAACCGGTAAGGAGCGACCGGCAGACCCGAAGATCTCCCGCATACAGCAGCCATAACAAGGCGCAGGCAAATGTGCCCGCTTCATATGAACAGCAGTATCACTCCCTTTTCCAGATCGCCAAATCCAGTAGCTGAATATTCAGCCGGGAGAGAGGTTAATTCGTTGAGGCGCACACGACTGTCAGCGCAGGACACTGGCGACCTGTGGATAACTCCGTTCCTGCTGTAGGGCCGATCCTGTGGAAAACTCAAGGCTTACCCACACCTTAAAGAGCATTGCAAATCGCCTGTGGGAGCTGGGCTTGCCCGCGATAAGGACACCTCGGTATCTCAGACAAACCGCGATGCCCTTATCGCGGGCAAGCCCGGCTCCCACAGGATCTTCACAATTTAGTGGGACCATCAAACTCATGGTGCCAACCTGCTGATCATCCACTCGCCGGCCGATACTGCAACGCCTCGGCCACATGACTGCGGTTAATCGCATCCACCTGCTCCAGATCGGCCAACGTCCTTGCGACCTTCAACAGCCGATGTGCCGAGCGCAGCGACAAGGTCAGTCGCTCACACGCCGTTTCCAGCCAAGCCTCGTCCTCACGCGATAACCCGCAATGCTTGCGCAACCCGGCCATATCCAGAAACGCGTTGGCACATCCCTGACGTCGGTTCTGGCGATCCCTTGCTTTGGCAACCAACGCCGCAGCGCTGGCGGTGGTTTCACCGCTTTGCACGGCAGGATTGAGGGCGGTGGTTTCTCGGGCGACGGTCAGGTGCAAATCAATACGGTCCAGCAACGGGCCGGACAGCTTATTGCGATAACGCTGGATCTGCTCCGTCGAACAACGGCACCTACCGGTGGGCTCGCCAAGATATCCACAAGGGCAGGGATTCATGGCAGCGACCAATTGAAAGCGCGCCGGAAACTGCACGCGATCCCGCGCTCGGGAGATCACGATATGGCCCGATTCCAGCGGCTCGCGAAGCACTTCCAATACGCGCCGATCAAATTCCGGCAACTCATCCAGAAACAGAACGCCGTGATGGGCGAGGGTGATTTCACCGGGCTGCGGCCGACTGCCACCGCCGACCAGTGCCGGGCCGGATGCTGAGTGATGGGGTTGTCGAAACGGTCGCTGCGGCCAACAGGTAAGCGGGATCTGGCTGGCCACCGACTGAATGGCCGCCACCTCCAGCGCTTCGTACTCATCCAGCGGCGGCAGCAAACCCGGCAAGCGGCTGGCGAGCAGGGTTTTGCCGGTGCCGGGTGGGCCGCTAAAAAGTAGATTGTGCGCGCCAGCAGCGGCAATGATCAGCGCCCGTTTCGCAGCAGTCTGGCCTTGGACTTCGCTAAGGTCCGGGTAGGGCTTGGGCTGATGCAAAAGCCCGCTGGACTGGTACGGCGTGATGGGCGTCTGCCCGTTGAAATGCGCCACCAGCTCCAACAGATGATGGACCGCGATCACCCGCAAGCCCGACGCCAGACACGCTTCTTCGGCATTCACCGCCGGAATGATCAGCGTCCGCTGCGCAGCGCGAGCCGCCAATGCTGCAGGTAAAACACCTTGAATCGGACGAATCGCACCCGACAGGGCTAGCTCGCCAAGGCATTCGACATCCTGCAACGCCACCAATGGCACCTGCCCACTGGCCGCCAACAAACCCAGAGCAATGGCCAGATCGAACCGACCACCGTCCTTGGGCAGATCCGCCGGAGCGAGGTTGAGCGTGATACGCCGATCCGGAAACTTCAGCCCGGAATTAATGATCGCACTGCGCACCCGATCCTTGCTTTCGCGCACCGCGCCTTCCGGCAAACCCACCAGCGTCAGCGCAGGCAGACCGTTAGCCAAATGCGCTTCGACCGTAACCGCAGGCGCTTCTACGCCCACTTGAGCACGACTATGAACGATGGCCAGAGACATGATTCTTCCTTGAAAAAGCGACCCTCGCATCCTGCGACATCGGGCCGAGCTTTGAAGGAATGAATGGTTGCTGGGTGTTAATGAGAGGTCGCGTTGTGTCCGAGACACCGCGCTGTTGCGCTGCAAACATTGGACCTGTAGGAGTGAGCTTGCTCGCGATTCGATTTCCTGGTCGACAAATTTATCGCATGAGCTAACGCTTCACGAGCAAGCTCACTCCTACAGAAAAGCGTTTAAATTCAGTAATTTATTTTGGTTTATGAGAGCTACCTAAGGTTGTGATACCGGTATGTCAGGAAAAACGCATCGCAGCCTTCGGCAGCTCCTACAAGGTATGCGTTTCAAACTCAGCAGAGATAAGCTGATCGCCCCAACCAATCTGCAAACAAAAAGAGCCCTCAATGCCAACCCCAGCCCAAGCCATCGAACACTACATTCTCGCCAAAGACGGCAATCGCCCGCACTTGCTACGCCAAGCATTCGTCAGCGACGCCACGCTGGAGATGGTTGTCCACACGGGGAGCATTTCTTTCCCGCCCAAGGTTGAGGGGCGGGACGGCATCGCGGAGGTGCTGGTGCGGCGTTTCGGGCAGACCTATGAAAACGTCTACACCTTCTGCATGGGTGAGCCACCAACCGACGGGGCTAGCGAGCATCACTGCAAGTGGCTGGTGGGGATGTCGGACAAAGCCACCGGGGACCTACGTTTTGGTTGCGGGCGATATGACTGGCAGTTCGATTCCGGATTGGCCACGTATCTGACTATCACCATTGAGCAGATGCTGGTCTGCCCGGCAGTGGAGCTGGAGCCGGTGATGGATTGGTTGCAACAGGTCAGTTATCCGTGGTGCCCAACCGGGGAGTTAATGTCTGCACCACCACTGGCCAGCATCGAAACCGTCCTGCAATACCTGAGGGCATAAGCCACACGCGACGGGCGTTTCATCCCTAAGCAGTTGCAAATTGTGCGGCGCCTCAACACAATGCGACTCATTATCATTTACACTGCGCTGGGATGGCGCGCCGCGATGCCCTCTCATCACGCCACATTGCGCACGCTCTACATCGATCATCACGGTTGGCTGAATACCTGGCTGCGCAGCAAGCTGGGCAATGCCGCCGATGCTGCGGATCTGGCGCAGGACACGTTTGTCCGCCTACTCAATCGTCATGAAATGCAGGAGCTGAAAGCACCGCGGGCGTTTCTGCGCACGGTCGCCAAAGGAATCGTTATCGACCATTGGCGCCGCGAGGAATTGGAGCGCGCTTACCTGGAAGCCCTCGCACATGTGCCTTGCAACGAGTCCCCTTCGCCCGAGTCTCGGGAATTGGTTTTCGAGTTGCTGGAGAGCATTGCGAAAATGCTCGATGGCTTGAAACCCAAGGTCCGTCAGGCGTTTCTGCTGGCTCAGTGTGAAGGCCTGACTTACAAGCAGATTGCCGAACGAATGGGCGTGTCGTTGCGCTCGGTAGAACGCTATGTCGCCGACGCGCTTTATCACTGCTATCTGCTGCGGTATTCAGCGTGAGCGGTGCCCCTGTTCATGCGCGATCGCAAGAGCCTTCGCCACAGATCGTAAAACAGGCGATTCAATGGTCAATGCGCCTGAACAGCCAGGGACATGACCCTCGACTGCGCGAGCAATGTGAGCAGTGGCGCGTTGCGCATGCGGACCACGAATGCGCCTGGCAGCGTATCCAGGCCTTGAACGGCGAACTCAACAGCCGCTTTCAGAATCTGCCCGCGCCGGGTGCAGCACTGGAAGCACTGGAAAACAGCGCTCAGCGCCTGGGTCGCAGACAAGCGCTGAAACTGCTGTCTGGTCTGGTCGTGGTGGGCTCCAGTGCCTGGCTGTCGCGCGAAGTCATGCCTTGGCAGCAATGGAGCGCAGATTTCGCTACCCACGTGGGTCAACGTGGAAGGTATCAGCTACTGGATGGCTCCAGCCTGCAACTGAACACAGACAGTGCAGTGGATCAGGACTTCAACGCGGAACGCCGCCTGATCACTCTTGATAGAGGCGAGATTCTGCTGGGATGTGGTGCCGACGTGAAAAGTCCAACTCGCAGGCCGCTGCTCATCCAGAGCCGCCACGGGTTGTTCGAGGGTCTGCATGGACGCTTCGTCGTCAGGCAGTATCAGGACCAGACTCGCATCAGCGTACTAGAGGGCCAGTCGATTATCCGCTCGCCTGCCGCGTCCCCCATCACGGTGAGCGCCGGGCAGCATTATCGGGTGTCGTCTCGCGAAGCGGTTCAGTTGCCCGAGCCCAACATGGATGCCGGGGCGTGGAGCGAAGGCCTGATCGTGACCCGCAACATGCGTCTCAGAGACTTGCTCACCGAGGTAGGGACCTATCGTCACGGTCATCTCGGTTGCGCTGACGACGTCGCCGACCTGCGCCTTTCTGGTGTTTTCCGGCTGGAGGACACCGACAAACTGCTCTCGGTCATTACCCAGACCCTGCCTGTGCAACTGCGGTATCGCACGCGCTGGTGGGTCACGCTGCAGCGCCAGGCCTGATGTCTCGAATTTTTTTGGCGGGTTTTGCCTGCAGGTCCGGCTTAGAGGACAGCACCACCGTTCTCTTCACTGACCTTCACGGAATCGCCCATGACCCGGCCTCAAGGTAAATCGCAATCGAACCCGCAAAACGTCGCCGTTGATGCTTGCGCAACACACCTCACCACGGCTGTTCGCGCGGCATTGATTTGCCTGGCCTTGGGCGCCACTACGCTGCCTTTAGCAGTTCAGGCTCAGGACGGCGCGGTACCAGCAGGTGCCATGCGTAGCTATTCCATCGCAGCAGGACCATTGGGCGAAGCGCTGAACCAGTTTGCCCGGCAAGCGGGTATCACATTGGCCGCCACGCCAGCGCAAACAGCCGGCAAGCAGTCGCCAGGTTTGCAAGGCAGCTATGCCCCGGATCAGGCCTTGAGCGTATTGCTCGGTAATAACAACCTGCAAGCTGTCACTCAGGATGGCAGCAGTTATGTGCTGCGCGAAACGACGGGTGAAGCGCTGGCATTACCCAGCACAGACATTCGAGGCTTTGCACTGGGTAATGCTCTAGGCAGCATGGAAGGCTATAACGCTACTCATAGCCAGATCGCGACTAAAACCAGTACGTCGGTGCTGGAAACCTCGCAGTCAGTCTCGGTCGTGACCCGCCAGCAAATGGATGATCAAGGTTCGCAAACCGTGTCGCAGGCCATGCGTTATACACCGGGCGTGCTGACCAACCCCTACGGTGCAACTCATCGCTATGACTACGTTGCCATGCGTGGTTTCAACGACGGGTCTGTGGATAACATTTACCTGGACGGCCTCAAGTCCATGGGCGATAGCGGCACCTACAGCACCATGCAGGTTGATCCGTACTTTCTGGAGCGGGTCGACATCCTCAAAGGCCCGTCATCGGTCCTGTACGGGCGCAGTTCGCCGGGCGGCCTGGTGGCGCTGACCAGTAAAAAACCCCTGTATGAGCCGTACCATCAGGTTCAGGCCACGGTGGGTACCCAAGGCCAGCGCGGCATGGGGTTTGATTTCAGCGGGCCTGTGGATGAAGACAAGCGAATCGCCTATCGTCTGACCGGGCTTGTGGATAAGTCAGATACGCAGTTCGATCACGTCGAAGAGAAACGCTATGCGCTGGCACCCACCGTCAGCATCGATTTCAGCGAGGACACATCGCTGACCCTTCAGGCCTATCTGCAACACGACCCTGAAGGCGGCTATCACGGTGGCGTACCAGCCAGCGGCAGTCTGCATCAACGCAACGGGCAGCGTTTTTCCGAGCACTTCTTCGACGGCGAGCCGGGCGTGGATGGATACAGCCGCGACCAACAGTCCTTTGGGTACCAGTTCGAGCACCGCTTCAACGATGTCTTTACCGCCAGACAGAACTTCCGCTACCTGGACTCGAAGGTGAAGAACGATCAGATTTACGCCTACGACTGGACGACGCCCACCAGTAACGAACTGACGCGCTACTACTCCGGCGGCGACGAACGCCTGCACGCGTTTATCGTCGATAACATGCTGCAGGCGGAGTTCTTCACTGGTTCGGCCAAGCACACGACGCTATTGGGTGTTGACTACCAGCGGCGCAAAACCATGGTGGACTGGACCAGCGGTTCAGTCGCATCGCTCAATGGGTTCGACCCGGTCTATGGCAACTCAGCGATCAGCTACTTCAGCCCAACCAGTTACGAGCGCCGCCTGGAGCAAACCGGCGTGTATGCACAGGACTTGATCGAACTGGACAAGTGGCGCTTCTCTCTGGGCCTGCGTCAGGACTGGGTAGAGACCTCCGAGGAAAACCGGATAGCAGAAGTCGGGCGTCCAGAAGGTACCGAAGTCAGTGACAAGCGCACCAAACTCACCGGTCGAGCAGGCGTGTTGTATCTGTTCGATAACGGAATTGCGCCCTACCTGAGCTATTCCGAGTCGTTTAATCCGAACTCGTATGCAGACAGCGCGGGTAACCCGCTGGCGCCGACCGATGGCACCCAATGGGAAGCGGGCATCAAGTATCAACCGCCCGGAACGGACAACCTGTTTACCGCCTCGGTTTTCCGTATTGATCAAGAGAACCTTGCCTCCAAGCTCCCTCAGGAGAACTTCTACCGCCCCATTGGCGCAGTGCGCTCGCAGGGTCTGGAGCTTGAGGGGCATATGCAGCTAACCGATAACTTCAAAGTGTTGGGCAGCTACACCCTGACTGACATTGAATACTCCAAATCAATGATCAGCACGTTGAGCACAGCCACCAACATTATCGAGAACAAAGGCAACTCACCGACACAAGCGCCCAAGCACATGGCATCGCTCTGGGGGGATTACGCGTTCAACAGCGGCGCGCTGGATGGGTTGCGTTTGGGCGCCGGGGTTCGCTACGTCGGCTATAGCTGGGCAGATGCAGAGAACACCATGAAGGTGCCGTCATACACCCTGTTCGATGCCTCGGTCGGCTACGACCTGAGCAAAGTCGGGCTCAAAGGCGTGGACGTGCGCGTGAACGCGAACAACCTGACCAACGAATCCTACGTCGCCTCCTGTGCAAGCCTGAGCTACTGCTATCTGGGCGAAGAGCGTAACGTCAGCGCCACGGTCAGCTACAACTTCTAACTGTCGTTGAGGCACGTTCAGCCTGTTCACTATTCAGCGAACAGGCTCAGCCGCGAGGCAACGGCAGCGCCGTGGTGTATTTCAACTGCTCCATGGCGAAGCTGGAGGTAATGGTCGAAAGGCCTTCAGTGCTGCTGATCAGCTTTTTATAGAAGCGGTCGTAGGCAGCCATGTCGCTGACCACCAGCCGCAGCATGTAGTCCCATTCGCCTGCCATCCGATAAAACTCCATGACCTCTTCGTACTGCATGACGGTTTGGGCAAATTGCTCAAGCCACTGGGTGTCGTGGCGCTGGGTCTTGAGCTGAACGAAAACCGACAATCCCAGCCCCAGCTTTTCCGGGTCCAGGAGCGCGACTCTGGATTTGATGTACCCGGCCTCTTCGAGCTTTTTGACTCGTTTCCAGCACGGCGTCGTTGAGAGGTTGACTGCGTCAGCCAGATCTTTCAGCACAATGGTGGCATCACGCTGCAAAATACTGAGGATGTGGCGATCAAGACTGTCCATTTTTCAAATCAGTCCTTTTGGAGAATATTTTTCTATCAAACAGCTCGTATGGTAGTACAAAAAGAAATTCTTTTTTCCAGCGATCAGTAACATTTGCCCTCAAGAATAGATGTGTTTTTGCCGAGGCGCAGAAGTGATGAATGACTGGATTCGTACCGCGATCAAAACCCTTGCCTGCGATCAGCAGCGCTCTGCGGATACGCACATGCTCAAGCTGGATGTTCCGGCGTTGAACGGCATCGATATCTATATCAAAGACGAAAGCACTCACCCCAGCGGCAGCCTGAAACATCGTCTGGCGCGCTCGTTGTTTCTTCACGCGATCTGCAGCGGCAACATTTGCCAGGGCACGCATGTGGTGGAAGCATCTTCCGGCAGTACGGCGGTATCGGAGGCTTACTTCGCAAAACTGCTGGGATTGCCGTTCACGGCGGTCATGCCGCACCATACCGCCAGCAGGAAAATTCAGCAGGTTGAGCTGCTCGGCGGGCGCTGCCACTTCGTGGAGCAATCTTGCGACATGTACCCGGAGGCGGAACGCCTGGCTCGGCTCGACAATGGTCATTACATGGATCAGTTCACCTACGCAGAACGGGCGACGGACTGGCGGGGCAATAACAACATCGCTGACAGTATTTTCGATCAACTGAGTGGCGAGGAGCACCCTATCCCGACAGCGATTGTGATGAGCGCGGGTACCGGCGGGACTTCAGCAACCATCGGCCGTTTTATTCGCTACAAAGGCCATGACACGAAGTTGATCGTCGTGGACCCGGAGAACTCGGTGTTCTACGACAGCTACCGCAGCGGTGATAACAACCTGACCAGCCAGAAGGGCAGCCGCATCGAGGGCATTGGGCGCCCTCGGGTAGAGGCGTCGTTTTTGCCGGGGGTCATTGACGACATGCTGCAGATCCCCGATGCAGCGAGCATCGCCACCCTTGGCTGGCTGGAAAAACGCCTGGGGAAAAAGCCGGGCGGTTCCACGGGGACCAACGTCTGGGGCGCACTGACCGTAGCGCTGCAAATGCAGGAGCAAGGCTTGAAGGGGTCAGTGGTGACGTTGATGTGCGACAGCGGCGAGCGCTATCTGGATACCTATTACGACCCCGAATGGGTCGCCCGCACCATCGGTGATCTTTCGCCGTATACGAAACGGCTGGAGCGGTTGTTGATTGCAAGGTGAGGCAGATGCAGAAGGGGATGCACCATTTTGTGTCCGTAGGAATGTCCTTTTTATACTGACACCACCCTGTCATGCAGAAAATGCAAATCCCTGTGGGAGCGAGGCTTGCCCGCGATATAGACGCCTCGGTACTCAGGTAGACCGCGTTATCATTTATCGCGAGCAAGCTCGGCTCCCACAGGGATGATCGATATCTGTGGGGAGGATTGCCCGCGATGAAGGCGCCGCGGTTTATCAGAAACCCGCGTCATCGCTCATCGTCGGAATGCCGCCCAGACCAAGCTTGGCCCCCACAAAACCGTCGCATGTCAGCTCTACTCACCCGCAGGTGGATTCAGCTTCGCTTCCATCTCTGCAACTTTCGCCTCAAGCGCTTCAAGGCGGGCACGGGTGCGGGCGAGGACGGCCATCTGGCTGTCGAACTCCTCACGGCTGACCAGATCCAGTTTGCTGAAGCCGCTTTGCAGCAGGGCCTTGAACTGGGTTTCGAATTCGTTACGCGGGATCGGCGTTTCGCCATTGAACAAGCGCGAGGCGTGGCCGCTCAGGGCATCGAGAAAAGCTTTGGGCGCGAGCATGTCTACCTCCGGTTTCAGATGGGCGGCAGTGTAGCACGGAGCGTCTATAGTCATTTCTAGCGACGACGGGCGCACGATAATGGCGCACCACTGCGTGCACGAACGCACTTTAGTTGTGCGCCGACACGCCTCGCGGGGCGGTTCCGGTGCCTGAAACAGGGATCAAGAGCCTGTATTCAATGAAAAATCAGGAGATGGCAAGCTTTCTGCTTAGTCGCTGATGACCCATGCACTGATGCAGTCGCGTTGACGATTACAGTGCGGCAGGCGGAGCGGGGAATGTTTCGTCAAAAGCGGTTTTCTGGGGTTGGTCGGACCTCCTTCAGGCGACCGATGCGTTACAAAGCCAGGCACTGCGCTTAGACTTGAGTCGGGTTTGTTTTCCTGGGGCAAGTCCACCAATTCGGGAGAAAGTTTCATGAAGCTAGTCACTGCCATCATCAAGCCGTTCAAATTGGACGACGTGCGCGAGTCGCTGTCCGAAATCGGCGTGCAGGGCATCACCGTTACTGAAGTCAAAGGCTTCGGACGTCAGAAAGGCCACACCGAGTTGTATCGCGGTGCGGAATACGTAGTCGACTTCCTTCCCAAGGTGAAGATCGATGTTGCCATTGACGATAAGGATCTGGATCGCGTTATCGAGGCGATAACCAAGGCCGCCAACACCGGCAAGATTGGTGACGGCAAGATCTTTGTAGTGAATCTGGAACAGGCTATTCGCATCCGTACCGGCGAAACCGATACCGACGCAATCTAAGCCGTCAACCCAACGCCCCAGGAGAAAACAATATGACTCTGCGTCAATTCGCAGGGCTAGGAGCCCTGTTGTCCCTCGTAACCCCTGGCTTGGCCATGGCGGCAGACGAAGTGGCAGCCCCAGTCCTCAACTCAGGCGACACCGCCTGGATGCTGACTGCAACAGCCTTGGTGCTGTTCATGACCATTCCCGGCCTCGCGCTGTTCTACGGCGGTATGGTCCGTTCCAAAAACATTCTTTCTGTGATGATGCAGTGCTTCGCCATCACTGGTTTGATCAGCATCCTGTGGGTCGTCTACGGCTACAGCATTGCGTTCGATACCACCGGTATGGAAGAAGGCGTCGTCAACTTCAACTCGTTCTTCGGCGGCATGGGCAAAGCGTTCCTGGCAGGCGTCACGCCAGCCAGCATCACTGGCGCTGCGGCTCTGTTCCCTGAAGCGGTGTTCATCACCTTCCAGATGACCTTCGCAATCATCACACCAGCCCTGATTGTCGGTGCTTTCGCAGAACGCATGAAGTTCTCCGCAATGCTGATCTTCATGGCTATCTGGTTCACCCTGGTCTACGCGCCAATCGCGCACATGGTCTGGGGCGGCGTCGGCGGCCTGATGTGGGACTGGGGCGTTCTGGACTTCGCAGGCGGCACCGTTGTTCACATCAACGCAGGTGTGGCCGGTCTGGTAGCGTGCCTGGTACTTGGCAAGCGTAAAGGCTTCCCTACCACTCCAATGGCACCGCACAACCTGGGTTACACCCTGGTCGGCGCAGCAATGCTCTGGATTGGCTGGTTCGGTTTCAACGCCGGTTCCGCCGCTGCTGCCAACGGCACTGCAGGCATGGCGATGCTGGTTACTCAGATCGCTACCGCCGCTGCCGCACTGAGCTGGATGTTCGCCGAGTGGCTGACCCACGGTAAGCCAAGCGCACTGGGTATCGCTTCGGGTGTTGTTGCCGGCCTGGTTGCAATCACTCCGGCCGCTGGCACAGTAGGCCCGATGGGCGCTCTGATCATCGGTCTGGCGGCAGGCGTGATCTGCTTCTTCTGCGCCACCAGCCTCAAGCGCAAGCTGGGCTATGACGACTCCCTGGATGCTTTCGGCGTTCACGGCATCGGCGGCATCGTCGGCGCAATCCTGACCGGCGTGTTCGCAGCCCCTGCTCTGGGCGGCTTCGGCACTGTGACTGACATCGCAGCTCAAGTCTGGATTCAGTTCAAAGGCGTGGCGTTCACCGTTGTTTACACAGCGATCGTGACCTTCATCATCCTCAAGGTGCTGGACGCGGTCATGGGCCTGCGTGTCACCGAAGAGGAAGAAGCTGTCGGCCTCGACCTTGCGCAACACAACGAGCGTGGCTACAACTTGTAAGCCACTGTAAAAAAATGCCCGGTTTACCGGGCATTTTTTTGTCTGGAGTTTGTCGATACATTGCCCGGCGAAAACTGCTTATCCGATACATGAGCAGCATTACAAGGGGCATTCCTGACAGTTTGCAGAGATACCCGCCATGTCGGCGAGCAAGCGTTGATGGCTTACACAAAAGACGGATTATTGCGCGCTTTGCTTTTTCTTCCAGCGCGTTAGAATGCGCGCCGAATATGCGGAGAACTGTATGTGGCAACAAACCAGAATTACCCTGCGGGCCAGGACTCGCGGGTTTCATCTGGTAACCGATGAGATTCTTGCAGGCTTGCCCGAGCTGCGAGAGTGTCGAGTCGGGTTGCTGCATTTGTGGCTGCAGCATACCTCGGCTTCGTTGACCATCAACGAGAACGCCGACCCGGCTGTGCGTCGTGACTTCGAGCGCTTTTTCAACCGTCTGGTGCCACAAGGCACCCACGGCTTTGAACATGAAGACGAAGGCCCTGACGATCTGCCGGCGCATTTCAAGGCCAGTTTGCTAGGCTGCCAGTTGGTTTTGCCGGTCTCGGCAGGTCGATTGGCGCTGGGCACCTGGCAAGGTGTTTATCTGGGTGAGCACCGTGATGCTGGCGGTGCTCGCAACGTCCTCGCCACCCTTCAAGGTGAACAGGCCTAACCGCTGTTTTGCAGCGGATGTTGAATTTTTTCCGGCAGCATTCGAAAACGTACGCAGCTGGGCTATAACTAATCTGCTTTCGCAAGTCATGAGGTAGAACATGAGCGACGACGACAACGACGATCTGGTTGATGATCTGGAAGGTGAAGAGGACGGTGAGGAGCTTGCAGCTGCTCCCGAAGAAGATGGCGCTGAAGCCGATGACGGTGCGGAACCTTCGGCAACCCCAACCAAAGGTAAAGCCAAGGCTGCTGTCTCGGTTGATGAACTGCCTAGCGTAGAAGCCAAAAACAAAGAGCGTGATGCTCTGGCTCGCGCCATGGAAGAGTTCCTCGCCCGTGGTGGCAAGGTGCAGGAAGTGGAGGCCAATGTGGTCGCCGATCCGCCCAAGAAGCCTGATAACAAATACGGTAGCCGCCCTATCTAAGGGGGTCTGATGCCGGATGAAAAAAGCCCGCTGTCGCTGCGGGCTTTTTTTTTGGCAAAAATCTGGCTGCGGGCTCAGGCCTGAGCAGCCCAAGCAAGACCGATGATGACTGTGGGAGCCGCCCAGACCAAGCCCAGCTCCCACAATCATCACCAGCCGCCACATCGCCTATGCCCAGCGACTCAATACCTCCGGCAGCTGCGTCAGGCTGCTGATCTCGGCGTCAGGCAGTTTGTCGCCTTCCCACGGCTTACCAGCCGGGTTGTACCAGATCGCTCGCATACCGGCTTGCTGAGCGCCTGCGATGTCGTCGCCAGGGTGATCGCCGATGTGCACCGCAGCGCCCGCGTCGACGTCCGCGCGCTTGAGTGCTTCCACGAATGGAGCAGGGTCTGGCTTGCCGATGCCCAGGTCTTCAGCACACAGCGCGAAGGCGAAATAATCGGCCAGCCCCAGACGACGCACATCGGCATTGCCGTTGGTAATCACCCCCAGAGTGAAGGTCCTGGCCAGAATCTCCAGGGTCGGATGGACCTCCGGGAAGATCTCGACCTGATGGCGGCCATGCAGGAATACTTCAAACGCCTGATCGGCCAGCGCCCCAGCTTCAGCCGAGGGGTAACCGGCGTCTTCTAGCGCATGGAACAGCACGCGCCGCCGCAGGGCGCTGATGCGGTACTTGAAAGTGGGGTCGGCTTCTACCAGACGCGCACGAATTTCCCCCAAATGCTCGACTGGCACCGGACCAAGCTTTGGCGCATTTGCCGCGAGCCATTCGCGCAGGATGGCCTCTGCGCCGACGATGGCCGGCGCGGTATGCCACAAAGTGTCATCCAGATCGAAGGTGATCAGCTTAATCATGGTCAGAACCTTTACGTTTGGCCCGCGGATGGGCGCTGTCGTAGACCGACGCCAGATGCTGGAAATCCAGGTGGGTGTAAATCTGCGTGGTTTTGATGTCGGCGTGCCCAAGCAGCTCCTGCACAGCGCGCAAGTCCTGGGATGACTCCAGCAGATGGCTCGCAAACGAGTGGCGCAACATGTGCGGGTGCAGGTTCTGCCCTAACTCGCGCTCGCCTACGGCTTTGACCCGTTTCTGAATAGCGCGAGGGCCGAGACGTCTGCCTTGCTGGCTGATGAATACCGCATCATCTTCAGGGTTGGCCAGGACACGTAGCGCGATCCAGGCGTGGAGCGCCTCACGGGCCTTCTTGCCTACCGGCAGGACACGGGTCTTGCTGCCTTTACCGAGTACCTGCACCAGACCTTCGCTCAGGTCCAGTTGCTCCATGTTCAAGCTGGTCAGCTCGGACAGCCGCAGCCCTGAAGAATAGAACAACTCCAGAATGGCCTGATCGCGATGAGCCAGAAAGTCATCTTCAACACCGCCATCCAGCAGTTGCAGGGCGCGATCGGTATCAAGTGTCTTTGGCAAGCGACGCTCACCTTTGGGGGGCGACAGGCCATTGGCCGGATCGTGCTCGCAGATGCCTTCACGATTAAGGTAGTGATAAAGCCCGCGCACCGCCGAGAGCAGACGCGACAGGCTGCGCGAGGATTGGCCCTGCTGATGCTGGCGGGCAATCAGGCTGCGCAGATGCTGGATGTCCAGCGCAGCCCAACTGCTCAGCTGTTGCTTCTCGCAGTACGCCAGTACCTTGTTGAGGTCACGGCGATAAGCTTCGAGCGTGTGAGGCGACACTTGGCGCTCACTGCGCAAATGAGTGCAGTAAGCGTCCAGCTGTCGTTCCATCACTAGCGAACCGAGCGTAAGGAGTGGGTGAAGCGCGGCAGTAGACGACTCAGCACATCGGCGATGTAGTTGAGGAACAGGGTGCCCACCGAGCTCTTGTAATGCTGCGGATCGCGGCTACCGATGGCCAACACGCCATGCAGGCCAAGATGGTTGAGGGTCACCACGGCGGTGGAGCCAACTTCCTTGCCTTGCTCGGCGCCGAACAGAAAGGTCAACTCGTGCTCACGCAGGGCACCACACACTGTCTTGTCGCCAATCAGGCCGCCAATGGTCTTTTGCGCTTCGACACTGCTGACCCAACGGCCGACCGGCATAGCGTTGTCGCTGAACAGAATCAAACTGACGAAGGGCACCTGGAAGTCCTGACGCAGGCTGTCTTCTACAGCAATCACGATTTCTTCAAGACTGGCGGCATCCATCAGCGCGAGGTTCAGGCGGCGGGTCTTGTCGAATAGCCGGTCGTTATCGCGAGCAACGTCCATCAGTTGCGACAAACGATGGCGCATCTCGATGTTGCGCTCACGCAGCAGCTTGAGCTGACGCTCAACCAACGAGACAGTATCGCCGCGCTGATGCGGGATGCGCATCGACACCAGTAATTCGTCGTGCTCGGCAAAGAAATCGGGACGGTCGAGCAGGTAAGCGATGATCGCCTCTGCTTCAAGATTTGGCGCTGCGTTATCGACCGGCGATTCGCTAGGCTTGTCGGTTGAAGTCTGAGGCTTGTCAGTCATCGCTTTTGCTCACTCATAGACGAACTTGGCCTTCATATACGCGGACCGCAGGACCGGTCATCAGCACCGGATGACCAGGACCGGCCCATTCGATGGACAGTCGACCGCCCGGCAGATCGATCAGCAGTGGCGAATCCATCCAGCCCTGGCTGATCGCCGCGACCGCAGCCGCACACGCACCGGTGCCACAGGCCTGGGTTTCCCCGGCTCCGCGCTCCCAGACGCGCAACTGCGCACGCTGGCGATCAACGACGTAGAGAAAGCCTACGTTGACCCGCGCCGGAAAGCGCGGGTGGTGTTCAATCTTCGGACCCAGTGCATGCACGGGCGCGTTGTTGATGTCGTCCACGCGCAACACAGCATGGGGATTGCCCATGGAGACGGCGGCCAGCTCGACCGTCTGGCCGTCGACATCGACGCTGTAGCTCAATGCCTGCTCGGTAGCCTGGAACGGGATGTCCGCCGGGACCAGCCGTGGCGGCCCCATATCGACGCTGATCTGGCCGTCATTGCGGATTTCCAGCTCGATAATTCCGCTTTTGGTCTCTACCTTGATCAGGCGCTTGGCGGTCAGACGCTTGTCCAGCACGAAGCGGGCAAAGCAGCGCGCACCATTGCCACACTGCTCGACTTCGGAGCCATCAGAGTTGAAGATCCGATAACGGAAATCGACATCCGGATTGGTCGGTGTTTCGACCAGTAACAGCTGATCGAAGCCAACGCCGGTATGCCGATCACCCCATTGTTTGGCGTGCTTGGGCAAAATATGCGCGTGCTGACTGACCAGGTCCAAAACCATGAAGTCGTTGCCCAGGCCATGCATCTTGGTAAAACGCAGCAGCATGGGTTACTCCGGCAGCAGGCTTTCGCCAGCAAACAGCTCGGCCACGGTCTCGCGGCGGCGTACTTCGAAAGCCTGCGAGCCGTCGACCAACACTTCAGCGGTACGGCCGCGAGTGTTGTAGTTCGAGCTCATGACAAAACCATAGGCACCGGCCGAATGCACAGCCAGCAGATCACCTTCAGCCAAAGCCAGTTCGCGGCCTTTGGCCAGGAAGTCACCGGTTTCGCAGATAGGACCGACAATATCGTAAGTGCGAGGGGCGCTGTCACGCGGGCGAACCGCGGTCACGTCCATCCAGGCCTGATACAGCGCCGGGCGGATCAGGTCGTTCATCGCCGCGTCGACGATAGCGAAATCCTTGTGCTCGGTGTGCTTGAGGTACTCGACTTGAGTCAGCAGCACGCCAGCGTTGGCGACGATAAACCGGCCAGGTTCGAAAACCAGCGACAGGTCACGGCCTTCCATGCGCTCACGGACCGCCTTGATGTAATCGGAAGCCAGCGGTGGCTCCTCATCGCGGTAACGCACGCCAAGACCGCCACCCAGATCGATGTGACGCAGCAGAATGCCGCAATCGCCAAGACGATCCACCAGGGCAAGCAGACGATCCAGAGCGTCAATGAACGGCTCCAGCGTGGTCAGCTGTGAACCGATGTGGCAATCGACGCCGACCACTTCCAGATTCGGCAACTGCGCGGCGCGCACGTAGACATCTTCGGCGTCTGCGATGGCGATGCCGAACTTGTTTTCTTTGAGGCCTGTGGAGATGTACGGGTGCGTACCGGCGTCGACATCCGGGTTGACGCGCAGCGAGACAGGCGCACGCACGCCCATTTCAGCGGCTACGATCTGTAGACGCTCAAGCTCGTCAGTGGACTCGACATTGAAGCAGTGCACGCCGACTTCCAGCGCGCGACGCATGTCATCACGGGTCTTGCCAACACCGGAGAAAACGATCTTGTCAGCCTGGCCGCCAGCAGCGAGTACACGCTCCAGTTCGCCACGGGACACGATGTCAAAGCCCGAACCCATACGCGCCAGAACGTTGAGCACACCCAGGTTGGAGTTGGCTTTTACAGCAAAGCAGACCAGATGCGGCATGCCGCTCAGTGCATCTGCATAGGCGTTATATTGCGCTTCAATGTGAGCGCGGGAGTAGACGTAGGTCGGCGTGCCGAAGCGCTCGGCAATGGCAGACAACGCTACACCTTCCGCGAACAGTTCACCGTCGCGGTAGTTGAAGGCGTCCATGGAATACCCTTAAAGATGCTTGTGCGATTGCGACTTGGCTTGGTCGTCGGAAGACTTCTGGTCATCCGGCAGGTACAACGGGCCTTTCTGGCCACAGGCAGTAACGAGGCAAGCGACCGCGACAAGCGCAGCAAGCGAAGAGATCAGGCGCTTCATGGCGAAATCCTTTGTAAAAGCAGTAATTGCGCCCGAGTATACCGGCCACCCATCGGCTTGCCTACGTGGCGGTCCTCCCGTCCGGCGGGGCTTTGACGCAACGCTGCCGAATTGCAGCCAACAAAGCGGATTATTGGCGTCTGTACGGGTCGTTGGGCGGGTATGCTTTGCATTTGCCTTTAAGCGACCGTATCTTGCGTCGCTGCGCAAACAGCCGACACTTTTTGAGGTTCCCCCCATGAGTTTGACCGAAGCCCGTTTTCACGACCTGGTGGATGCCACCCAGCAAGCGCTGGAAGATATTTTCGATGAGAGTGGCCTGGACCTGGACATCGAAAACTCGGCGGGCGTGCTGACCGTCAAGTTCGAAAATGGCACTCAGTTGATCTTCAGTCGCCAGGAACCGCTGCGCCAGCTGTGGCTGGCAGCACGCTCGGGTGGTTTCCACTTCGACTATGACGAAGAAGAAAAGCGCTGGAGCTGCGACACCAGCGATGAGCTGCTGAGCGAAATGCTTGCGCGCCTTACGCTGGATCAGGCGGGCGCAGAGCTCGATTTCGACGAGATTTGATCGTGACCGCCAACACCGCATCAGTTCGCCCGCCAAAGCCGCTGTACAGCAATGTCAGCCCGGCGGTGCCTTCGCCTTGCATCAGCCTGTGTCGACTGGACGAGCAGAAAGTCTGCCTGGGTTGCTTCCGCCATGTGGAAGACATCCGTGAGTGGCGCTCGGCGGACGACAATCGTCGCCGACAGATTCGCGCGAACGCGGACCAACGCCGGGCAGTCGCTGATTCAAATCAGGCTCCCGACGCATAACAGCCCACCATGGCTGTGTCGGGTTGTGTAATGCCCGTGCTGTGTTAGTGTCCAGACATGCTTCATCGATGAAGCCTTCAAAACCCCGCCACTTCAGGCGGGGTTTTGCTTTATGCAGCGCAGAAAAGGAGCCTGCCCACATGTCGACTCAACCTTCCATCATTTTGACCCGGCTGGACGTTCAGCGCCTTGAGCAGTTGATCGAGAGCCTTGAGGAAACGACCCCCGGCCTTGAAGCTCTGCAAGCCGAGCTGGACCGCGCCGAACAGGTGGTTGGCCACGAAGAAGTGCCCGCCGGCGTCGTGACCATGAATTCAAAAGTGCATTGCCGCGAAGAAGTCAGCGGCAAGGATTACCACTTGAAGCTCGTCTACCCGAAAGATGCCGGTGCCGAGGACACAGTCTCAATCCTCGCACCGATTGGCTCAGCCTTGCTGGGCCTGCAGGTCGGCCAACACATCGACTGGCCCGCCCCGGGCGGCAAGACCCTCAAACTGACTCTGCTGGCGGTTGAATATCAACCGGAGGCGGCGGGGGAGTATTTGTAGCCCTAAGACCACTGTGCAGACTTTGTGGGAACAGAGCTTGCTCGCGATAAGACTGGGCTCAACTCAGGATAGACCGCAGTGTTCTTATCGCGAGCAAGCTCGGCTCCCACAAGATTACGCTCGGTGCAGCGTCGCCAGGAAACCCGCAGCGCCCACGAACAAACCGGCAAAGGTGCGGTTCATACGGCGCTGCTGTTTTGGGGTTTTAAGCGCCCGCAGTACGCGCGAAGCCAGCCCGGTGTAACCCGCCATCACGGTCATGTCTACCGCAACCATGGTTGCCATGATCGTCAGGTACTGAGCCAGCAACGGTGCGTTGGGATCAATAAACTGCGGCAGTATCGCCAGCATGAACACCAACGCCTTGGGATTGCTGATGTTGACCAGAAAACCCCGGGCGATCAGTGCCATTGGCTTGCCGATAGGGCGAATGGTCGAGTCATCGGTCAGGTCGGCGGGCAGCGCACGCCATTGCTTGATACCCAGATAGACCAGATACGCCACACCGAACCATTTGATCAGCGTGAATGCCATGTCCGAAGCGGCGAGTACGGCGCCAAGACCGGCGGCAACAATTGCAATCTGTGCAATGAGTGCCAATTGCAGGCCAAGAGCGACCCAATACCCTCGCAGGAATCCATAGCGCAAACCGCTGGACATCGATGCAATAGCGCCCGCACCCGGCGAAAGACTGATTACCCAGCACGCGGCAAAAAAAGCCAGCCATGTTTCGAAAGACATCACACACCTCGGGCGAACACCATAGCCCGCTAAGCTAGTAGCTTCTCGGGCAATTGACTAGGCTCTGCGAGTCGGCAACTTCAAAAAATTCAGTTTTCGGGCGTTTTATCGACGGCGATGGTCGGGAAGCCATCTGTGCCACGCCAGCGGCGTACCGACTTCTGGAAAAACTGGCTGTTGGGGACCTGAACCAGCGCACCGCCCGCTTCGGCAGGCTCGATCAACGTGGTGAACATCAGGTTGATCTCTAACACGCGGCCTTTGACGCCCGGCTTGTCGAGGGTATCAACCAGCTCGACCACATCACCGATGCGAAACGGGCCAATCGTGTAAATAAGCACAGCGCACAGCAGGTTGGACAGCACGCTCCACATGGCGAAGAACGCCACAGCGGCAACGGCGACAAAGCCCGAGAGCGCGGTCCATAGCACAGTGGCGGAAACACCGAGCTGCCCCAGCACAATGACAAACGCGCTGCCCATGATGAACCAGCGCAAGCCACCGCGCAGCGGCAGCAACAGTTCGGGTGGCAACGGATAGCGCTCACCAAGACGGGTCAGAAAACGCCCCACCAGCCGTTGCGCCATGTAACCGGCGACCAGGATCAACAGGATCTGCAACCCCAGCCAGATCGGCTCCACCCAGTGCGGAGGAACCAGCGATCCAAAAGATTCCATCAATCCCCCAACGTATTTACGAGAGTGCTTCCAGCTCAGCCTGCATGGACTCCAGCAATTCCAGAGCTTCCATCCAGGCTTCTTCCAGCTCGGCCTCACTCACTTTGAGTTTCGCCTGCTCAGCCAAAAGATCGCGCAGTTTGTCTTTGTTGGCGGCCTCGTAATTGGCGCTATCGGCCAACTCGGCTTCAACCCTGGCAAGCCGCTCATGCAAAGTACCAAGGTCGCGCTCAAGCTTGTCGGCCAGTTTCTTGTGCGGAGCCAGTTGCTGACGAAGCGCTGCCGCCTGCTGGCGCTGGGCTTTTTTATCGGTCTTGTCGACGTTGACCGGTGTGTTGCTGACGGGCGCATTGCGCAGCCGGTAATCAGCCAGCCAGCGAGCGTAATCTTCAAGGTCGCCATCGAACTCCTGAACACGGCCGTCAGCGACCAGCAGGAAATCATCGGTCGTACTTTTGAGCAGATGCCGATCGTGAGAAACCACCAATACCGCACCGCTGAATTCTTGAAGCGCCATGGTCAACGCCAGACGCATTTCCAGATCCAGGTGGTTGGTAGGCTCATCGAGCAGCAACAGGTTCGGCCTGTCCCAGGCGATCAAGGCAAGCGCCAGACGTGCTTTTTCCCCACCAGAGAAATTCAGTACGGGCTCATCGAGACGCGCGCCACGGAAGTCGAAACCACCCAAAAAATCGCGCAAAGCCTGCTCACGCTCAGTGGGTGCGATGCGTTGCAGGTGCAGCAACGGGCTAGCCTTGGCATCCAGCGAGTCCAACTGGTGCTGGGCAAAGTAACCCACCACCGTGTTCTCACCCCGAGCCATGCGACCGCTCAAGGGCTCAAGCTCACCAGCAAGGTTTTTGATCAGGGTCGATTTACCCGCGCCGTTCGGCCCGAGCAAGCCAATACGAGCGCCTGGAGTCAGTTGTAATTTGACCTTCTCCAGCACCGCTCTGTCGCCATAACCCAAGCGAGCGTCGGACAGATCCAGCAGCGGGCTGGAGATCTTGCTCGACTCGCGGAAGGTGAAATCGAACGGCGAATCCACATGCGCGGCGGAGAGTTCTTCCATCCGCTCCAGAGCCTTGATCCGGCTCTGGGCCTGCTTGGCTTTGGTGGCCTGAGCTTTGAAGCGGGTGATGAATTTTTCCATGTGCGCGCGCTGCGCCTGCTGCTTCTCGTAGGCCTGTTGTTGTTGGGCCATACGTTCGGCGCGGGCGCGCTCGAAAGCACTGTAACCGCCACGATAAAGCGTGATCTTGCGCTGCTCGACGTGGGCAACATGGTCGACCACGGCATCCAGAAAATCCCTGTCATGGGAAATCAGCAGCAGAGTGCCCGGATAGCTTTTCAGCCAGTCCTCAAGCCACAGGATTGCATCGAGATCCAGGTGGTTGGTGGGCTCGTCGAGCAACAGCAGGTCCGAAGGGCACATCAAGGCTTGTGCCAGGTTCAGACGCATCCGCCAACCACCGGAAAAGTCTCCGACCGGCTTTTCCATCTGTTCGTTGGTAAAGCCGAGACCAGCCAGGAGCTTGCGAGCACGAGCGTCAGCGGTATAACCATCGGCGCTGTCGAGCTCCGAGTGCATGCGCGCCTGGGCCGCGCCGTCCTGCGCGGCCTCCGCCTCAGCCAGCAAGAGCTGCACTTCGCGCAGACGCAGGTCGCCATCCAGGACGTAGTCCACAGCGATGCGTTCAAGGGTATCGACCTCTTGACGCATGTGCGCGATACGCCAGTCGGCGGGTAGCAGACAGTCACCGGCGTCGGGGGTCAGTTCACCCCGAAGCAAAGCGAACAGGCTGGATTTACCGGCGCCATTGGCACCGATCAGGCCGGCTTTTTGACCGGCGTGCAGGGTCAGCTCGGCGTCTTCTAGCAGACGTTGCGGGCCACGCTGTAAGGTAAGGCTTTGAAGTCGAATCATAATGGCGGCGGAGTCTACCAGCTTCGTCTCAAACAGGTGCTAACTATGCCTTCTGACCTTTGGAGTTTCACCCTGGATTTCTATGCAAGACCCGGCGTAGAGCAAGCCTGCCTGAGCCTGCAGACCAGCGGCGCCAATGTTTGCCTGCTCTTGTGTGGCGTGTGGCTTACGCAACGTGGCGTGGCGTGCAATGCCGAGCGGGCGAGGGAAATCGGACAGTTGGCGGCCCCGTGGCATGACGATGTAGTGCGCCCGCTTCGCGAAATACGCACGGCGTGGCGTAACGAAGCTCAGCATGATGTGCCATTGCGCTTGCTACGTGAGCAAGTCAAAGCATTGGAACTGGAAGCGGAGAGGGAGCTGCTGACGAGGCTCGAAGCACAGACCCGGAGTTGGTCAGCACAGCAAGCGGCAGAGCAAGGGGATTGGTTGATTTGCCTGGCGGGCGAGGCCGCCGGGCAAAGTCGCGACGCGCTGCGGATGCTGCGCGCCGCGATGAATCAGCCTTAAGACGCGCTGGTTGGCGTGGTGCCGGTGGTTGGCGCTGGAGCAGGCGTTACGGCTGGCGCTGGCGCAGTTGCCGGAGTGGCAGACGGAGCCGCTGGCGCAGGTGCAGTGGCTGGCTTGGCAGCTACAGGCTTCGCGGCAGGCTTGGCAGCTGCCGGTTTCGCAGCGGGTTTGGCTGCAACTGGTTTAGCCGCTGGCTTGGCTGCAGGTTTGGCGGGTGCAGCTTTAGTCGGCGTTTTCGCTACGGGCTTGGCGGCTGGCTTGCTCGCTGGTTTTGCAGCGGCGGCCGGTGCCTTGGCGGTAGGTTTTGCCACTGCGGTTTTAGCCGGAGCCTTGGCCGTCGAGGCTGGCTTGGCGGCTGCAGTTTTAGCAGACGCTTTCACTACGGGCTTGGCGGCTGGCTTGCTCGCTGGTTTTGCAGCAGCAGCCGGTGCTTTAGCGGCAGGTTTTGCAGCTGCAGTTTTGGCCGGCGCTTTGGCCGTCGAAGCTGGCTTGGTTGCTGCAGCTTTAGCCGGCGCTTTCGCTACGGGCTTGGCGGCCGGCTTGCTCGCTGGTTTTGCAGCGGCGGCGGGCGCTTTGACGGCAGGTTTTGCCGCAGCCTTGGCTGGCGTCGATTTTACAGGTGCCTTGGCAGCAGGTTTGGCTGCGGCAATTTTAGCGGGAACTTTGACTGGAGCCTTGGCCGGAGCTTTCGCAGGCGCTTTTGCAGCAGCGGTTTTGGCCACAGGTGCTTTTGCTTTTGCAGCGACAGCTTTGGCAGGTGTTGCTTTGGCAGGAGCTGGTTTGGCTGCACGGCTGGACAGTGCCTTGCCAACCGCTTCCTTGACTCGGCCAACGCCTTGAGCCAGTTTCAGACTTTCTTGAGCGTCACGCTTGAGTTGCAGAATGTAGCCGCGGGTTTCGCTCTGACGTTCTTTCAGCGCGTCCAGCAATTCTTCCAGTTCAGCCACGGCAGACTTCGCTTTGCCTTGTGCCTTGGCCTTACCGGCGGTAGCGGCGTCTTGCAGTTTGGTACGCGACTTGTGCAGTTTTTCCTGCGCCTTGCCACGTTGTTTTTCAAGCTTCGCGAGCAGTTTTTCAGCATCAGCCAGCGCTTGGGAGCAGGCGTCTTCAAGATGTTCGAGCAGGCTGCTCGACAGCTGTTGTAGCAAATGCAACGGAGTATTTACTGGCTTCTTTTTGGCCGACATGACTTACCTCCTGGCTGACTGATTTGCGGCTCATACTAGACCTCTGTCAGCAGCGCCGCTAGGGCATCTTGACAGTATGAAACGCTCGCTGTTGCATAGCGGAAAAAATGCCTGTTGCAAGCACCACCAACGCAGTGCGAAATTCATCTTCAAACACCCGTCACGTACAGGCCATTGCACTGGCATAATCGCTGACTTCCCAGGCCGGAGAGCATTCATGTCGCGCTACCTGTTCACGTCGTTGTTCCTCTTGTTGCCGGTGGTCCAGGCTGTACAAGCCGCACCGTCCAGCGAGGCACACGACCTCGCTTACAGCCTTGGCGCAAGCCTGGGCGAACGCCTGCATCAGGAAGTGCCGGATCTTGATTTGCCTGCGCTGATTGAAGGCTTGCAGCAGTCTTACGAAGGCAAGCCTCTTGCATTGAAGAAGGAACGCATCGAGCAAATTCTTCGCGAGCATGACGCTGCTGTCGCCCAGGCCGAAGCCTCCGGCGCAGTCGAACCGCTGAGCGAAGCGGCCATGGAAAGCGAACAAAAATTCATGGCGGCTGAAAAGGCCAAACCTGGTGTAACCGAGTTGGCAGACGGCATATTGATGACCGAACTGGTCGCTGGCCACGGAGCCAAACCAAGCGCTGATGGCCGGGTGCAGGTCCGCTATGTCGGCCGCCTGCCCGATGGCACGGTGTTCGATCAGAGCACACAACCACAGTGGTTTCGTCTCGACAGCGTGATCAGTGGCTGGACTACAGCCCTGCAAAACATGCCGGTGGGTGCCAAATGGCGCCTGGTCATCCCCTCGGCAGAAGCGTACGGCGCAGAAGGCGCGGGTGACTTGATTGACCCGTTCACACCACTGGTATTTGAAATCGAGCTGGTTGGGGTGTCGCAGTAAGACATACGCGGTGCCTGTAGGAGCTCACCGAGGTTACGAGGCCAGCGATCACGGTTTGTCTGACATTACGCCATCGCTGGCCTCGTAACCTCGGTGAGCGCCTACAGATCACTTGAAATAAAGCCTCATATCGATCCGCAGAAAAAAGGGTGCCCATGGGCACCCCTTTTTCATTCACGCAGAAGTCATCAGGCTTGAGTAGTCGCCGCTTCTTCCTTGTGGGAGTTGTGGAGCACCTCAATCAGGCAGTCCTCCAACTCAAAGCGCTCATGCAACAAGCCACCCAGCGTGTTGAACTCCGCAGCAACGGCGGTGCAATCGGAGCAATCACCTCTGTCGCAACGGTCATTGAACGCAAGCGCTGACTCGGTTATCACTTTGAGTCGCGGGTAAATAGTGTCTGCCAGTTCAAGGCCGCGCTCATCGTTGAATGCCTTGGCTTCGCTGTTGAGCTGCTCATAGATTTCGAAATGCCCGGCCGAAACATAATCGACGAGCACCTCACAGAATTTCTGCAAACCTTCACGATCAGCAGCCAATGCTTCGGGCGTATCACCGAGGGCATCGTAGACGCGAACCAGTTCAAGGCGTTCCTGCAGCCAGCGATCAATCAGCTTATTGACCCCGCCCCAGCGTTCCTGCGCATTCTGACAGCTTTCCAACATGATGATCTCTTCCCTTCAGGGGCATGCAGTCTGCGCAGGCCTGGTTTTGAGCTCGTCGCAGTGGACGACACAGGCTTTATGGGCGACAGATGATGCATATATCCAATAACGCTTGCGGGCCAGATTATGCCCGCATGACTAGGCCATCAAGGTACGCAGGAGAGAAAGTTCATACAAGTGTTTAATCCTCGGCCCGACTTTCGGCTGTCGAAGTGCGGAAAGTAGTCCTGAAAAGCGCATACAGCATGACCATTGCTAAACCGACGAAGGCCAGAAGGCTCCACTCCGGCAGGCTGATACCAAACAGTGACCAGGAGATTTCTGCGCAGAAAGCGGCATCGCTGTACAACCTGTCGATCCATTGATTTAACGAAAGAGCGTCCAGCAGCCATTCACCTTGAGCAATAACTTCAATGGTGTCATCGACGGTTGCTGTCTGAAGCCAGACCTGGAAGCCAGCAAGTGCGGCACCGGCGAGCATCAATAGCAAAATCACTGCGCTGTAGGCACGGCAGCCTGTCCGGCCCGGCGCATGAAGCGTAGCAATCAGCGCCAGAACGCCGCTGCCAACGAAAGCTGCCCGCTGCCACAGGCACAGTACGCAAGGTGAGAGCCCATACGCAGACTGCACATAAAAAACACAGCCGATGATCATTGCGCAGGCAATAAACACCAGAAAAAACAGGGAGCGCGTGTGAGCCAGTTGCATGGCAAATCCGTAACGTAAGACGAAGGCAGTTACGGTAGAGAAAGCGTTCAACCCTTTCAAGGCGCGGCCGTAAGGATACGTCCCTGTTTAGCTGGGCCTTTGCAGACAATGGATGACAGCCACCAGACCAACTCCTGAAGGAAATTGCCTACAGCAAACAAGCATGGAGGATTGTTCCTACATAGCTGTCTGCGTGCACTAGCGCAGACAGCTATTCAGCCAGCGCTTTCAGCTTGCCAATGCCGGAAGTGGTCGCGCCAGAAGTCGTTCGTCAAGTAAGCTCAAGCCCTCCTGAAAAAGCTGATTGCTGCGCTCTGTTTCGCCCAATTGGGCCAGCAGGCGAGCAAGCTCCGCACAGGTTTCCGGATTACGTTGCAGACGCAGGCTGGTTTCCAGATAGTCCCGCGCCTTGCCCCACAAGCTGCTTTGCAGACACAGCCGACCAAGCGTCAATAGCAAGCTTGGATCATCTGGATGGTTTTTCAGCCATCCCTCTGCAACCTGCAACTGACGCGCCGGATCATCACCACGCACCAGTCCGTACAGGCGAGCAAGGTGGCTGTTGTATTCGCGCTTGATCGCAGCACGCAAAGCTTCTTCAGCCTGACCGTCAGCACCCAACCGGCGCAACTGCTCAGCGTAAGCAAGCACCAATTGCGGCTCCTGACGTTGCGCGGAGGTCAGGCCTTTCCACGCATTGTCCAGCCCGGGCAGGCCCGCCGAGCGTCCATCGTCGTCCTGCTCGCGGTACGCGGCAAGGGTGAGGTTTTCACCCCAGGCGCGTCGTTCCAGCTCGGCCAGCTCCTGAGGTGGCAGTACCTTGTCCTTGCGCAACTCAGGCATGAGTTTGATCAAGGCAGACCACTCACCACGCTGACGGTACAAGCGCTGCAGCTGACGCAGAATTTGCGCGTTATGAGGGTGACGCTCGTTCATGGCCTGCAAGGTTACCAACGCGCCATCGCTGTCACCGCGATCCTGTTGCAACTGGGCGTGGCTTAGAGCAATGGCCAACTCGGCCTGAGGCTGACGCTCCAGCGCGCGCTCCAGCAGATTGTCGCACTCGTCATAACGACCTTGCTCGTTAGCCGCACGGGCTGCCCCGAGGTAGTACAGAAGCGGTTGCGGTTCAGCCTCGGCGGCACGATGCAGATGGCGTTGCGCACTGGCCCAGCGACCTTCAACCAGATCCATCTGCCCTTGCTCGATTGCAAGTTGCACACGGCGACTGCGGTTACGCCTGGACCATGGGTTGGCAACTGAACCCGAGGTCGTCACGAGACGAACCAGCAGGCGAATCACCACGAGCACCAGCCAGATAACGAACAGCAGGCCTAATGTGGCCCACAGGCTCGATTCGTAACGGAAGTTTTGATAAGCAATGAGGACGTAACCGGAATGTTCGGCAATCGCCACACCAATCGCCGCTGCGGCCGCGATTGCAATGAACAACAGCACATAGGCACGCTTCATGGGCTCGTCCCCTGCCGCGTTTCAGCGGGTTGGCTAGTCGCAGTTCCCGGTGCATCTGCCGAGGCATGACGCCGCTCAAGATAGGCCTGAACCGCACTCAAGCTTTGCGCCAGATCGGGCGTCATCACCGAAACCGGTTGCTTGGAAAGTTCATCCAGCCGGGCGGTGAGCATCTTGCTCTGGGAATCGTCCTGATTGAAGTTGGTACGCAATACTTCCTTCGCTTCAGCCAGGGCCTTGTCAAACACGACGGGCTGGCCGTTAAGAGCCGCCCACTGCGCCTGCTCCAGAGCGAGGCTCAGCGCCAGGCGAACCTGGGTAAGACTCTGACCGGCCAGTAAAGGGCGGATGTTTTTGTCAGCATTGAAATCGATGCGGATGTAATGGGATATCTCGTTCCACCACTGGACCAGATGGCTGTCCTGGCTATTGGCGCTCGTGAGGCCCAACAGCGACTCGCCTTTATCCTTGTATTCAGGAGCCAGCTCATTGAGTTGGGCGACCTGATCACGCAGTGCGGCAAGCTGCAAAAACAACCCGGTACGGTCGGGCTGATCAATGCTGCGCAACGACGCCAGACTTTTCGCCAACTGATCTCGTGCCGCAAACGAACCCGGGTCATCTTGCTCGCGAAGAATTTCATCCGCGCCCTGCACCAATGCCTGAGCACTGTTGATGTCTTGCAACGCAGACAAGCGCAAGCTGGCCAGACGCAGCAAATGCTCAGCCTCAGCCAGACGCCAGTCCTTGCGGCTCGCACCGAGCACAGTCTCAAGCCGCTGGCTCAGGCGTTGCTGATCACCTTGCAACTGCGCAACCAGGCGACGACGCTCTTCCAGCTCATTAGCAGGAGGCAGCTGCGCCAGACGCTCGGAGAGCTGCTTCTCGCTGGTCTGCAAGGTCAGGGTTTGAGCGGCGATGTCCTGCATTTGCGTGCGTTGCAGTTGATGGCTCGCCTGAACAGCGCGCAGTTGCCAAATTCCCCAACCGGCGACAGCAATGCCACCCACGCCAAATAGCAAGGCCAGCACAACCAGACCGTTACTCCGTCCAGCCGGACGTTCAGGCCGCAACGGATCGGGGGTCGGTGGTGTCAGCACAGATTCAGAATCATCTTTGGGCAAGGCTGTTTCGCTCACGTATCCATCCTTTGCATTTGGGCGTAATCGGTAAAAGACAGCAGTCGATCAATACGCCTGAAGAGCAGGTCCGGGTTGTTCCCGTAACGCCGCCAGCAAAGCCGCAGCGCTTGCGCCGCGGCAATTCACAACTGTTCGGGCTCCGGCTTCGCGCGCCATTTCTGCAACGCGCGGGCTCGGCACGAATAAAGTCAAACGCGTCAGTTCAGGCCAATCATCGCCCGCTAACTGGCGCAGGTGTTCCAAACCCTGCCCACTGCTGACCACCACCGCGTTCAAGCGTTCCGCCTGGATAAGCCGAGTCAGCGTTGAAGGCGGATAATATGGCAGGTTACGTTTATACAGCGGCAGATAATCAACGCTGACACCCAGACCGCGCAAACGCTCGGCGAGCAATTCACGCCCATCTTCGCCACGCATGATTAACACGCGTGAGCCGGGTATGGCGATGGATTGTTGCAGTCGGGATAAATCAAGCAGAGCCTCGCTGTCATCACCATTTTCGGGCCAACTCACATCCAGGCCGTAGTCCTGAAGTATCTGCGCGGTACCCGCTCCCACAGTGAACCAAGGCAGGATAGGTGTCTGCGGCCACAATTGCGCGACCCACTGCAAGCCCAGACGCGCGGCGGGTTTGCTAACCACAATAACGGCGCTGTAGAGGTCCAGGTTCTGAACCAGCGACTGCTGATCAGCGCTGGCAGGCAAAGGCTCAATTTCGAGCAATGGCAGGCTGCTGCTGAAAATCCCCGTCTCGGCCAACGTCAACGCCAGCGCAGCGGACTCTTCGGCAGGGCGGGTTAGCAACAGCCGCCAATCGCTCATTCTCGTTCGGCCTCGCCATAAACGGCTTTGAGAATGCCCTCTGCGCCCTGTTCGAGCAGGGCATCGGCAACCTGAACGCCAAGCGCCTGAGCGTCTGCTTGCGGAGCACGTGCCTCAGCACGCAACAGCAAACTACCCGAAGGATCACCTACCAGACCGCGTAGCCAGATTTGCTCGCCCTCAAGTACGGCATAACAGGCGATTGGTACCTGACAGCCGCCATTGAGGTGCTTGTTCAGGGAGCGTTCGGCAACCACCCGGATGGCCGTTTCGTCGTGGTGCAAAGGCGCAAGCAACGCGTGGATTTCAGCATCGACGCTACGGCATTCGATCCCGACTGCACCTTGGCCGCCTGCAGGCAGACTGTCGTCAACGCTGATGCTGGCAGTAATGCGCTCTTCAAAACCCAGGCGAATCAAACCCGCCGCAGCGAGGATGATTGCGTCGTACTCACCGGCATCGAGCTTGGCCAGACGGGTATTGACGTTGCCGCGCAGGAAATGAATCTTCAGGTCAGGGCGGCGCGCCAGTAGCTGGGCCTGACGACGCAAGCTTGAGGTACCGACGACGCTGCCCGCTGGCAGTGCCTCAAGGTTGGCGAAGTGGTTGGAGACAAAGGCGTCGCGGGGGTCTTCACGCTCGCAGATGCAAAACAGACCAAGACCCTGAGGGAAGTCCATGGGCACGTCTTTCATGGAGTGAACAGCGATATCCGCGCGATTTTCCAGCAGAGCTGTTTCGAGTTCTTTGACGAAAAGTCCCTTGCCGCCAATTTTCGACAGTGGAGAGTCGAGCAACTTATCGCCACGACTGACCATGGGGACCAGCGTCACGAGCAAACCCGGATGAGCGTGTTCCAGACGAGCTTTGACGTATTCGGCCTGCCATAGGGCCAGCGCACTTTTGCGGGTGGCGATGCGAATTTCGCGAGAGGACATGGATCAATCCGTACATGATAGTTGCGACGGATAATAACAGTTCAGGCAAATCAGCTCAGCGCTGTGTGGTCGCAGTGATGATCCAGATCAGCGATCTATAGAACTGTAGGAGTGAGCTTGCTCGCGATCGACTGCGAAGCAGGCGCAAGACAACAAAAAAGCTGCCATAGCATGACGGTCGTTCCGACCTTATCGCGAGCAAGCTCACTCCTACAACTGCTGCATCATCTTGCGCACGCCAGCCACATGTCGACGGCTGACGATCAGCGCGTCACCATTCAGCCCTTTGAGGAACAACTGGAAATGCCCCAGAGGCGTGCGTTGCAGCCGTTCGATACGCTCACGAGCAACCAGCGCGTTGCGGTGGATACGCACAAAGCGATCGCCGAACTCATCTTCCAGCGCCTTCAAAGGCTCATCCAGCAGGACCTCACCGCCTTCATGGCGCAACGTGACGTACTTGTGATCGGCGATGAAATAGATCACGTGATCCAACGGGATCAGCTCGATGCCTTTGCGTGTCCGCGCACTGATGTGTGTACGCGGGCCGTTGCCACTTTCAGCCGCAGGACGCGTCATGGCCGCCAACTGCACGCGGTTTGGGCGCTCGGCCTTTCTCAACGCATCAATCAGGTGTTCAGGCCGCACTGGTTTGACCAGGTAGCCGACTGCGCTCACCTGAAAGGCTTCAAGGGCAAACTCATCGTGCGCAGTACAAAAGACCACAGCAGGCGGAGTTTCCCGCTCGCACAATCTGGCAGCGACTTGCAGGCCATCGAGGCCCGGCATGCGGATATCCAGCAAAACGATATCCGGCTTGTGACTTTCAATCAGCGCCAGGGCTTCTTCGCCATTGGACGCGCTGGGTTCCAAAACCCGGTAACCCTCAATTTCATTGACCATCCGGCTCAGCCGTTCGCGGGCCAGTGGTTCGTCATCAACGATCAGGACATTCATATAGCTCTGGCTTCCTGCGTGAGTCTCGCACAAGGATAGCGTAGACAGGTGAAGTGACGACCGTCACGGCGCTCCACGCTCAGACTGGCGTGCGGACCAAAAAGTGCCGTAAGACGAGCACCGATGTTTACCAGGGCCTGTTGAGTGCCGTTGGAAGTCTGCCGATTGGCAACTTCGTCATAGGGATTGCTTACACACAATACGAACTCTCCCCTTTCATAATCCGCTTCTACCTTTACGACACCTCCTTCGACGCGAGGTGCAATCCCGTAAAGCAAAGCGTTTTCAAGTAATGGCTGCAAGGTTAGCTGGGGAATCGGAAGGTCGTCTGGAATTCCACTGATCACCCAGTCCAACTGTAGACGCTCACCGAGACGATATTGCTCAATTGATAAATATCGTTTCGCCAACTCCAGCTCATCGCGCCAGGTAACAAGGCTTCCGGGTTTGGCAAGGCTTGCGCGAAAAAGGTCCGACAAATCGAGCACGGCTTGTTCGGCTTTCGCCGGGTTGGAGGCCACAAGGCTCGCAATGCTATTAAGGGTATTGAACAGAAAATGCGGGCGGATGCGCGCCTGCAGCGATTCAATACGGGCGCGCAACTCGCCTTGCTGTTGCTTTCGCCACTGACTCTGCAGATAAAAATAGCGAAGCATGAGTGCCGACATGATCAGCGCAATCACTCCGTAGCGCACATAACGCTCAACCATCACCCCGAACGTCACCCTGCCGGTCAACTGGCAGACGTCAGTGACCGCGGTGCAGAGCAGTGTGATAGCCACGACCAGCAAACAACCGAACAGGCCCGCACGCCCTGCAGGCAAGCGCGCCAGCCACGGCCGAAGCCCGCACAACAGGGCCGCCGACAGCAGCACGATCCATTGCACAAACAGCGACATGAGCGCCAACCGCACCCAATCGAAAGTCGGGCGCATCGGTTCGACCAGCACCAGAACCAGCACTAATAATTCGGCGAGCAGAACCAGTACCAACAGCGCTTGCGGAAGGCACAACTCAGGAAGAAAGAATTCTTTGCCTGGCCCTGAAGGCGAGGGGTGTTTCGGTAAGCTTTTTCGCATGGACCCAGTCTCGGCTCTGCCGGTCCGTGCGGCAAGCTGCCTGCGAATAAAAAAATGCCAACCTGTTATTATCGCGTGTGTCCGGCGAGCAGACGCGGGCATGTCATTCTTCAGCAGATCACGAGCGAATCCATGAGCACCGACAAGACCAACCAGTCCTGGGGCGGCCGCTTCAGTGAACCCGTCGACGCCTTCGTCGCGCGCTTCACGGCCTCCGTCACCTTCGACCAACGCCTTTATCGCCACGACATCATGGGCTCGGTTGCCCACGCAACGATGCTGGCCAAGGTCGGCGTCCTCACCGATGCCGAGCGCGACACCATTATTGACGGCCTGAAGACTATCCAGGCCGAGATCGAAGCGGGCAGCTTCGAGTGGCGCGTTGACCTGGAAGACGTGCACATGAACATCGAAGCGCGTCTGACCGACCGCATCGGCATCACCGGCAAAAAACTGCACACAGGGCGCAGCCGTAACGATCAGGTCGCTACCGACATACGCCTGTGGCTGCGTGATGAAATCGACCTGATTCTTTCGGAAATCACCCGCCTGCAACAAGGCCTGCTAGGCCAGGCAGAGCGTGAAGCCGAGACCATCATGCCGGGCTTCACCCACTTGCAGACCGCACAGCCGGTAACATTCGGTCACCATATGCTGGCGTGGTTTGAAATGCTCAGCCGCGATTACGAGCGCCTGGTCGACTGCCGCAAGCGTCTGAACCGCATGCCGTTGGGCAGCGCAGCGTTGGCAGGCACGACTTACCCGATCGACCGCGAGCTGACCTGCAAACTGTTGGACTTCGATGTCGTCGGCGGCAACTCGCTGGACAGCGTTTCGGATCGTGACTTCGCCATCGAGTTCTGCTCGGCCGCCAGCATCGCGATGATGCACTTGTCGCGCTTCTCGGAAGAGCTGGTGCTGTGGACCAGCGCTCAGTTCCAGTTCATCGACCTGCCAGACCGTTTCTGCACCGGCAGCTCCATCATGCCGCAGAAGAAAAACCCTGACGTTCCAGAACTGGTCCGTGGCAAGAGCGGCCGCGTATTCGGCGCCTTGATGGGCCTGCTGACCTTGATGAAAGGCCAGCCGCTGGCCTACAACAAGGACAATCAGGAAGACAAGGAACCGCTGTTCGACGCCGCCGACACACTGCGCGACTCGCTGCGAGCGTTTGCCGACATGATCCCGGCGATCAAGCCAAAGCACGCCATCATGCGTGAAGCCGCGCTGCGCGGTTTCTCCACTGCGACTGACCTTGCGGACTACCTGGTACGCCGGGGCCTGCCGTTCCGTGACTGCCACGAAATCGTCGGTCACGCCGTGAAGTACGGTGTTGAAAGCGGCAAGGACCTGGCTGAAATGAGCCTGGAAGAACTGCGCAAGTTCAGCGATCAGATCGAGCAGGACGTGTTTGCCGTGCTGACGCTGGAAGGCTCGGTCAACGCCCGCGATCACATCGGCGGCACCGCGCCAGCGCAGGTCAAGGCTGCAGTAGTTCGCGGCCAGGCGTTGCTCGCTGCGCGCTAATCCCAAATCTGTTGGAGCGAGGCTTGCCCGCGAATGACGGTAACGCGGTTTACTTGTTAGACCGCGATAACCCATTCGCGGGCAAGCCTCGCTCCCACAGGGACCGTGGCTAACCATCACATTTATGCGCTCCGACTAAAAATTCTCAAGGATGCACCCCATGACCGACACCCTCGACAACGATGAAGAAGAATTCGCTGAATCAACCCTGGTTCAAGCCATCGAAAATCAGATTGAAAGCGACAATCCTCCCGCCGCGAAAGCCACGTTCAACAAGCTGACCCTGGTTGGCTATGAGCGCGAAGAGATCCTGCAGTTGATGGCCCATGTTCTGGCTATCGAAATTGACGCGCTGCTTGAAGAAGACCGCGCGTTCAACACCGAATGGTATGAAGCAGCGCTGCGTGCCCTGCCTGAGCTGCCCCCAGAGGCATGAGCTGACATGCGCACCGGCCAACTGACGGCCGGTGGCTAACACTCGATAAATCGGGCTCGGCAAAATCCACAGACCAGGTCTACACTGCAAATGCCTCGCTGCCACTAGAACGACGGGGCTACCACGCCGAGCAGGCTTTAACGGTCATCCAGAACCGACGAGCGCAGCACAGACACGTTGATTCCAGGGCCGCGCCAGTCAGTAAGGCGTCTTACTAGAAAAAGTCTGGAGCACCTATGTCGTATACCCCTGAGCTGGTTGCCGAACTGGAAATCCTCGCACTCTACAATCTGGGCAATACCCTTGAAGGACTCAAAGTCCATCACGTGGCCGCCCCGACAGCTGTAGCAGCCGCACAAAGACTCTTCGAAAAAGGCCTTACCACACAGGTTGATGGCGGTTATCTGACCAGCCTTGGGCTGGAAGCTGCCGAGCACGCACAGTCACTACTGACTATCCTCAACGTCGCCAAACAAGCTGCTTGATCACCGCGAGGGTCCGCGAGCCGAAAAAGGTTTAGCGGGCCCTTCATTTATGAAAAACTGCGCCGATAAAAAAATGGCGCCAGAATAAAAACAGACTGACGTTTCAGGCCGTCCTGCCCGCCGTCTTGCTCACCACTTCAATGCTGCCCTTTTCGAGCCCGACAGCCGGTTTGAGTTGTAATGACGCGTAACTCCGAAATCCGTCCAGACCTGGATGAAGGCATTGACCGCAAGGTGCTTTCCCAGCTCCGCAGCCGTTTCCTGACCCTGAACAACGGGCGGCTTGCGCGTGCCATGGAGGGTCTGTCGACTCGCCAGCAAACCGTACTGAATCTGCTGCCGCTGTTCTTCCACGTGAATCATCCGTTGTTGCCCGGTTATGTGTCCGGCAGCACGCCCGCAGGCGTTTCTCATTACGAACCCGCCAGCCTTGCATTGGCTGAAGCCCAACGCCTGACCCGGTCTTTCTCGTATAAAGCGCGGCGCGGCCATGCGCGACAGCCTATTCACGGTTTGTTCCTGATGGGCAGCCTGGGCACTCTGGCGCAAGCTGAAGAAAGCGACATGGATGTCTGGGTCTGCCATGACTCTGAGCTGAGCCCCGATGAAATCGCCGAGCTGCGCAAGAAATGCCAGGCACTGGAAGCGTGGGCAGACAGCCAGGGCGCTGAAGCCCACTTTTTCCTGATTGACCCGCAACGCTTCGTCGCGGGCGAGCGCGATACCCAGCTCAGCTCCGACAATTGCGGCACGACTCAACATTACTTGCTGCTGGATGAGTTCTACCGCACCGCCATTTGGCTCGCAGGCCGCACACCGATGTGGTGGCTGGTGCCGAGCTACGAAGAACAGCGCTACGCCGATTACACCCATACGTTGCTGTCGAAGCGCTTTATCCGCGAGGACGAAGTGCTCGACCTGGGTCATATGGCTGTTATCCCGCCTGGCGAGTTCCTCGGCGCCGGTTTATGGCAGTTATTCAAAGGTATCGAGTCGCCCTACAAATCGGTGCTCAAACTGCTGCTGACAGAGGTTTACGCCAGTGAGCATCCGAAGGTTCAGTGCCTGAGCCTGCGCTTCAAGAAAGCGGTGTTTGCCAACCGTGTGGATCTGGATGAACTGGACCCCTATATGGTGGTGTACCGGCGCATTGAGGAGTACCTGATCGAGCGCGGCGAGCTTGAGCGGCTGGAGCTGGTACGCCGTAGCCTGTACCTCAAGGTGAATAAAAAACTGACGGGCTCGACGCGTCTGCGCAATACCGGTTGGCAACGGCAATTGCTCGAACGCCTGACTCAGGAATGGGGCTGGGACGAACGCCAATTGCTGCTGCTCGACAGTCGCAGCCAATGGAAAGTGCGTCAGGTCGCCCACGAGCGTCGTGCACTGGTCAACGAACTCAATTACAGCTATCGCTTCCTGACGCAGCTGGCTCGCCAGCAAAACGTGGCCAGTTCGGCAACCGCCAGGGACCTGAATGTACTCGGCCGCCGACTGTATGCGGCGTTTGAACGCAAGGCTGGCAAGGTTGAATTCATCAATCCGGGTATTGCACCTGACCTGGCTGAAGACACCCTGACACTGGTGCAATCGCCTAACAAGCGCGAACCGGGCAAAGCTCAGTGGGCGCTGTATAACGGCAGCCTGGGTGTCCACGAGTGGATTAACTTCTCGCCGATAAAACGCAGCCGCGAGCTGCTTGAACTGCTGACCTGGTGCCATCGCAACAACGTGATCGACAGCACCACACGGCTTGCGCTGCATCCGGGCAGCAGCGACCTGAGTGAATTTGAGCTGTTCAATCTACTGGGCGCGCTGCAACAGCAAATCCCGGTGCCGCTGGAGGTCGTCAGCGAAGAGCGCCTGTTGAGTCCCGCAGTACCGAGCGAGATTCTGTTGCTGGTAAACGTCGGCGTTGATCCTCTCAGGCATCACCGGGACCTGAACATCCTGATGACCACCGAGCGTACAGACTCATTGAGCTACGCCGGAGTACGGGAAAACCTTGTTCTGACCCTGGACCAGATCACCCTTAATAGCTGGAATGAAATCCTTGTCAGCCGCTATGACGGCGTCCACGCGCTGCTCGATTGCCTCAGCGAGCTGCTGAGCAATCTGCCTGAGGGAGCGATGCAGCCTGCTGTTCGAGTGCGTTGTTTCTGTCACAACCGCGCCCCCGCCATCGCCCAGCGCGTTGAAGAGCTGGTTGCGACAGCGCAATTGCTGCACGCCGCAAGCCTCAACCATCGCTATCTGATTCAGGTGCAACAGCAGTATCACGTGCTGGAAATGGTCCCGGCTCAACCGGTGACCCATGTGGTGATCAACAGCCTTTCGGGTCTGTTCGAATATTTAGGTGAAGAGCTACCGCGCTACAGCCCCTTGCACCTGGACCCACACGCACTGAGTGATCACGACCTGGCGCTGATTCTGCCCCACGGCCAGCCCGAATGCATTCAGGTGTTTTACCGGGTCAACGAGACCGAAGCGGACCTCTACGCACTTGATGAGCACAACGCGCTCTGGCATCAGCGCGTTCCTTATCACGATGAATTGAGCTTACTGGTGCCGCTGCAGCGCTTCTTCCATTCACTGGTTTATCGCCGTAGCGCCATGCTGCCTGTGGACAACTCCAGCGCACCGGGATTTCTTGAAACGCTTTACTATCAAGTGCTGCCGTCCGGGGCAGGGCGTGCCCGACGGATCGAGTCGCGCAGTGCGCCGACCGCACCGAGCAAGCCGTTTTATGACGTGCAGGCGATCGTCGAAGAAGCATCGCCCGGCCAGGTCAGCGTCACGCTGTACTGCGACAACAATGAGTTTTCCGAACTGGAGCATGGTGATCAGCTGTTCAGCGTCGTAGCCCGTCAGATCCTTGAGCGACGTACGGAGCCTGAGCACTATCGCTGCTACATCACCGACCTGGATCTATCAGGGCTGCTGGACGAGGCTCGCGGACAGACCATCCTGTACCTGCGCTACAAAGCGCAGCTGGAAAAGTCGCTCAACGACGCCATGGCTCAGGCCTGAGCCAGTCACAGAAACAACAAACCCCGGCATGCCGGGGTTTGTTTGCACAATAAGAAACCTATGGGAGCAGGGCTTGCACGCGATTCAGGCACCGCAGCCTGTCTAGGTGACCGCGTTGTTCTTATCGCGGGCAAGCCCGGCTCCCACAACGCGAATTCATTCGCGAAGAGGCCAGTACCTCCACAGCATATACATTGCCTGGAGTACCGCCTTCCCGAATAAATTCGGTCCTACCGGTCTTGCGTGAGCTTGAGACCACTACCCACCTGTGGGAGCAGGGCTTGCCCGCGATTCAGGCGCCGCCGCCAGCATTTATGCGTTATTCGACGGAATAGGCTCTGCACCCGGAACAGGCTCCTTGCTGCGCCAGTGCGGCAAGGAGTTCCAGTAGCGCTCGCCCTTGGCATCGTCGTACATGCCTTCCCAGCGGGAGATGACCAGTACGGCCAGTGCGTTGCCGATCACGTTCAGCGCAGTGCGCGCCATATCCATGATCCGGTCGACACCGGCAATGAACGCCAGGCCTTCAAGCGGAATGCCCACGCTGCCCAGCGTCGCCAGCAACACCACGAAAGAAACCCCCGGTACGCCTGCAATACCTTTGGAGGTCACCATCAGAGTCAGGACCAGCATCAACTGCTGACCGATAGACAGATCAATGCCGTACAGCTGTGCAATGAACATCGCCGCGATGCTTTGGTACAAGGTCGAACCGTCGAGGTTGAACGAGTAACCGGTCGGCACAACAAAGCTGCAAATAGCCTTCGGTGCGCCATAGGCTTCCATCTTGCTGATCACGCGCGGCAGCGCTGTTTCAGAACTCGCCGTCGAGTAAGCCAGGATCAGCTCATCCTTGAAGATGCGCATCAGCTTGATCACTGAGAAACCAAACAGGCGGGCGATCAACCCAAGCACAACGAAAGCGAAGAACGCGATGGCCACGTAAACCAGAATCACCAGCTTGGCCAATGGCAGCAAGGACGCGAAGCCAAAGTTGGCAACGGTCACGGCGATCAGGGCAAACACACCAATGGGGGCATAGTTCATGATCATGTGAGTGACCTTGAACATGGTTTCCGAGATGCCCTGGAACACCTTCAGGACGGGATCCCGCACTTCAGCGTCAAGACTGGCCAGACCCAGACCGAACATCACCGAGAAGAAGATAATCGGCAACATGTCGCCACGGGCGACAGCGGCGAAAATATTAGACGGAATCAGGTTGAGAATCGTCGCGATGAACGCATGGTCATGCTGCACCTCCGCCGTGGTCGCGGTGTACTTGGAAATATCGACCGTACCCAGGGTACTCATGTCGATGCCGGCACCTGGCTGGAACACATTAGCCAGCACCAGTCCGACCAGAATGGCGATCGTCGTGACCACTTCGAAGTAGAGGATAGTCTTGAGACCAATACGGCCCAGCTTCTTGGCATCGCCAACGCCCGCAATCCCGACCACCAGAGAGGCAACCACAATCGGCACGACGATCATCTTGATCAGGCGGATAAAGATATCGCCCGCAGGCTGAAGGATATTACTGATCCACCAGGCCTTCTCTGCACTGAAATGGTTAAGTAGCGCACCCAGTGCAATCCCGAGTGTCAGACCGATGAGGATCTGCCAGGCCAGGCTCAGCTTTGCCTTCTTCATGTCGTTACCTTTTTTCAAGTGGCTCGGACATCTCTAGACCCACATGCCTGAATTCGCTGATCCACAGCAGCATCAAGTCACCGGTTACCGGTCAGAGCTGTCCCGAGTAGGTGCAGCAAGCGAGCATCCGGCTCTGTAGCTGACGAAAAAAGGCGCAACTATTCCCACGCATCGTCGCAACGTCTAATGCCGTAAACGACTACCCCATACCGAATCGGCATAATGTTTGCGACGAAAAACATGCCTGAAAACGACAAAGACGTACCGCGAATTGGCTAAAAGGTGGCTAATTCGCCCTCTAGAGACCATCTGGAAAATTAAGCACAAGGGATCAAACAGAATATGGCGGGGGAGAAAAGAGGATAGTTCTTACATGAAATGTCGGATGTGTGGCGGCGTTACGCGAGCTGAAATGATAAAACGCAACGCAAGACAGCCGATGTTTTCCCGAGGATTCGAGATCACCATCATGGACTTGCGTCGCGGTTCTTCCTGACCCGGCCCTCGTCGGGAGTACTCCCTGTACTCCTAGGTCACTCCGATCCGAACAATCAAAGCGTCCCGGCCCCCTGGTCATGCGCGAGTCTTTTCAAATCGCGCATCTGAAAGAGCATCCCGAACAAGGAAGCTCTCTGTTCTTGAATACGTTGCATCAATACCAATTTGGGTCTTTGCGAAGCTGCTCTTGAAGCATGCCCTGCATACCCTCATCGGGTTCACCCAGGTATCGATAGGTTGCATGACGTGTCGGCGACTTGTCCGAAGGCAGGCCAGCCGGCACATCTACCAGCAGCGCATAGGCTTTGTCCTTGTCGAGGCTAAAGGCCACGAGCAGACGCTGGCTCTTGCAGGTTTCAGCGGTTTCGCACAAAGGACCTACAAGGTAATTCTCGCCATCCTCAGGCACAGCAGTCATCTGCTGCTCGCTGGCGCCGGAAAGATTGATCACCCAGTCGGGCAACCGCTCCTCCTTTTTGATCACTGAAGTCCAAGTGGATCGGTACTCAGGGTCAGATCCCAGTAACTGATTGACCCGAGCCTGACCGTCATTGGCAGCCATCGCCATCGCGCTACCGCCCATTAACAGGGCGGCTGCGATTGAGTGCAGAGACGTGCGCATATTCAGCCTCGGCCGCGACGGCCAAAGAAGAACGAGACCACGAACATAACCAGGAATACGACGAAGAGGATCTTCGCGATACCGGTTGCGGTGCCTGCGATACCACCGAAGCCAAGTACAGCGGCGACAATGGCAATGATCAGAAACGTGATTGCCCAACTCAACATGATGACTCTCCTTATCTGCTTTTAATGGATGCTGCTATTACTGCTGTGGGTCAAAAAACCCAGGTTTGCTGGTGCTGCACTTCACTTACAGGAGCCTTGCGGTCAACAGGCGTAAGGCTCAGCGAGGTATCCCGAGCCATCGATGCGCTGGCGTTGGAATAGGACTGGCTGTAGGTGAAGGGCTGCTTGATCTGTGCAGCTTGGCGGGAGTTATCCCATTGCTGAAACTGCTGAACTGCAATCAGAGTGACCATCAGCGCAAGACTGGCGAACAGGCCCTGCTGAATGTGTTGAGGCGAAATACGCAGTTGAGTAAGACGCTGACGGTTCATCTGGTTGCTCCTGACGCCACACCGGGCGTCAAACTTGATCTTGTTGCCGGTTAGTCACGGCTTGTATGAATAGGTTATTGCAGCCTGCGTGCCAGCTTTTCAACAACAATAATATTCATATAAATCAATGACTTAAAAACACAAAACAAAATCACCTGCTAGCATCCTGCACGATCACCCGTCATGGGTCGTGCAGGATGCACGAGCTTCCCTGGCAGGCTGATCAGCCTGTTGTCCGGGTCATGACTTTCAGGGCATCCGCATTGACGCCTTTCACGCCGCGAATATTCCGCGCGATCTCGACCGCAAGTTCTTTTTCAGCGTAATTGGCGACAATACCGTTGAGGCTGACCAACCCGCTTTTGGTATCGACCTTGATATTCAGGCCATCGAGGTTGCGGCTATAGATAAGGCTGGATTTGACCTTGCTGGTGATCCACACATCGCTGATGTCTTCAGCCGGACTATTGGCCTGTGGATCGGTGCGTGACGCTATGGAGTCTGCGGCACTGATGCTGATCAGGTTATTCACACTGACCACGCCATCGGTGTTGGTCGCCAGGCTACCGGCGACTTCTTTGGCTTCCGGGCTCTGCGCACGACCTTTGAGGGTGACGACGCCGTTTTTAGCGTCCACATCAATGTTCAGCGCCTGCGTGACACTGCTCCATAACAGTTTGGATTTCACGGTTGCGGTCAGCGTAGCGTCTTCGAAGCGCTGGGCCATGCTGGCCTTGGCGCCAGGCTCCGCGGCGACATTGGCATCGATTTGCAGCTGATTGTCGACCTTATCGATGCCTTTGACGTCCAGCGCAATTCGCTCGGCCAGCTCACGATCAACCTGATTTTCGACCTTCCCCTTCAGTACCGCCGTTCCCTGCTCAACGCTTACGTCGATTTTGAAAGGGCTCAGGTGTTTATTGAGGGCAAATGCGGTCCAGATCGAACCTTCCTGACGTGCTTCGGCAAGCTGGCTGGGCAAATCGCCCTGGGCGGCACTGGCCATCAAAGGGTTCAGGCCCAGCACGGTGATTGTGGCTGTGGCCAGAGCGAGCTTTTTCAGCGGGTGCATGGCACTTCTCCGTCTTATCGCTATGTAAGGGTTTCGAGCAAATCACTCAACGTGAAAAGCAAAAGAAACCCGCAAGCGATGTGCCAGGCAGTTATTGAATTAAATATCCTTACAAATCAAATATTTAAATCTAATTCAGTCAGATAGCTACCATGCAGCTCGCATAATCAATCAGAATCAACCATGCAACTTGCCCGATTATTCCGACACTAACGCAAGACAATTCATTAAGGAGCGTAGGAAAAATGGAAGCAGCCACTGAGAATCAGGGCCGTATTCTGCTTGTGGATGACGAATCCGCGATCCTTCGCACGTTCCGTTATTGCCTGGAAGATGAGGGCTACAGTGTCGCCACCGCCAACAGCGCATCCCAAGCGGAAACGTTGCTGCAACGCCAGGTCTTCGACCTGTGCTTTCTGGACTTGCGGCTAGGCGAAGACAATGGACTCGATGTACTGGCGCAAATGCGCGTCCAGGCACCCTGGATGCGGGTAGTGATTGTCACTGCCCACTCAGCGGTAGATACCGCAGTCGATGCGATTCAGGCCGGTGCAGCCGATTATCTGGTCAAGCCGTGCAGCCCCGATCAGCTACGTCTGGCGACGGCCAAGCAATTGGAAGTACGTCAGCTATCGGCGCGGCTGGAAGCGCTGGAAGGTGAAATTCGCAAACCTAAAGATGGCCTTGATTCCCACAGCCCTTCGATGATGGCGATTCTGGAAACCGCCCGCCAGGTGGCGACCACCGACGCTAACATACTCATTCTGGGTGAGTCAGGTACTGGTAAGGGCGAACTGGCCCGCGCCATTCATGGCTGGAGCAAACGCAACAAGAAATCCTGCGTCACTATCAACTGTCCGTCGCTGACCGCAGAGCTGATGGAAAGCGAGCTGTTTGGTCACAGCCGTGGGGCCTTTACCGGTGCGAGCGAAAGCACGCTGGGACGTGTCAACCAGGCCGACGGCGGCACGCTATTTCTCGACGAGATCGGCGATTTTCCGCTCGCTTTGCAGCCAAAACTGCTGCGTTTTATTCAAGATAAAGAATACGAGCGCGTCGGCGACCCTGTGACTCGACGGGCCGATGTGCGCATTCTTGCGGCGACCAACCTGAATCTGGAAGACATGGTTCGCAATGGCCGTTTCCGGGAGGATCTGCTGTATCGCCTGAACGTCATCACCCTGCACCTGCCCGCCCTGCGTGAGCGCACCGAAGATATCCTGACCCTGGCAGACAGATTCCTGGCCCGCTTCGTCAAGGATTACGCCCGCCCGGCAAGGGGTTTCAGCGACGAGGCCAAAGCCGCCCTGCTGAACTATCGCTGGCCCGGCAATATTCGCGAGCTGCGTAATGTGATCGAGCGCGCGAGCATCATCTGCCCGCAGGAAAGGGTTGAAATCGCCCATTTGGGTATGGCCGAGCAGCCCACCAGCAACGCCCCGCGAGTCGGTGCGGCGCTGAGTCTGGACGAGCTGGAAAAAGCCCATATCGGCGCGGTGCTGGCTACCAGCGACACACTCGACCAGGCAGCCAAAACGCTAGGCATCGATGCGTCGACGCTCTATCGCAAACGCAAGCAGTACAACCTATGACTAACGCGGCATGAAACTGGCTATGAAGTTGCGAACGCGGCTGTTCTTCAGCATCTCGGCCTTGATAACGGTAGCGTTGTTGGGGTTGATGCTTGGGCTCGTCAGCGTGATGCAGATGGCGAACTCGCAGGAATCGCTGATCCAGCAGAACTTCGTGACGCTGGACACTGGGCTGAAGCTTCGGCAAAACCTGGGCGATCAGTTGGTCATGATGCTCAATGAAACACCTGATCCCAAGCCACTTAGCAAGCTTCAGGACCAGTTCCGGGTTCTGCTGGAGCAAGGCGTTGAGCACGACGAACGCAACAATGTCGACAACGGCTTTCATGAAGCCAGGGTGGACTATCAGAAATTTATTGATGCGTATGAAGAGTCCCGCCAGTCCTCGCGTGCGATGCGTGACAATTCGGAGGTGACCGAAGCATTCAACGACCTGCGCAATAACTTGCTGATCGCCCATCGCAAGTCGCTGGATAACATCAGCCAGGTGGAAGTGCATTCCCGTGAAAGGGCTTTATGGGTTGCGGGCCTGCTCGGGCTGGTTGGGCTTGCAGTATTGTGTATCGGATTCATCACGGCCCATGGCATCGCTCGTCGCTTCGGCGCACCTATCGAGGCACTGGCGAAGGCGGCGGATAATATTGGCAAGGGCAACTTTGAAGTAACCCTGCCGATCTCTTCTGCAGCAGAAATGAATCTGCTGACCCGACGTTTCGGGATCATGGCCGAAGCATTGCGTCAGCATCAGGCCACTAACGTGGACGAGCTTCTGGCAGGCCAACAGCGCTTGCAAGCGGTGCTGGACTGCATCGATGACGGCTTGCTGATGATTGACCGCCAAGGTCGCCTGGAGCACCTCAATCCGGTTGCCCAGCGCCAATTGGGCTGGGACGAGCCAAAGCTGGGGCAAGGGCTTGGCGAGGCGCTGCAGCGCCCCGAACTGGATGAGCAGCTCTATCTGACCCTGCGCGGCGGCACACTAGAGCGCGCGCCGGAGGATCTTGCCATCGAGGTGGACGGCGAGTCACGACTGCTGACTTACAGCCTGACGCCGGTCAGCCACAGCAAAGGCCATATTCTAGGCGCGGTGATGGTGCTCCACGATGTGACCGAGCAACGAGCCTTTGAACGGGTTCGCAGCGAGTTTGTGCTGCGCGCCTCTCATGAGCTGCGCACGCCAGTGACCGGCATGCACATGGCGTTCGGTCTGTTCCGCGAGCGTGCGAAATTCCCGGCGGATTCCCGGGAGTCAGACCTGCTTGATACGGTCAACGAAGAAATGCAGCGCTTGATGCAACTCATCAATGACCTGCTTAATTTTTCCCGCTATCAGAATGGCCTGCAGAAACTTACCCTTGCGCCCGTCTCAATCGAAGAGATGCTGGAGCAGGCACGACAGCGCTTCGACGCAAAAGCCCATGATCAAGACATTGTCTTGTCGATTGAAACGCAGGATCCACTGCCCCGACTGCACGCAGACCGCGCCCAGCTTGAACGCGTACTCGACAACCTGCTGGATAACGCACTGCGTCACACCCCTGAAAATGGCCTGATTCGCCTGCAGGCACGCCGCCATGGCGAACGGGTGATCATCAGCGTGGAAGACAATGGCGAAGGCATCGCCTACGGCCAGCAAGGGCGGATATTCGAACCTTTCGTCCAGGTCGGCCGCAAGAAGGGCGGTGCCGGTCTGGGTCTCGCGCTGTGCAAGGAAATCGTGCAGCTGCATGGCGGCCGTATGGGCGTTTATTCCAGGCCAGGGCAGGGCACCCAGTTTTATATGGCGCTGCCGTTGTAGGGTTGATCGGCACCACCGCGCAGCAAACGTTGGGCCTGTAGGAGCGGGGGGGGGGGGGGGGGGGGGGGGGGGGGGGGGCGGGGGGGGGGGGGGGGGGGTGCGGTGGGAGGGGGGGCGGGGGGCGCGGGGGAGCCGGTAGGACAAGGCCGCGGGGGGC